>CALHAB010000166.1 GCA_937934185.1 uncultured Ignavibacterium sp. | reverse complement strand
TTATTCTTAATATTCTTTTCTTTTCAAATTTTCTCTCAGCAGTTATTCTTTTGTGAGGGAGTAACAAGCGATGGATACCCTAATAATGCATCTGATGAATTTACAATTCCCAGCGATGGCGGATACCTTTATGCATTAGTGCGTTTATCTTATCAAATAAACTGCGATGAGGTTACATATTATATTTATAAAATTGATAGTTATGGTAACAAGAAGTATGATAATTCTTTTAATCAAAATGTAAACAGAAATTGGAGTTGGTTCTGGCAAAAAATTACTTTTTACAAACCAGGTACATATAAAATTGAAGTGGTAGATTGTTATAACTACACAGTTGCATCGGGTCGTTTAAAAATTAAATACTAACTTCCACCAACAATCAAAACAGATGAGACATTACTTCACATTATTTTTTGCAAGGGTAAAGGAGGGAATCTTAGCACTGAAGTAATGTTCTCATCCTTTTTAATTGTCAGGCATATAAAAAAGTGATGTGCTCAGAGATTAATGAGAGCTTAGATTTAACAGTCGTAGCTTTATGTGATAATTCTTTTATTTAATTCAACGGATAGTTTTTTCAGAACCGGCAGATAATTTTTTTTAATTCGATTTAATATGCTTTTTGAGATTTCTTCACTATATATGTGAGAGGTTTGATTTCTATCTTCAAGCATATCGATGAAACATTCTTCATCTGAAATTAAACCAAATCTGAATGCTTCCTTAAGTGCTTCCCGAGGGGAATTAGTAATTATTCCTTCTGATAATAAAAACAATCTTAAAGTTTTCCACATTAATTCAAATGTAAATTCAAACCTTTGTATTACTCCGTCATTATCAAGCTGGTCTTTAGCTTTTTTAACACCTTCATCAAGTCTGTTTAATGCTTTTCTGAATTTTTCAAATGAATATATTAGATCGCTTTTCATAAACTACTTTACCTGTTTCTAAAATTATTTTCTGAAATTTTTTATCTACATCATTCAATAAAACTATATCAACGCTATGTAAACCTATTGCATCGTTAATTTTTTCTTTAAGTTTTCTCAAATCTCTGAAGCTTAATTTATCAGTTTCGATGGCAATATCGTAATCTGAAAATTCAGAAAAATTTCCTTTGCTTCTGGAACCAAAAAGAATAATCCTTTTTGGATTACATTCTTTAACTATGATGTTCTTTATTTTATCTAGTTTATTGTCTGGCATTAAAATTTTTTGGAATTGACAATTAAATATAATTCGTCTAAAAATCTTTACGAAGGAAGATCAGGATTAATTCTTATCTTTCATTTAGTCAGACTTGTATTACTCCCGGATTAAATTTTGGTATTTCAGGATTATGATTTGCAATTTCTAAACAAAGCGAAATCCATTCACGCGTTTTTGCCGGATCAATTATTTCATCAATCCATAATCTTGCTGATGCATAAACCGGATTACTTTTTTCATCGTAAGATTTGAGTATATCGTTCAGAAGTTTTTGTTTTTCTTCTTCGCTGAATTTATGTCCGCTCTTTTCTTCCTGTTTAAGTTTTATATCAAGCAATACACTGCTTGCCTGATTTCCTCCCATCACAGAAATTTTAGCGTTCGGATATGCAAAGATGAATCGTGGATCATAAGCTTTACCGCACATTGCATAATTGCCTGCACCAAAACTGTTTCCAACTATTATTGTAATTTTCGGTACAACAGAATTTGCAACTGCATTTACCATCTTTGCACCGTCTTTAATTATTCCGCCGTGCTCAGCTTTGCTGCCAACCATAAATCCTGTTACATCCTGTAAAAACAATAAAGGAATTTTTTTCTGATTGCAGTTCATAATAAATCGTGTTGCTTTATCTGCAGAATCGGAATAGATAACACCACCAATCTGCATTTCGCCTTTTTCAGTTTTCACAACACTTCTTTGATTAGCAACTATTCCAACTGCCCAGCCGTCAATTCTTGCATAAGCTGTAATGACAGTTTTACCATATCCGGCTTTGTACTCATCAATCTCTGAGTTGTCAACTATTCTTGCAATCACTTCATACATATCATAAGGTTTGATTGTGTCTTCAGGAAGAAGTGAGTAAATTTCTTTTGGATTAAACTTTGGTTCTTTTGATTCAATTCTATTAAATCCTGCTTTCGGAAAATCACCAAACTTAGAAACTAAATTTCTGATTTGCTCAATACATTCTTCATCATTTTTCATAATGTAATCTGTAACGCCGGAAATGTTTGACTGAACTCTTGCACCACCGAGCGATTCATTGTCAATAACTTCACCAATTGCTGCTTTTACAAGATGTGCACCAGCTAGAAAAACTGAACCTTCGCCTTCAACGATTAAAGCTTCATCAGACATAATTGGTAGATAAGCACCACCAGCAACGCAAGGTCCCATTATCGCAGCAATCTGTGGAATTCCCATCGAGGACATTTTAGCATTGTTGCGAAAGATTCTTCCGAAGTGTTCTTTGTCGGGAAAGATTTCATCCTGCAAAGGAAGAAAAACGCCTGCACTGTCAACGAGATAAATAATAGGCAATCGGTTTTCCATTGCAATTTCCTGAGCACGAAGATTTTTCTTTGCAGTTATCGGAAACCACGCACCGGCTTTAACGGTAGCATCATTAGCAACAACAACACAAAGTCGGTTGTGAATTTTTCCGATTCCATAAATAGTTCCTGATGATGGAGCACCGCCAAATTCTTCGTACATTCCATATGCAGCAAGAGTGCTTAGTTCATAAAATTCGTTTGGATTATCAATAAGCTTTGCAATTCTTTCCCGTGCTGTAAGTTTGCCTTTAGCTTTGTGCTTTTCAATTGCTTTCTTTCCACCGCCTTCACGAACCTTTTCTTTTATGCCTTCGATTTTCCTCAGCAATTCTTTTTGATAATCTTCTCTCTTGAGAGATATTTCATTTGCGTTAATTTCTGTTCCGATAGTTTTCATATTATTCATTTTTTATTATTAAAAACTCCCTCTCATTTGGATAGGGTTGGGGAGAGGCTTAATCCTTAAGTAAATCTTTTGCAATCACTATTCTTTGTATTTCCGATGTACCTTCGCCGATTGTTAGTAGTTTTACATCACGATAAAATTTTTCAACAGGATATTCTTTGATGTATCCATATCCGCCAAACATTTGCACAGCTTCACTTGCAGCTTTTTCCGCAATCTCACTAGCAAATAATTTTGCTTCAGCTGCTTCTTTTGTATTTGGAATTCCGTTATCCTTCATCCACGCAGCACGATATGTAAGCATTCTTGCTGCTTCAATATTTGTGTGCATTTCCGCCAGCTTAAACTGTGTTGCCTGAAACTCAGATAAAAATTTTCCGAACTGCTTTCGTTCATTAGTGTATTTGAGGCAAGCATCAAGACAACCTTGCGCAAGTCCGACACTTAGTGCAGCAATTGAAATTCTGCCGCCTTCAAGAACCTGCATTGAATTTATAAATCCCATTCCTTCCTGACCAAGTAAATTTTCTTTCGGCACTTTACAATTTTCAAATGCAAGCTGAGTTGTATCGCTGGCACGCATTCCAAGTTTATTTTCTTTCTTACCGACGATCAATCCCTCAAAACCTTTTTCAAGTATGAAAGCAGAAATTCCTTTTTTGCCGGCTTCTTTATTTGTAATAGCCATTACAACATAGGTCTCACCAACTGTGCCGTGAGTAGTAAATTGTTTACTGCCATTTAAAATCCAGAAATCGCCATCTTTCACTGCAAAACTTTTTAAACTGGCTGCATCACTTCCTGAAGCGGCTTCAGTTAAACCCCACGCACCTATTTTTCTTCCGCTTGCTAAATCTGGAAGGTACTTTCTTTTCTGCTCTTCATTTCCAAAAAGATTAATATGGTTTGTGCAAAGTCCATTGTGTGCTGCAACTGAAAGTGCGACAGAAGGATCAACCTTCGCAAGTTCTTCTATGATTAAAGCATATTCAATGTAACCAAGTCCGGCTCCGCCATATTCTTCAGGGACGAGGATACCCATAAATCCAAGCTCACCAAGCTTCTGCATTATTTCCATCGGAAATTTTTGTGACTCATCATATTCCATAATAACAGGGCGGATGTTCTTTTCAGCGAAATCTCGGATGGTATCGCGAATCATTATCTGATTCTCGGTTAACTCAAGTAAAAATGGTTGTGTTGACATAA
>CALHAB010000165.1 GCA_937934185.1 uncultured Ignavibacterium sp. | reverse complement strand
CAATTGACATTATTCTGGTCAGCTTTTCATCATTCATATTGTGCTTTCAAATCTTTCAACTGAATAAATTCCCTGTACCTTTTTTAGTCTTTCTATTATTCTGTTGAGATGTTCAAGATTCTGAACATAAACAGTTACACTGCCTTCAAATGTTGAATCAGTTGTGTTGATGTTTATTGATTTAATGTTTGTATTCCGGTATGTTACAATTGTATGAGAGATATCATTCAAAATTCCGGGTCTGTCTTCGCCGCGGATTGTTAAGCCGGCTACAAATAAATTGTCTTCTGTTTCAGGCCATTGAACATTGACAAGTTTGGAAGAATCCTGCACAGATAAATTCAAAAGGTTCACACAGTTTTTACGATGAATTTTTATTCCTTCTCCTACAGTAATATATCCGATAACAGGATCACCCGGAATCGGATTGCAGCATTTTGCATAAGTATAAAGTATTCCGGATTTTTTACCATCAACTAAAATTCCACCAATATCACTGCGGGCAACATTTGCAAATTTATCAAACTCAAGATCCTTTTGTTTTTCTTTTTCTTCTCTTTCTTTGTTTGCAGTAATAACATCATCAACATTTATCAAGCCCTGAGCAATTGCTTTGAAGAATTGCCTTACATTATCATACTTATTAAGATGTGCAAGACGGAGCAGTTCATCAGGATTAAAATTCAATTTCAGTTTTTTAATTTTTTTCTCCCATATCTCTCTCCCCTTTTCAATTATCTCCTGTTCTTCTTTATTCAGCCATTTCCTGATTTCATTTCTTGCTTTATGCGTCTTGACAAACTTTAACCAGTTTTTATTTGGATGCTGATTTTTTGATGTGATAATTTCGACCTGATCACCACTGTGAAGTTCAGTATCAAGCGGGACAATCTTGCCGTCCACTTTTGCACCTATGCAATGATGTCCGACTTTACTATGAATATCAAAAGCAAAATCAACAGGAGTTGAACCAACCGGCAACCTTCTTAAATCGCCTTTTGGTGTGAACACATAAATTTCATCCTGATAAAGATTAAGCTTGAAGCTTTCCATAAGTTCTTTCTTCTGCTCATCTTTAGAAGCATTTTCAAAAATGTCACGAATCCAGTTTACCCAGTTTTCGAGTTCTTTATCTGAAGCAGTTTTATTTTCTTTGTACCTCCAGTGAGCAGCAACACCTTTTTCTGCAATCTCGTGCATTTGTCTGGTTCTTATCTGAACTTCAACCAGTCTTCCTTCTGGTCCGACAACTGTTGTGTGAATTGACTGATAGTTGTTTGTCTTGGGAATAGAAATATAATCTTTGAAACGGTCAGGAACAGGAAGGTAAATTTGGTTTACGATCCCAAGTACTGTGTAACAGGCATTTGCATCATCAGTATCAAGAATAATTCGCACAGCAAATAAATCATAAATCTCTTCAAATGGTTTATTTCTTCTGACCATTTTTCTGTAAATGCTGTAAAGGTGCTTAGGTCTGCCGCTTAATTCATACTTGAGTTTATATTCATTTAATTTTTTAATGATGGGTTCAGAAAATTTTTTGATGTAAGCTTCCCTGTCTTTTCTTTTAGCTTTAAGTTTTCTGGCAAGCTCCTCATAAGCTTCCCTGTTCAGAAATTTGAATGATAAATCTTCAAGTTCCCATTTTACTTTTGCAAGCCCGAAGCGATGAGCAAACGGCGCATAAATTTCAAGTGTTTCCTGTGCAATTCTTCTTTGCTTATCCGGACTAACAAATTCAAGCGTCCGCATATTGTGTAATCTGTCAGCAAACTTTACAAGAATAACACGAACATCTTTGACCATCGAAAGCAAAAGTTTTCGATAGTTCTCTGCTTTGGTTATTTCGTGTCCTCTGAAAATTCCGCTTATCTTTGTAACGCCGTCAACAATCTCAGCTACTTCTTTCCCGAATTCTTTCGAAAGAATCTCGAGAGTGAATTCAGTATCTTCCACAACATCGTGAAGCAATGCACTGATTACTGTTATATCATCTAAAGGGAATTCTTCAACAACTATGTTGGCAACTTCATACGGATGAGTAAAATACGGCTCGCCTGATGCACGAAGGTCATTTTTATGTGCTTCAATAGCATATTCAAATGCTTTGGTGATTAATGCTTCATCAACTTTAGGCAGATTTTTTCTGCAGTTGTTCAATAAAGCATCAAGCATTTTTTGATATTTAGGATTATCTAAAGCCATTTTTATAGTATCATAAAATTCCGGATGGAATTTACTTTATTTTTGGGATTACTTAAAGTCAGGTGTATTGGAGGGCAATATTTAATAACTGATCAGTTCTTTATAAAGAGTTTTAACTCTTTTCAGTCTTTTATCGAGCTTATCCTTTTCGAAATCGGAGTAATCCTTTACACTAAGAATTTCTTCACAAAACTTTTTCGCCTCAGATTTTTTCCCAATCTTATAATATTGCTGAGCGATGATGTGTTTCAGAGTAACTTCATTTACTTTATTTGATTTTAGTGAAGCCGGATAGGAGTTCAATACTTTTAAGTATTCTTTGATTGATTTTTCAGTATCAATATCTTCATAAGCTCTTGCTAATCCCCATCTGAATATTCTCGAATCAGGATATTTACTCAATGCTTTTTGTGCAAGCTCAATTGCATCGCCAAAGCGCTTCTGGTCTATATAGATCCAGATTAATGAATTTACTGCAAGATGATAATTGTAAGATGAGTTATTAACAGCGAATAATAAAAACTTTATTCCCAAATCTTTTTCATCATCAATAAAAGGAAGCCAGTTAAGAAATTCTGTTTTAGCACTTTTCCAATATTTAAAAGTTCCAATGGCAATGTAAGCATCGTGAAATGAACTATCTTCTTCAAGTATATTTTCGAACAAAGAAATAGAATTCAAGCCGGTTGATATTGCCTGAAGCCAGCTTCCGCGAATAGCATCGTAGTAAGCGATGTAACCTTCGGTTAAAGCGAGGAAATATTTATTCCAGATATTTTTATTCTCCTTTTCAATTAACTTTTTCGAAATTGCTTTTGCTGATTCAAGATATTCAGTAATCAGTTTATCATTGAAAGGCGATTCATAATCATAACTTTTTGCAATCTCGGTTGCGGCAAGATAAATCTTACCTAAAGGAATATCACTTCTGATTTTATCTAATTCTGAAAATATTTCTTTTGCATCTTCATATTGCTGGTTAATAATCTTATCTATTCCTTTTCGCAAAAGTTCATCAACTTTGCTGTCAGGATAAGATTGTGCAGCTATTGAAAAAGTAAAAATCAGGAATGCAGGAATGATATTTCTAAAGTGTGCCAAAAGTTCTGTCACCAGCATCACCTAATCCGGGAAGAATGTAACCTTTATTGTTTAATTCTCTGTCGAGAGAGGCAGAATAAATTTTAACATCCGGATGATCTGAATTTATTCTTTGCACACCTCTAGGAGCTGCAACAATACAGGCAAAATATATTGTGAGTGCACCTTTGTTTTTGAGATAAGTAATTGCACCTGAAGCACTTCCTCCTGTTGCAAGCATTGGATCAAGCAGAATTACATCTGATTTTTCCAGCTCTGATGGCGTTTTAAAATAATATTCAATCGGCTCAAGAGTTTCTTCATTTCTTTGCAAACCAATGTGACCGACTTTTGAATCAGGAATGAGTTCCAGAAAACCATTTACCATTCCAAGACCAGCTCTTAAAACCGGAACAAGAACAATTTGTTTCTTCAATTTGTGACCAACTGTTTTTTCAAGCGGAGTTTCGACTTCAATTTCTTCCAGAGAAATATTTTTAGATATCTCTGCGGCAAGCAAATTTGAAATTCTTTGAAGAGCTGATCTGAAAATTTCCGGTTGTGTGTTTTTATCCCTGAGAATAGTTAAATCTTTTTTAATTAAAGGATGATCAGCTATGTATAAATTTTTCATTTAAACTCTTTTGATTTTGATTTGAATGATAAAGTTAAAGGAACACCTTCGAAGCCATACTTTCTGCGAAGAAGATTTTCAAGAAATCTTTTGTAATGATCAGCAACCTGATTGGGATAATTCGTAAAGAATAAAAATATGGGATAATGAGTTCCAACCTGTGTGATATATTTTATTTTTACTTCTCTTCCTGTTTTAGTTGCTGGCGGAGGATTTTTTTCAATCTCAGGAAGAATTTCATCATTAAGCTGACTTGTAGGAATTTTCTTTTTTCTTTCAGCTTCAACCTGTTTGCTTAGTTCAATTAGCTTATAAATTCTTTGTTTTGTTAATGCGGAAATAAAAATTATCGGAGCAAAATCTGCGGTTCCTAATTTATTCCTGATTGCTCTTTCAAACTGCAGTGCAGTATTCTGATCTTTCTCAATCAGATCCCATTTATTAACAGCAATTATTAATCCTTTTCTCCAGCGGATGACTTCATCTATAATTTTCTGATCCTGACTTTCAAATCCAAGCCTGGCATCAATCAGAACAACCGCCACATCGCACTCACCAATTGCTTTGTAAGTTCTGATATTGGAAAAGAATTCAATGCTCTCCTGAACTTTGCTTTTTTTTCTTAGTCCGGCAGTATCAATCAAAACGATTTCTTCACCATAAAATTTAAGAATTGAATCAATACTGTCACGGGTTGTACCGGGAATATCTGTAACAATACTTCTTTCCTGTCCCAGTAAGGCATTAGTCAGAGAAGATTTTCCGACATTAGGTCTTCCAACAATTGCAATTTTTAATCTTGGGTCTTCGGGAATTTCATCAATTTGAGGAAAGTCTGCTGTAATATCATCAAGCAAATCACCAAGTTGTCTTCCGCTTAAAGCGCTGATGTTGTAAATACTTTCAACTCCAAGTTCATAAAATTCACTTAATGCCTGTTTCTGAATTTCATTATCAACTTTGTTAACAACAACAAAATATTTTTTGCCGGATTGTCGGAGCATATTAGCAATTATCTTATCAATCGGGTTTAATCCTGATCTGTAGTCAAGAAGAAAGATTATAGCGTCAGATTCGTTAATTGCTGTTTCAACCTGTTCACGGATTGCTGATTCGAAGAGGTCTGAAGATTCCGGTACATAACCACCGGTGTCAATCAATCTGAATTTTTTTCCGGACCAATCGCTTTCTCCATAATTTCTGTCGCGTGTAACACCGCTTACATCATCAACTATTGCATCGCGCTTTCCGAGAAGGCGATTAAATAAAGTTGACTTACCTACATTTGGTCTTCCAACAATTGCTACAAGTGGTAATTTCATATTTTTAATTCTGAATTTGCAAAGAAAAAATTTTCCTCTGCAAAATTAAAGATTGTATTTGAGATACACGGCAGGAAATAATTCCGCTCTGTCTGTTAACTGATAAGTATCCATTCTGACTTTGACCGCAAGATTTTTATTAAACTGAACAGCAGACCAAACTGCATCAAGTCCGCTTAAAAAATGGTTTATGTAAATTCCAATTACTGCTGCAGTTGACAAATTATAAAAATTATTTGCGTCGCCTCTTAATCCTGAATAATATTTAAATGCCGGAGAAATTTCTGAATTGTTACTGCCGCCATTAAAATCCCACCAACCCGGAGAAAACTGATGGTACTTGCCGATCATTTCATAATACTGTTGTTCACCGTGGCGTGCAAGTGTGTGAGAAAAACCCTGAATCTCCCTTTCAACAGAGTTCAGTTCTTCCCAACTTACTCTTTGCCAGGGTTTTAAATTCTGATCAGGATTTATCTGAATGTTTTTGTCTTTGTATTGATTTATCCATTGAGCATAACGAACAACACTCCAACCGGAATTATCTGAAACATTATCAGCATAGTTTTCAAATTCATCTGTTTTACTGTCACCTTTATTATTATAAACAATGGCAGCAGTAATCAATCCGGCTTCAAGTACAGCAAAAATCGCTGCCTTCAAATATTCACCGGTATAAAGTTCACCACTGCCGGGAACTAAAACAGAGAAAAGACCTGCAAGTACCGGAGATTTTTTATCAGATGTTTGCTGCAAATTTAACGGCGCCGTTTCAACAGATTGATATTCCTGCAAAATAATTTTTGTATCAAAAGCAAGATTGCCTGTGATAATTGTTTGTTGTGTTTCTTGTGCAAAGGAGAAATTAACTATTGCAAAGATTAAAATCACAAATAATTTTTTCATTGAATAAATCCTCATCTGATTTTTTTATTACTGCCAAAATTAAGAATTTCAAAACCGAACAATACTCCACCGTAAAAACTCCATTCTTTTCCATATCTGATTGTCTGATTATTTACAACGCGATTAAATTCATCCAAAGCATAAGCTGCGTGGAAGAATATACTTGTTGGGAATAAATAATAAGAGTTAAGCTGTAGTCTGATCTCAGCACCAAGACCTTTTTTGAATTGGTCAATTTCAGGAATTTTTCCATTCCACGCATTACCAATATCTGCATTTACCGAGAAGAAAATTTTATCAATGTATAGATGTCCGATTTTTGTATCAATATTTCTTAACAGTGGAAATCTGTAAGTAAAATTCAACCAGGCAATTTCATTTCCGCTGATGGAATAAAACGGATAAGATTTCATTCCGATTAAACCACCAAGATAAAAATCAAAAAAGTCAGGGACTGTCGGACCTAAAATTGAACCAAGACGCAAAGTTGTGTTGAAAGTATGTGATTTAAAGACGGGTAAATAAAGCCCTGTTTTCAATTCAAGTTTATGAAAATTAAAATCACGATAAAGCGGTTCCAGAAAACCATCTTTAATTGTGTATTCACCTTCTGAATTAAATTTATTGAACTCATAGTTGTAAGTCAGTTCGATATTCATTCCAACAGGATTTATATCATCATCTTTTGATGGAGCAATTGAAAGCCAGGTATATTTTGCTTCGAGATTTCTTCCAATAAAATAATTATCCTTCGTTGAGGGATAAAGTGTATTGTTATCATCAGGAAGAATGAAACTTCCGAGTGTTGCAGTATATGTTGAAAATGCAAACTTAAGTTGGAGATTCTGGTCTCTGCTGAACAATCTGTGTCTGATGATAAAATCAGCTTCAAACAAATCATAAGTTACATCAGTAGGAATTATAAAATCATAATTTACAACACTGCCAACAGTATCTGCTCCAAAAAATATATCAACATTTGCTTTACGACTAATGCTGTAAAGTTCGACTGATAGTTCCGGTCTTAAACCGATTGAATTAAATAGGGGTAATTTATTTTTATAATCGAAGACAAGAAATAAATCTCTTTCCAATCTTGTATTGATTGAACCGCCGGCAAAAATTGCATAACGATTAAGAATATCGTTCGATGAAACCAATAAACCCGGTTTAAGTTTTTCTGTGAACTTATTTCCTGTATTGTAATTATCATAACGCAGAAATGGAAAGAAACTCAGATTTGAAAAAACTCCGCTGTAACTTTTCTTTTCATAATCCGGCACTTCGTAATCATTAAAATTTCTTAAAGCTTCTATATTGAATTTATGAATGTCTCCGTTTGGTTTATCTTCGTCAAGAGGCGGATTGTTAATCCAGACATAACTCATACCTTCTTTTACTTTTTTCTGTTCTTCAGCGTTAATTAAAAATATTTTGTATCCAGTAGAAGTATATCCTGCATAAACAATATCACCATTTGAATTCACAGCAGGCATAAATGCTCCGCCGATAACATTCGTAAGCTGTTTCTTTTCTTTAGTGGTAAGATTCAATGAGTAAAGATTAAAAATTCCAGTTTCATCCGAAGAGTAAACAATTTCATCTGAAGATTTGAATACCGCATTTCGTTCATCTTTATCCGTAGAAAGAATAAATTCAACTTTTCCACCATTAGAATTAATTATTGCGATGTCTCTTGTATGATGATATGAATAATCAAAAATAATTTTGGAATCGTCAGGAGAAAATTTCGGATTATAAATCTGTTCTCCATTTGAATAGAAAGTTAACTGCTGAAAATTTTTTCCATCAATATCAACTTTCCCAAGATTTGTTGTTCCGTCTTTCTGAAAGATAAAAGCAATGCTTTTACCATCATTTGAAACTGAAGGATGATTTGCACGAAGATTATATGTCAATCTTGTTTCTTTTTCTTTGTCAATATCATAAACATAAAGGTCGTGAACATTATACCAGTTTGGATTATCATCACTGATTTTTGAATAAATAATTTTATTTGTGTTTGGTATACATGAAAAAGTTGAACGAACACCGCCTGCAATTGGTTTTTCTTTTTTCGTTTCAATATCATACTCAAAAATTGATGCAGGACTGAAGTAATCTGATGATTTGTTTGAAATGTAGTAAACCTTTTTCCCATCGTGTGAAAAAACCGGATAAAAATTTCCAAATCCAACTGAAGCTATTTGATCGCCTTCGACTTTGTTTTCCGATACTTTGAGAGAACGATTTTTATAATCATTGACTAAAAATTCTTTCCATTCATTGTATAGTTCATTTCCATCTTTACCGATTACTTTACTGAATGCTGCATCAATGGTAAATGTTCCAAAGTAACCAAGTGCTTTGGAAAGCTCTCTAAGTTTGCTCTCGCCATATTTTTGAGAAATGTATCTTGTAAACGCAAAACCGGAATTATAGACAGATTCATTACCCAAACTTGTCTTACCGAAAACACCCATTTCATTCCAGGTTAACATGTTTCCATCGAGCGCATAAGATCTTAAAATCATATCACGGTGAGTATCCCAGCGATCATAATCAAATTCTTTTCTCATATACTGAGCAGTTCCTTCTGCAAACCAGGCAGGAACATTTATCATAGCAAGCGGATAAGAAATTAATACATTCGGAAAGCCATAAAGAATATCAGGTCTTCTTTTATCTTCATAACTTAAAACCTGAAGAAACACAGCAGGCAGACTTCTTTTGCTTTTCATTGATGCCTGAATCTGGACCATATGAGTAAATTCGTGAGCTATTACATTCCGAAGCCAGTTGTGAGTTCCGCGTAAATCAAAATCCAGAGCACTTGTCCAGATTTCAATTTTGTTATCAAAGAAATAAGTAGCTCCGTTAGAATAGTCATCAATATCTTTAATTACATAATGAACAACATCAGGTTCATATTCATACAATGAACAAATTGGTTCCCAGATTTCATCAGCAATTTTTGCTACAACCTGAGCAGTTCTTTCTGCACCTTCGTGATAATGTACCTGAACATGCTTACCTTTGATTGTTAACCAGTTTAGTTCAGGATGAAATTCTGTAAACTGAGCAAAAAGAATATCCGAGAAAAGCATCAGAAAGAAGATAACTATAAATCTCATAGAAAATTTTTGGGAAAAGTTCATTGGTTATTTAACGACGGCTATTTTAATTGTAACATTTTCTGACTTACCAGAATCTGTTGTCGCTTCAATGCGAGCAAGGTAAACACCACTTTGAATGTTAGAAACATTCCATATTGTTTCATTATCAAATCCGCCAGTTGCATAATTATTCAGCTCAGCAACAAGTTCGCCGGCAAGATCAAGAATTTTAATATTTACTTTTGAATTTTCAGAAACATAATAACGGATTGAAGTTGTTCCATCATAAACAGGATTTGGATAATTGTATGCTCTGTTTTTGGGGAAAAATTCTTCGATTCTGTTTTGTGAATTTGCATTTTTCAGAAATGATGAATTCATTCTATCAGAGTATAGTTCAGCCCAATCTATACGCGATTGAGTTGGGGAAATTTTCCAGGCATAAAAATTATTTACGCTGTCCAAAACACCAAGACAAATACTACCATCAAAGCTGAACAAAATTGGATAAGCAGTATTGTTTTTACCTATTGAAATCGGAAATCCATCTATTGTTTTTCCACTTCCACCATTTATTGCATAGATATTTCCTTTTCTTGTAAAAGCGATCACTTCTGATTTTGCATCGCCTTCAATATCAGCAGCTAATACTGAACCGTTGAATTCATCATCTGAAATTGTTAATGGGAAATTATCAGCAATTGCTCCGCGAAGATTGTATGCTAACAATTTTTCTTTTGATGGAATTATAAGATAATTATCTCCATCATTCTTCAAATCAGCCAATGCCATAGTTGAATAATTTTCTGAATACGGCAAATCAAACTTGTGAATTATTTCTCCACTGCTTGTTTCAATTATTTTATATTGATTTCCTTCCTTTGCAAGAATAATCGTAATCAGATTTCCTCTTGAATCAATAGTGTTAACAAAATCGAGAATCACTGTTAAATCAAGATTTATTACTTTACCGTCAACATAAATCAGACTTGAAATATTTTCAGCAGAGCCAAAGTTTCCGCTTGCGACTAATTTTCCTTCGTAGGAAGATACTTTAGTAATAGTAGTATTATCACGGATTAAAATTTCATTTTTCGGATTGTTATTACCTGAAACTAAAGAAGTTAAATCATAAACTACAACTTTACCTTCACCAGTACCGAAAAGAACTTCATAAGTTTCAGTTACAGTTTTGCGCATCAACGGTGAACTTGTTACTCCAAAAGGCAGAGTAAAATTTCCGTTTGATAAATTTGAACCATCAAAAGACCAGTAAGAAATTTTTGAAGGTACAATTAAAAGAGGGTTATAGGTAACGCCAATTATATATTTTATTCCGCCAAACTGAACACTGACAGGTTTGTAATCGGTAAAAGCTATCACGCTGTCAAGCAAAGTATTACCATCATAAACATACAAATTTTTACCAAATACAAATCCGAATATATCGTCATTATCTGATACTGAAGTTAAAAATTTAGATTGTTCGCCTGACAAATTCTGGATATAATAAACAGGTTTTATGATTGAATCACCGAAAGAAACTTTGAAATTCATTCTGTTGGCGTTATCAGAGAAATCAAAAATTGAAATTAAACTGTTTGCTCCTGTGTTTGATTTTGTTGAAGGTCTGGAATTTTTATCAAATCTGTTTTTATAAAGTTTGGATGGATTTCCTCTGTACCATAAATCCAGTTCTGTGCCTTCGCCTATTACTTCATCACCGAAGATTGTATAAAATTTTTCACCGATATCCTGAACTCCATCAGCTTCTTCAACATCTACACCGCGAAGATTTTTATCTGTGTTAATTTTATTCTGAGCAATTTTCTGACTTATGATATTTTCATCAATATGCCAGATCAAAATTCCGCTGCCGGGTAAAGCCCAGTCAAATTCATCAACATCTATCACAACCCCGGCTAATGAATCAGTATCGTAACTTCTGTAACCCGTTGTATCCTTTAAAAAAGTTTTAACAAAAGTGTTATTTCCGATTTTATATTTAACTGTTGAACCATCTGCAGATGCATCTCTTTGTTTATTTTCAATCAGATAATATTCTGAAGCGTTAATTGGAACTTTAAGAATTATTGTATCAGAAATTTGTGAGGCAAATTTTGTAACCAGATTTATATCATAGTTTCCAGGATTAATTTCAACCGGAGTTGCCCAGCCGAGATAAATTTTTTCCCAAGCGGATGGTTCAGGTGGAAAGCATCCATTATATGCAAAGATTGATTGACCATCCATCAAACCAAATCTTCCTATTGCACTCAGTCCTGTTTCAGTATCGAACAAATCAGGTAAACCCAAATGGCTTGCGACTGTAGCACAGAGTAATCCGTTTATTGTAATTTCAAAAAGAACTGTCCCGGTAAGAGTGTTTAACTCTCTTGACTCAGTTTCGGGAATAATCGCAGTGTTTGTGATTTTGAAATTTCCGCTATTAACAGGAAAACCATCGAAGGTATTTCCGAAAATTTCCTTAAGTGCATTTTCACTTAAATAAACAGATGGAAGGTCTCTTTCATTACCCAGACTTCCGGGCAAAGTTATATCTCTTCCAACACCAGCATGAAAGATTATGAAGAGATCATATTCAGAAAAATCAAATGAAGGATAAAGCTGATTAGCAATCGACCAAACTTCCTGAGAGAAATTTCCCAAAGGAGTAAAGTCATTTGATTTTGGTGCAGGAGAATAATTTCTCATTGTCTGAGAAACGGAAAAGGTATCAGGAAGAACAAAGTATTCAACAATGAGTTTATTATCAGAAACTTTCCTGAAATAATTTTTGACAAACTCAAGATGAGATTCAAAGTAATTCCTGTCGTGCGGAAGCGGATCTAAAATATTGTTACCATAATTCTGAGAATAAATACTTCCAAACTTTCCATTGCCAAAGGTTGCTGCATCTTTATCTTCCTGAAAATTAACCATTATTCCCAGAATTCTAAGAGTATCAGAATCTAATATCCTTGGTGATTCAAGAGGTGCAACATTAAAAGTCCCATTAAAACTTTGGGCAGATAAACTGCCCAAAGTTACAAACAGCAAGAACAGGATTACTTTTTTCATTTAAATTAAATTCCCCTTGGTAAACCGCGTGTTGATTCAGGAACAGCTCCCCAGCCAATCAAGACAGTAAATCGTAATGTATCGTTAAGGGGATGATTTTCACCGTTTTTGAAAACTGATGTTGTGATATAACTGAAATCGAATCCATAAATGTCATAACGAATACCTGCACCAAAAGTAACAAACTTTCTGTTGCCGTAGTTTGGATCCTGATAGAAAAATCCGGTTCTTAATGCGAAAAGAAAATCGCCGGGAGTTCCATAAACATATTCAAGACCCATCGAAGTAATTACATCTCTTAATTCTTCACGGAAAGGTTTATCGCCCCAGGCAGTAAAAATAGCTTTATACCAGTCATCAGATTCCGTTACTGTTTTTGTAGTATCTCCTGAAGGAACAACTTTTGTTGATTTACTAACAAGCAGTTTCTGAAAATCAAGTGTATATGTCAAAGAGTTAAATTCATCATCAAGAATTTTATAGGCAAAACCTAATCTGAAATTTGTAGGGATAGGATCTGCCTGTGCTCTGTCAATGTAAGAAATTTTTGGTCCTAAATTGCTCAAATTAAGTCCCATTGAAAATCTGTTACCAATATCTTCATCAATTAAAGGAAGAACTAATGAAGATGGTCGCCACATTCCACCAATGTCAAAACTTACTGAAGTAGCAACACCTTTACCCTGTTCTTCACCTGTTGGCTGATCTGAAAGTCTGCTGTGAATTACTCTGAAGTTAAAACCTAAACCCCAGTCAGGATGAAGTTTTGTGGCATAACCCAAAGTAACAGCAGTTTCAAATGATCTGAATGTTCCAAGTGGTGTGGGATCGGTTTCGCCTGTTCTTACGAATTCTCCGTAATTCATATAAGTTATGCTGGCACTTACATTACCACTTAGTTCCTCAAAATACTGACGATAAGTCAGATAATCATAAAACAAATCGAGATTGAATTGAGGTAACCAATTACTGTGTGTTAAACTAACTTCGGTTCCTGTTAGAAATGCAGCACCGGCAGGATTCCAGAAGATGGCTGAAGAATTATCAGCCAATCCTGCACCAGATTCACCAATACCGCTTCCGCGTGCATCAGGTGAAATCAGAAGAAATGGAACTGCAGTTGTTTGTGTTGATTGTGCATAGGATACATTACCTGCTGAAATAGCAACCAAGCTAATCAGGAATATCCTTAGAAATATTTTCATCGTTGTTTTACCTCCGAATAATGAAATGAACTTTTTTAAAACCAATTTTTCCTCCTGTGATTAAATATAAAAAACTTCTTTAATAATTAACTAATAATTTTTTTCTACCTTACAACTGCAAGCTTTCCGAGATAAGATTTGTTAAACTTACCATCGGAAGTTTTTACTATAAGTTTGTAAAGATAAGTACCGTTTGCCAATTCATTTCCATCAGCATCTCTTCCATCCCAATCAATTGTAACATAGCGATCACTAACATATTGCTGTTCAATTTCTTTAATTAATCTTCCTGCAATTGTAAAGACCCTGATTTTCACATCAATCGGCTCGGAAAGATTTTGCTGAAATGTGAATGTTGTTTTTCCACCAAATGGATTAGGATAGTTATAAATGTCACGAACTACTAAATCATCGTCACCAACAACAGAAAAATAAGATTTTTCAGTTGAAAAATTATTAAATATGTCCCACGCTTTAACCTGGATAGAATAATCGCCTACATCAAGTCTGCTGAACTGATAAGTTATTTTACCTGATTTTCCGCCGGCATCCAAATCACTTGTAAAGTAATTTGTAAAGTCGATTGGATTATTTACCTGTTCGTTAAGAATTCCTTCGAGCTTGTGACCGACACCAGTGCCGGTTGTGTTTAATCCGGTTTCATCAGTCAGTTTAACTATCAGCAACGGACTTGTGCCAACAAGGTATGCGCTCTGATAATTTTCACTGTCAAAGTAAATATTTATTTCAGGACCTTTCCCATCATTAGCAACAGTTGAATCAGTACCTCCAACGATTATCTTCTTTGTAAAACCAACGCCATCATTCTCCTGATTGAAAAAGTAAAGATTTATCTTTCCGTTTTTGTTTTCATAAGAAATATCTTTCGGTACATAAAATTCAGTTGAAAACTCTCCATTGATTATACTAATTCTCCCCCTGAAGATTATTGAATTCTGAACAGTCATTGTAAAGATATTATTAGGATTGGGAGAGATCTCCGGCAAAGGCACATCGCGTTCTGAATCAAATACGGTAAGAATAGCTTCACCATTAAAATCAGTTTTCGTTGTGTTATCAGGATTCACAACTCTTCCGTCAATCTTAACTTTACTCAAAGCTTTTATCTGAACATCATTAGTTAACAATTGTCCGTTTACTGAATCGACAACCGAGCGTAGTACAGGAATATTTAATCTGATTGTTGGATCACCTAATATTACATATTTCTGATCGTTTACTGAACTATTAACTAACTTTGTTAAATAGAAAGCCCTTCCAAGAGTGATGGGCAAATTTAAAGTATCTCGCGGAACATTAAACATTCGGTCAATAAAATCTTTGTTTAATCCCTCATTCTCAAAGGCATATACTAATCTTGCAGAGGTAATTGACAAAATTGCTCCATAATCTTTCAACAAAACTAACTGCTCTGCTCCACTCTGATAATTTGGTATATCAAAAAAACCAAAATCACAGGTGAAAGTTCCGAGAACAAATAATTTATCATTCTTTAACCTAGGAATGCTTACAGTTTTTTCAAACACAATTTCGTGAGTCCAAACTTCCGGGTTTCCGTGTCCAATGTAATTCAAATACACAGTTCCTTCATTTATCGAGTTTATAATTCTTTCATTCACTTCTGGTTTTCTTCTGCCGCCTGAAGTAATAACCGGTGGATATGCGGCGAGGTAAATTTTATTAAAATCAAATGACTGCATGTAACTAAATTTGGATATCTCTTCATTTGGTCTAGTATGAAGCGAAGTGTCATCTCCACTGGATGTCCAGCCATCATCTGAAACCAAAGTAATAAGATTGCGCCACGGTCCCTTATCAGAATACTTTTCATACTTTACAATTTTATCTATGTAGTTATTCATTTCCGTTAAACTTCTTGCAGGAATTCTACCCACAGAAAGATCAATGACACTATCATCGCCAACTGCTCTGACAAAAAAATCATCCGTTGTATAGGAGAAAGTCATAATGAGCGATTCTTCTGATTGCCAGGTGGGAACAAAATTATCTCCAAAGCCTTCTATGTTTTTATAATCATAAGTACCTTTCCCGAACAATAAAACATATTTTGGTTTTACCTGCCAGTTATCATAAGCATATTTAACATAATCTCTCATGGCAGTCACATCCAATAAACCACCCGAAAATTCATTAAAAATTTTGTCAACTTCAGTAACAATTGTTGAAATTGCAGGAACAGTTTGATTCTCTCGATAATTTTTTAATCTGTTTGCTGCATCAAGAAATTCTTTTGGAGAAATTATAATGAATTCAGCTCCGGTTATCTCTCCTCTTAAGTTTGAATTGGAAATTTCTGTTGGGTTTATTGGAGTTTTGAATTTTCCAGCTTCCAGAGCAATGTATTTTGATCTCTGATTAGCTGATTCATTTATTCTGAAAGAACAATTTCCACCACTAATATTAGTGTTATTTACAATCCGTACATTGGCATAATCAGTAACATCAAAAACTGAGATGTTGGAAGTTGAAAAGTTACTTAATTGATATTCAATTATGCCATTAACTTCATTGGAAAATATTACAAGAAAATCATCAAGGGTTTTCAATTCCCTTTTATATTCAATTTCAAAAAAGTCCAGATATCCCACCGAAGTTGATGCAGCGGGATTAATTCTGAATGTCAATGAACTAAGATCATTCGGAATATTTCCAGTGTAATTGAATGCGAATGAATGAGCACTTCCAACCTGATATCTGGTTGTACCATATCCGGAAAGTGTACCGGAATAAATTTGATTTCCGTTTTCAGATACAGTTAGTGTAAGATTAGTAGAAGAGCCTACAATAAAACGCACTGTATATTTTATTGGCTCTGTCTGTAATCTTGCATCAAGTTTATTCATATAAACTCTTTGCAAAACGGATTGGCTAAAATCATCACCAAACCATTGCCGCCCGCTTTTACCGAGATTGATTTTGTCATCTTCTTTGTAAGCAAAAGCAACCGTGGAGTTTTGAATAAAATCAGGATTATCTGACAGTGATGTTTTAAAGTTCATTCTCTTACCTGCACTACCACCCGAGGTAATCCAATAATAGTTACTCTTTGAATATGGATGTTTGAATCGCTTAATTGATCTGCCATTTACATCATAGTCGAAAAAATTTGTTCCTCTTCCATAGAAAAGAATGTAATCATTTGCATCGAATTTTCCATCATCTTCACCAACAACTAAAATTGCATTCTCAACAAGATCAATAGGTCTTGATGCGCTTTGCAATTCAGGGAGAACTTTACCACCGTTGTTATAAATTTTTATCGTTCTTGGATCAACTGTGTTTGGATCAATTCCGAAACTACTTAATTGAGAACGTGTAATCTTGTAAATTCCTTCTTCAGGCGCCTCAAATCTTATCCATTTACCATTTGCTAAAACACTGTTTGCAACCGTAATCTTTTCAGTTCTTTGAACGGACTTGTTCCAGTATTTGGCGATATCAAAGTTTATAACAGCACCTTCAAGAAAATTATCCGCTGGTTTTGAGCTGATTTGTGAAGATGAAAAATTAATTCTGAAAGTGATTTCACTATAAAGTCTGATTCTATTTTGAACAGGATCAAACTGAACCGGACTGATAATTAAATTCTGGATTAAAATATCTCTTGCATAACCAGATTCACCAAAAGAAACCAATTCAGCGGGTTCAATATTGTAATAATCATTGCTTTTATAGTAAAGTAAATGATAAGAAATAGTATCCGGAACCATTTCAGGAATTGGGATAAGCTGTCCGTCAAGTTCTTTATAGGAATAATTTAATACTTCTAAAGTATTGCCAAACTCATCAGGAACACCAATAGGAATGATTCTTTTTTGAATCGAAGGTTTACCGTATTCATCCGGATTTAGTATTCTACCATTCAAAAAAGAAACATTCCTGAAATTTTCTGAGGCAATTTTAATAATTGAAGTATCAGTATAATTTGGAGTGAAAGAAAGAACGAGGGAATTAAAGTCAGAACTGATTACTTTAATATCGCTTTGAGCAATAGCAGAAACAGAAGTAAATATGAGAACTGCGAGGAGATATGAGATTCCGCTTTTCATAATTAAAACTTTATTTATTGAAAAATATTAAAATCAGTTCGAATTTATTAAGTAGCAAGAATCTCTCTAAGTTTCTCCTTATTTTAGTCGAAAAATATAGAACTATTCGTTTATAAGTCAAGTCTTTAGTTTATGCTCAGCGAAATAATTTCTTTTATCAACTCATCAGACGAAACATAGTTAATTGATAACATTTTCCTTATCAGTTTAACTTTTCTATCCTTTCCTACTAAAACAATTAATCTTTTATTCATTCCGAGAAAATTGATTGCATCAAAAAGTTTACTCACTTTTTTATCACCATCACTCAGAATAGGAAATCTGACATCAATTTCTTCACAAAATGATTTGTGAGAATTAGTATCAGCGATATTCACTGCTACAGGTTTAATATTAAGATTAAAAAATTTTTCAATGTTTATCTGATAATCTCTTAACTGATTAGAGCATACCAGTGTGTTGTCTTTCGGATAAAATATCAATAAAATATTTTTATCAAGATTCTGATATAAATTAAATTCCTTACCATTCTGATCAGGCAAAGTAAAATCAGGAACGATATCACCAATCTTCATAATCCAAGTAATTCCTTATTTTGTCTCATTGCTTCGATGCAAAAAGCGATGTGTGAATCCAAATCAACTTCTAATTCTTCTGCACCTTTTATGATATCATCCCGGCTTACCGCCCGTGCAAATGCTTTGTCTTTCATTTTCTTTTTTACGGATTTGACTTCAACTTCATCAATACTCTTTGATGGCCTGACATAAGCAACGGCGGTCAGAAAGCCAGCAAGTTCATCACAGGCAAAAAGTGTTTTCTGCAAAAGCGTTTCTCTTTTCACTCCGGTATAATCTGCATGTGAAAGTATAGATTGAATAAACTCTTCGGGAAAATTTTTTTCTCTTAAAATTTCTGATCCTTTATATGGGTGTTCTTCAGCGGTAGGATATTTTTCATAATCAAAATCATGGAGCAGAGCCACATTGCCCCAGTAATTTTCATCCTCACCAAATTTTTTAGCATAAGCTTTAACACAACTTTCAACTGCAAAAGCATGCTTTAATAAACTATCGCTCTTAGTATATTCCTTTAACAATGATAAACAGTAATCTCGATTAAGGTAATTTTCCATATTACTTTTTTCCTGAAATAAGTTTATTGCTTGGACAATATTTTGAGATCACACATTGTTCACATTTTGGTCTGCGTGCAATGCAAATTTTCCTCCCGTGAGTAGCTAACAAATGAGATGACAAAACCCAATATTCTTTTGGAAGCAATTCCTTTAGCCGCATTTCAATTTTGTCCGGATTATCAGTTTCAACAAATCCCAATAAATTAGATAATCGTTTAACATGAGTATCAACTGCAATGGCTGGAATTCCGAATGCATTCCCGGCAACTACCGAAGCTGTTTTTCTTCCAACTCCCGGCAGTTTAACAAGTTCATCAAAATCATTTGGAACTTTCCCATTATACTTTTCGATCAATTCTTTACAACAAGCTTTTATGCTTTTTGCTTTTTGTTTGTAAAATCCTGTTGAGAAAATGTCTTTTTCCAACTCTTCATCGTTCACATTTAGGAAATCTTTTGGCGATTTATATTTTTTGAACAAATCTTTAGTAACAATGTTTACTCTTTGGTCAGTGCATTGTGCAGAAAGAATTGTAGCAATCAAAAGCTGAAAAGGATTTGAAAAGTTAAGGGCAATTTTTGCATCAGGATATTCGTCTTTAAGAATATCAAATATTTTTTTTGCCCGGGTTTTTTCTTTATCAATGCTCATCTTTATTAAATCTGGAATCTTTAATAAATAATCTTTCAACAGGTTTATTACTAATAATGTGACTTTGGATTATGTCCTCTACATCATTTATTGTTACCCCACCATACCAGATCTGTTCAGGATATACAACAACTGTAACTCCAAATTCGCAGGCATCAAGGCAGCCAGCAGTATTTGCTCTGACAGAAGAGTTTAGTCCAAGCTCTTTCAATCTCTTCTTGAATAATTCCTTAACTTCACTCCCACCTTTATCTTTACAGCAACCACGAGGATGTCCTGCAGGTCTTTGATTTTCGCAAATGAAAATATGTTTATCAAATCGTTTCATTATATAATAAAAACCGGAATAAATATTTGACTATTTTTGTTTTAGAAATCTCAATAAAATTTCCAACAAAAATAGGAAAACTTATGTCAAAAATACCTGCATTGCTTTTCCTTCTGATAATTTTCACATCTTGTGAAAAATCTGTCAACTCAGGAGACATCCCAATACACAAATATCCAACTCAGCTAAATCGTGAATGGGAATACAATACAACTATTAAACTTGAATTTTACGATTCAACTGGTCGTATAGATTCCACTGAAGTAATGGATTTAGGAAACACAATTTGTAAGATTAGAAGAGTGAATGATACGATTGATAATTTTAAAAATCTTGTTCTTTTTGAAGAATATGATGTTTTGACTCCACAAAATATTCATAAAATGTGGTATATGAACGCTGACAGCGGTTTGTTTGCAATAGCGTATTCAAATCCGGGCACATCGCAGGTTATTGTACCAAAAGCTAATATCAAAAACTACAACGACATAAAATACCTAATTAGTTTGATAGGATTGAATCCTGCTTCTCATTACAACACAAATTCTAATAGTCAAATTAATGATACAAGTTTTTATCCATACCCTAGAAAAGTTTTGCAATATCCTCTAAGGATTGGTGATCGTTGGGTAGAATTAATTGAACCTTTTCATCGCGAAAGATTTATTAAAGATAAAACACAAATAACTATTAACGGTAAAACCTATAATTGTTTTAAAGTAGAATCAGAATGGAACTGGGATATAGTTTTCACTGACTACATCAATGCAACCAACGGATTGATAATGCGTGAATTACAGATAGATAGCCTCGAAATAATCGGTCCGGAAGACCCAAATCCTATTGGGTTTTATAGAGTTAGTACAGTTTCAAAATTAGTTCGTGAATCAAGACCTTGAACTATTTTTCGTAGCGTGTACGGGATTCTTCGGAACGAATCCTTTGGAGAACCCGTGATCTCCGACTTGATTTTAATGTCGATTTTATTTTGTGGTAAGAGGTTTTTTGGTAGCGCGTACGGGATTCGAACCCGTGATCTCCGCCTTGAGAGGGCGGCGTCCTAAGCCACTAGACGAACGCGCCAATGTAAAATTTCTTAATCAATAATTTGAATGAACAATTTTTAAATTTATTTAATTCTTTACTTACCGTTTAACTTCAGTTTTAATTTTCCAACCCGTGATCTCCGTCCCGACTTGTCGGGAGCGGCGTCCTAAGCCACTAGACGAACGCGCCAATGTAGCTTTAATAAAATAATTTTTAATTCTATAAATTTTTAATCATTTGTTGTCCCGCCAGGGCTCGAACCTGGACTCTTCTGATCCAGAGTCAGACGTGTTGCCAGTTACACCACGGGACAATAAATTTCAGTAAAATTTCAGTGCGAAATATATCGAAGCGTGTTTACTTATGCAATTTCAACTTTTGATTTGATGTTGAAATCATATCTGATTATGTTTATAAAAAATTTTGAAAAGCTTATGAAAAATTTGATTTGCCTGATAATAATTTTATCTAATATTTCATTTCCTCAGAAATTTCGTTACCAACAGTCCATTGGTAATTTTAATGATGCATCTGCATTTTATCTCGTTCCCAATGGTTTCATATATGTAACTGATAAAGAAAACGACGAAGTAATTCAATTAGATACTTTGGGTAATGTTCTTAAAGATGTTGGCGGATTTGGCTGGAATCAATCTCAATTCGATGAACCAGTGGATGTTTTTGCTGATCCGCTTTCTGTTTATGTGACAGATAAGAATAATCACAGGATTCAAAGATTCGACAGAAACCTCAATTTTATTTCCCAACTTTATACCCGCGAAAATGATAATCCGGATGAAAGATTTGGATATCCATTAAGTTGTGCAGTATCAAATCAGGGAGATCTTTATGTACTCGATTCAGAGAATAAAAGAATCCTAAAATTTGATTTGTTCGGAAACTTTAAATTACAATTTGGCGGAATTGACGCTGGTAAGTTTGCATTAAAAAATCCTAAATCAATGTCAATCAGTTCTGATGGAATTATTTTCGTTTCAGATCAGAATTCTATTCTAACCTATGATCAGTTTGGAAATGGAATTACAAAACTTGAATTTGATGAACAAATCAACTCTCTTGAAATAATATTTGACAGAATCACAGTAGTTTTAAATAATAAAATTCTGTTTGCCAGAACTACTCAGGAAAATTTTGAATTTTATAATTTGATGCTCGAAGACAAAGTGGATGAAAAGATAGTTAGTTCAGTATTACTTAATGATAAACTTTATATTCTTACACCAGAGCAAATAATGATCTTTCTTCCCTTCTCTGAATAATCAAAATGCAAAACAAAAAAATTTTCTCCATCAAAATAATTCTCCTTGCCGGACTATTTATCTGGAACATTGGAATATTCAGCCCTTGTCTGCTGGGAAAAGAAAATCTGTTCACATATCATCTGATAAAATTTTTTTACTCGCCTGTTTGTCATCAGAAAAT
>CALHAB010000164.1 GCA_937934185.1 uncultured Ignavibacterium sp. | reverse complement strand
TAAAAATATCTGCAGATGACTTCCAGTTTATCCAGACTTAAAAAGTCTGAAATATTTTCTCCGCATTCATTGAATAATTCTTCAAGTACATAAGGCATTGTTAAGAGGGAAGGGCCTGTATCGAATCTGAATCCGTCTTCGTAAAACTCAGAAGCTTTACCACCTGCCAGAGAGTTTTGTTCAAACAGATGAATCTCATAACCAGCGTTTGCAAGTCGTGCTGCAGCCGACAAGCCACCTAAACCAGCTCCTATGATTGCGGTTCTGTTCATTTTTTTCTTTTTTTAAAAACTTCGTAGAATAAAATCCACAAGGAAATCATTGAGAAAGAATAGAGAAAATCTTCAAGCGGGATTGTGATAAATCTTTTTCCGAAAAAAGCTGAATCGTTGTAGGTCACAACAGGAATGGATGTCAGGAAGTAATTAACTATAAGAAATGGAATAAAGCTTATCAGCATTGTTAACCAATAATGAAATGAATTCAACAAATTCATTTTCAGATAAACAGCTAAAAGAAAAAACAATCCCGTAAAAATGCTGACAGTAAAAGTATAATGCTGGTAATTAAAAATTATTCCAAATAAAATCAGAATAACACCCATTGCGAGAAAAATATTTTTACTGATTTTAAGAGTTTTCTCTTTTGTATAAAAGCGGGTGGTTTCGTAAATAAAAATACAGGAGTAAGGCACAGTGATGAAGAATAAAATTTCTTCCAGTGGCAAACCAAAGAAATAAATTCCGACGAGATGCTCGGGATTGAATGCCCAATCACCTCGTTTGGTTGCAAAAATATCCCAGATAATAAATGCCGTACTAACAATTAGTATAGAAAAAATTAATCGCGGAAGTTTCCTATAATAGCTTATATTTTTATCAAATGATAAAATCAGCGGGACGATTATTATTAGTATGTTTATTATAAGATATGTGCTCATAAAAAAGCCGGTTTTTTATACCGGCAAAATAGTTAGGATAAAATAATTTTAAGTAAGTTTAAGCAATCTTACTTCCACTAAACCTCTCAGAAGCAATGCTAACTTAGTAGGATTTGATACTCTGACTCTTCCTTTCATCAAATCTTTTACTTTCATTCTTTTGATTTTTCTGAACAATGCTAAGTAGTAAAGATAAGCTGAATAAACACCGAGCTTAACTCCGTAAGGTAATTTTTTAATTCCCTCAAGCGCCTCCTTAAATTCTCTTTCGACATCTTTCTCAAGATTCTTTTTGCTGATATCATCAATTTTGTGTGCGTGATTTATTCCTGGCAGATAAATTCTGTCACGTTCTTCCATATCACTTTTAATGTCTCTGAGAAAATTAACTTTCTGAAAAGCTGAACCAAGACTCCTTGCCGGCAAAATTAATTGATTGAAAAGTTCTCTGTCATCACCGCAAAAAACTTTCAGACACATAAGACCAACCACTTCGGCAGAACCATAAATGTATTGATTATATTCATCCTGCTCATAATATGAATTAGATAAATCCATTTCCATACTCTTTAAGAACGCATCAATGTAATGGTGATCAATTTTATATTCTTTAACTGTTTGTATAAATGCCTGCAGAATAGGATTTGTGGAGATGCCGGTTTTTAATGCTTCCTCTGTTTCTCTTCTGAAATTTTCCATTAGTCGCTTTTGATCATAACCGTGAAATGTGTCAACAATTTCATCAGCAAGACGAACAAAACCGTAAATGCCATAAATAGCATCACGATAATGTGGTGCGAATGCAGCAATTCCAAGACTGAATGAAGTGCTGTATGTTTTGGTAACCAGCCTGCTGATGCCAAACGAGGTTTTATTATATAATTCCATAGTCTGCCTTTATTCTTTCTGTAACAAGTTTTGAACTTATGATAACCATTGGAAGTCCTGTACCGGGTGTTGTTGAAGCACCTACATAGTATAAATTCGGAAAAACTTCGTCTTTATTTTTTGGTCTGAATGCTCCTACCTGATTTATACCGTGTGCCAAACCTAAACCAGAGCCTTTATACAGATTAAACATTTTTTCCCAGTCAATAGGCGAGTAAATTTCTTTGACAAGTGTGTTTGACTGTATATCGAAATTTGTTCTTTGAGATAAATCTTTGATTATATTGTCAGCTATTTCATCTTTATCATCCCAGTTATTTTTATATCGTCTGTCGGGAACCGGACATAGAATAAAAATATTTTCACATCCATCAGGTGCACATTCGGGATTTGATTTGGATGATACATTAACATAGTAGTAAGGTTTTTGAGGGATGATTGATGAAGTAAAAATCTTATCAGCGTATCCTCTGAAGTTACTTCCAAGAAAATAGTTGTGATGCATCAGTGAATCAATTTTTCCTTTAACACCGAGATAAATTGTGAACGGAGCCAAAGTCCAGTCCATCTTGTCAAGTTTCTCTTCGGAGAATTTTTTTCTGCCTAAAATCATTCCTCTGAAAGCAGCGGCATCAGAATTTGAAATAAATATATCAGCTTCCCAGGTCTTTCCATTCTTATCTATCAAAGAATTTAATTTGCCGTTAGTATTTGCAACACCAACAATTTCAGTATTGAAAACAAACTTCACTCCGCGCTCTTTAAGAATTTTCATTAACTCTTCAACTATTCTGTACATACCACCTTTAACTTTCCAATAACCATCGTGTTTCATTTCTGTGTAGTTAAGCAGAGAGTAAATTGCCGGAGTTTGAAAAGGAGTTGAACCGAGAAAAAACGCCACGAGAGAAAATATTACACGAACCTGTTCTGATTCAAAATTTCTTTCAACTTCTGTCCACATCTTTCTGAAAAGATATGGAAGATGTTTAAGAGGCACACGTGTAAGCTTTAGAATATAGTCAACAACATTTTCATAATTTGATTTTACAACTTTGTCTTCAGTATCGTGGAAAAACTGTCCGGCCTTAGCAAGATATTTCTCAACCTTGGCTGCAAGGTTTGGCTCAATATCTTTGAACTCCTCTTCTAACTTCGGAAGAGTTTTCCAGATTTTATATGGTTTGGGATCATTTTCAAAATACACCTGATACAGAGGATCAAGCTCTTCAAGTTCAATTGGATTTTTTATACCTACTGAATTAAAAAGTTCATTCAGCTCGTAACTCATACTCATAAACGAAGGGCCAACATCAAAAGTAAATCCGTCAATCTTAAGCTGATTTAGTCTACCACCAGGCTTAGAATGCTTTTCTATAACAGTTACATCGTAACCAAGATATGAAAGTCGAAGAGCTGTTGAAAGTCCTCCTAAACCTGAACCGATGATAATAGCTGATTTTGATTTATAATTTTTCATACTTCGGTAAAACCATTTTGATATATATTTAGTTCCATAATAATGGAAAATTTGAAGGAATTATCCCCTCAACAATTTAACTAAATTACTTCAAAAATTTAAAGGGTATGAGATGAATTTCGGAGCTGGAATAATCTTAGTCAATAGCAACAATGAAGTGTTGTTATTATTGCGTGATGATAATCCCCAGATTCCATTCCCAAATCAATGGGATATTCCTGGAGGTAAAATTGAAGAAGGTGAATCTCCTGATGTGACAATAAAAAGAGAAATGGCAGAGGAACTTGGCCTTAAATCATTATCAGATTTCCGGTTATTCAAAATTTATACTAGTGATAATCTCACAGATTTTATTTTCTGGAAAAGAATTAATTTAACTCCGGAAGAATTAACTCTGTCTGAAGGACAAAAATTAAAGTATTTCAGTCTTGATGAAATCAGAAAAACAAATCTTGCATTTAATTACAATCAGGTGCTTGAAGAATTTTTTTTTGAGGTAATTAAAAATGAGTAACACTCAAAAAATAATTATTGTTTTAGGTGCATTGATTATTCTGATAGGTTTTTTGTGGCCATACATTTCTAAAATTCCGTTATTCAGATTGCCAGGCGATATTGTGATTGATAAACCGAATTTTAAGGTGTTCATCCCAATAACAAGTATGATTCTAATTAGTGTTCTTCTTACACTTGTTTTTTGGTTAATCAGAAAATTTTTTAATTAAATTGTGTTGGGATTAAAGATGAAAATTATACTCAGATTTACTTTAATCATTTTCCTGACAATAAACTTAATCTCACAGGAAAAAGATTTGAATGGCAGTTGGTTGGGTAAATTAAAATTACCAAACGGTATTCAATTAACTGTTATATTTAATATTCAGTATTCAGATGGGAAATATTCTGCAACACTTGATAGCCCGGATCAGGGAGTGAAAGGAATTCCTTGCGGTGAAGTAAAAGTTTTGTCGGACTCAATCAGCATTGATGTCCCGGCTATTGTTGGAAGTTACAGTGGGAAAATTAATTCAGAAGCAAAAACTATTTCAGGATTATGGACTCAGGCCGGGAGCTCTTTTGAATTGAATCTTGAATATTCTAAAGAGTTTGTCGGACCAAACAGACCGCAGGAACCCAAACCACCTTTTTCATATAATTCAGAAGATGTAAAATTCTTCAATGAAAAAGACAGCATTACTTTGGCTGGAACATTTACTTATCCTAAAGAAGAAAAAAATTTTCCTGCAGTTGTTCTGATAACCGGCTCCGGTGCGCAAAATCGGGATGAGGAAATTTTCAATCATAAACCATTTCTTGTCATTTCAGATTTTCTGACAAAAAACGGATATGCTGTATTAAGATTTGATGACAGAGGAGTTGGAGAATCAGAAGGTAATCATTCACTTGCAACAACATATGATTTTGCAGAAGATGTTCGTGCAGCGGTAGAATATCTTAAAACAAGAAAAGAAGTAGATAAAAACAAAATTGGATTGATTGGTCACAGCGAAGGTGCGATGATTGCTTCGATAGTCGCATCTGAAAGTGATGAAATTGCTTTTATTATTTTGATGGCCGGACCTGGTCTGCCTGGAGATTCAATACTTTACCTTCAGACTGAATTGATTTACAGGGCTGAAGGTCAAAGCGAAGAAAAAATTCAGGAGATACTAAATGAACTTAGAGATGTTTATTCTATTCTTAAGTCTGATATTGATGAATCTGAAATGAAAGAAAAATTAAAAGCAAAGTATCAGCAAAGATTTGAGAAAATGTCCGATGAAGAAAAACAAAGATTTGGTGATTTGAATACTTATATGGAAATGGAAATAAGAATTGCAACAAGTCCGTGGTTCAAATCATTCCTTAAGTTTGATCCAGGACCATTTCTTGAAAAGGTTAAATGTCCTGTGCTTGCAATAAATGGTGAAAAAGATTTGCAGGTTCCATCGAAAGAAAATTTACCTGCAATCGAAGAGGCATTAAAGCGAGGCGGAAATAAGAATTTTATTGTTAAGGAATTACCAAATCTCAATCACTTGTTCCAGACTTCGAAGTTCGGTACGATAGGCGAATATGGTGTTATCGAAGAGACAATATTTCCGATAGCATTAGAGACAATGCTCAATTGGTTGAATGAAATTCTGAAATAAAAATAAAGAATTATTTAAGAAGTTTTTATCTGAATAAAAAATGAATTTTATTGAGGAACTTTATGAAAAAAATAATTATCACAGGGGCAACAGGTTTAATTGGTAAAAAACTTTCTGAGGAATTTCATAAATCGGGCTACCACATAATTGTTTTTTCTCGGGATGGTAAGAGAGCGAAAGATATTCTTAAAAAAGATTATGAATATATTGATTGGGATTATCGAAAGCCCGATAAATGGATGGATAAAATTTCTGAATCAGATGCTGTGATTCATCTTGCGGGAATAAATCTCTTCGCAAAAAGATGGAATGATGAATTCAAAAAAGAGATCATTACCTCCCGAAGAGATACTACCAAATCAATTGCTGATACGATTAAAAATTCTTCAAACAAACCGAAAGTATTTGTATCTGCATCCGGTGTGGGTTATTATGGTGATGGAGGAGACCAGATTCTCACAGAGGATTCACCCGCCGGAAATGATTTTCTTGCTGAAGTATGTAAAGTATGGGAATCAGAGGCAGCAGAAGTTGAGAGTGCCGGTGTAAGAAGAGTAAGTATAAGAACGGGAATCGTATTATCGCCAGAAGATGGTGCATTAAAAAGAATGTTACTTCCATTTAAACTTTTTATTGGTGGACCGCTTGGAAATGGAAAACAATGGTTTCCTTGGATTCACATAGATGATATTGTTGGTGTTTATATTCATTCAATCTTAAATGATAATCTTTCCGGTGCTGTTAATGCTGCTTCACCTAATATTTGTACAATGAGTGAATTTGCCAAAACTCTTGGTAAAGTATTAAAAAGACCGTCATTATTTTCTGTTCCCAAATTTGCATTAAAGCTTGCAATTGGTGAAGCTGGTAATGTTGTATTGATGGGGCAAAGAGTAAGTGTGAATAAGTTATTAAGTTCAGGTTATAAATTTAAGTTCGAAAATCTTGAGGAAGCACTAAAAGATTTATTGATTTAAGAAATTTTTTAAAGTTGTAAGCATATCTTCTCTGCCCAAATTGATAAATTCGGAGGTTTGATTTATCAAATAATCTTTATTCAATGAATTTTTATTTATTCTCATCAACTCAGCGATATCAGCTAAATCTTGAAATCTGTTTCCAAAAAGTTTATAAATAATTAAGTCTTATAATGAGCAAACAAAAAATTCAACATCACCAAATTTTATTCTTTTCCTTCTTTTAATCATATTCTTATCAAAACCAGTTAAACCAACTATTATATCGATTTTAATTTTAAGAGTTTTGTGTTTTAGTGGTAAGACAAAGTTATGTTTGAAGAAATTCAGTGAATCAGAAATAAGAGGATCAAATTCTTGAATAAAAATGTTATGAATCCTATCTATATCATCAATCTCACAAAGTAGTGTAACATCAATATCTTTTTAGTTCTTAAAGAACCATAGGCAACTACAGCAACGCCCCCAATTACAGCATAATCAATTGAATTTATTTTACAGAAATTATCAACAGCTAATAAAGCTTTTTCGAAATCATTCATTTTCTAAAGCCAAGCTTAAGAATAAATTCTTTTCTTATTTTTATCTCATCATAATCAATCTGAAAAAGTCTGTCAGGAAATTCTTTTAACCATACTTTATATATCTCCGACCACCAATCCACAAAGTTATCCAATTCCATTTGGTTTGGGATATCAGAAAACAGCAAATCAGTTGAATTATCTTCCGGAAGTTTTGCTAGGAGCGAATAGTATTTTTTTGCAAAAGATGTCATAAAAAATTAAAAATAAATGGCTATCTTAAAATCGTTTAAGTGACAGTAATAAGATAGCCAAATGTAATTTAATTTTTAATATCTGTAATAATCTGGTTTATATGGACCTTCAACAGGAACACCGATATATTCAGCCTGTTCGGGAGTTAATTCATCGAGTTCAGCACCAATCTTTGCAAGATGAAGTCTTGCAACCATTTCATCAAGATGTTTTGGCAGTGTATAAACTTTATTCTCATATCTTTCAGGATGATTCCATAATTCAATCTGAGCAAGTGTCTGATTTGTAAAGGAATTAGACATAACAAATGATGGATGACCTGTTGCATTACCGAGATTAACCAATCTTCCTTCGGAGAGAACGATTATGTCTTTGCCGTCTATTGTGTATTTATCAACCTGAGGTTTAATGGTGTCTTTTGTATGTCCGTAGTTTTTATTTAACCATGCCATATCAATTTCAATATCAAAGTGTCCGATATTACAAACTACAGCTTTATCTTTCATTAATCTGAAATGCTTTTCGGTAATAACATTTTTGTTACCTGTTGCAGTAACAATAATATCAGCTTCCTTAACTGCGTCAATCATTTTCTTAACTTCATAACCTTCCATCGCTGCTTGTAAAGCACAAATAGGATCAATCTCTGTTACAATTACACGGCAGTGAGCTCCACGAAGTGATTCGGCTGAACCTTTTCCAACATCACCAAATCCGGCAACAACAGCTACTTTGCCAGCCAACATCAAATCAGTTGCACGGCGAATTGCATCGACAAGAGATTCACGGCAGCCGTATTTGTTATCGAATTTTGATTTGGTTACAGAATCATTAACATTTATTGCCGGAATAGGAAGCGTGCCGTTTTTCATTCTGTCATAAAGTCTGTGAACGCCAGTTGTGGTTTCTTCAGATATTCCTTTGATACCTTTAACAAGTTCGGGATAGTTATCAAGAACCATATTTGTCAAATCACCGCCGTCATCAAGAATCATATTAAGCGGACGGCTTTCATCACCAAAGAAAAGTGTCTGCTCAATACACCAATTAAATTCTTCTTCAGTCATACCTTTCCACGCAAAGACCGGAATTCCTGCAGCAGCAATTGCAGCAGCAGCATGATCCTGTGTTGAAAAAATATTGCAGGATGACCATCGAACTTCAGCACCAAGTTCAATAAGTGTTTCGATCAGAACAGCAGTTTGAATTGTCATATGAAGACAACCAGCAATTCTTGCCCCTTTAAGTGGTTTTGAATCACGATATTTCTCTCTCAATGCCATCAATCCGGGCATTTCTGCTTCAGCTAATTTAATTTCTTTTCTTCCCCATTCAGCTAATGAAATATCTTTTACTTTGTAGGGAAGTGAAAGGTCTATTTTTAATTCAGTTGCAGTACTCATATTTATTTTATCCTTACATTTTTATTAAAAACTTTTGTTCAAATTCTTCAACAATATAATCAGCATAAGAATTCAATTTAAAGTAATTTTTTAAGCATATTTTTTGAAGATATCTACAAGATCAAGCTTTTCCCAGGTGAATTCTTCTTCCGTTCTTCCAAAATGTCCGTAAGCAGAAGTCTTCTGATAAATTGGTCTTCTTAGTTTTAGTCGTTCAATTATTCCTTTAGGAGTAAGATCAATTTCTTTGGAAATCATATTTGCAATTTCAGAATCGGGAATAACACCAGTTCCTTTGGTATTTACGAAGATAGAAACCGGCTCAGCAACGCCGATTGCATAAGCAACCTGAACCAAACACTCTTTGGCTAATCCGGCAGCAACAACATTCTTGGCAATATGTCTTGCAGCATAAGTAGCCGATCTGTCAACTTTAGATGGATCTTTGCCAGAAAATGCGCCACCACCGTGAGGCGCCCATCCGCCATAAGTATCAACAATAATTTTTCTGCCGGTTAAACCGCTATCGCCGTGAGGACCGCCAATTTCAAATCTTCCTGTTGGATTAACAAAATATTTGGTTTTGTTATCAAGCATTTCTGCAGGAATAACTTTCTTTACAACTTCTTCAATCACATCTTCTTTAATTCTTTCCTGAGTGACATCCGGATCATGTTGAGTTGAAACAACAATTGTATCAACACGGACAGGTTTCCACTCGTTGTCATATTCAATTGTAACCTGAGATTTTGCATCTGGTCTCAGGTAAGGCATAAAGCCGTCAAAACTTTTTCTTATATCAGCTAATCTTTTAACTAACTTATGAGCAAACATAATTGGCATTGGCATAAACTCAGGAGTCTGATCACAGGCATAACCAAACATTAAACCCTGATCACCCGCACCTCCTTTATCAACACCCATTGCAATATCAGGTGATTGTGAATGAATAGCATTCAGTACAGAACAAGACTCAGAATCAAATTTATATTCGGCACTTGTATAACCAATTTTTTTTATAGTTGCACGAACAACATCGGGAATTTCCACATAAGCCGATGTGGTGATTTCACCGCCAACCAAAACTAATCCGGTTGTAACAAATGTTTCGCAGGCAACTCTTGCATTCGGATCCAGTTTGATAATTGCATCAAGAACGCCGTCGGAAATAGCATCACAAACTTTATCAGGATGCCCTTCAGATACTGATTCGGAAGTGAAGAAAAACGACATAATTTTAAATCCTTTTTTACTTATTATTATATGCTATTGTTGATTTTCAGGTTACAAACTTAGCCAATCTCTCCATGATATACAATAAATCTTTTGAGTGAATTATCTATCTTTGTGCAGTTAATTAAGCACAAAATTTTATGCAATTTAAAACAAAAATCACAGAGTTATTCGGTATTGAATTACCAATAATCCAAGCCGGAATGGTTTGGGTTTCCGGCTGGAAGCTTGCCTCTGCAGTTTCAAACTGCGGTGGTCTTGGTTTAATTGGCTCCGGTTCAATGAAACCTGATTTGCTGAGAGAACATATAAGAAAATGTAAAGCCGCAACAGATAAACCTTTCGGAGTAAATATTCCTTTACTTCGCGGAGATGCAGATGAACTTGTAAATGTAACTATTGAAGAAGGAGTAAAAATTGTTTTTACTTCTGCGGGACATCCTAAAAAATTTGCTCATCAACTTAAGGACAATGGAATAAAAATAATTCATGTTGTTCCAAATGTTAAGTACGGACTAAAAGCGCAGGAAGCTGGTTGTGATGCGATAGTTGGTGAAGGAGTTGAAGCCGGTGGTCACAATGGAGCTGATCAGATTACTACTTTTGCATTAATACCGCAACTGGTTGATGCACTTGAAATTCCGGTAATTGCAGCAGGAGGAATAGTCGATGGAAGAGGCATAGTTGCTGCCTTAGCATTAGGTGCAGAAGGAGTACAGATAGGAACCCGTTTCGCTGCAACAGTTGAATCATCTGCACATGAAAATTATAAAAGAAAAATTGTTGAAGCTGGTGATACAGATACTGTACTTGCTTTGAAAAAAATTGGATTAGTAAGAATGATAAAAAATGATTTTGCTTTGCGTGCAATAAAAGCAGAAGAAGAATGCTGGGATGAAATTAAGTTAAAAGAATTGCTTGGTAATAAAAGAGAGCGGGCCGGGATTTTTGAAGGTGATGAAAAAGAAGGTGAGCTTGAAGCCGGTCAGGGAGCCGGATTAATTAAAGATATTCCGACAGTGAAAGAGTTGATGGAAAGATTGGTTGATGAAAGTAAGAACGAAATAACAAACTTTTTTAGAATGTTGACTGATGACTTTAGATAGATTTACACTAAAATATTTTGAATATACTTAAATCTTAATTTTTAGAGTCTTGACAAGATGATAAACTGTTGGCGGTGTTAATCCTGAAATTTTAGCTGCCTCTGAGATATTACCCTTTGTTTTTCTAAGTAGTTTTTCAAAATAAATTTTTCTGAATCTTTTGTTAACGACTTTAAAGTTTCCCTCAAAATTTAGATCATATAAATCAGAATAAAATTCATCCTTTTGCAAAATAATCTCAAAAAAAGAAGATGGTTCAAGAATTTCTGATTCTGATTTAACAATAGCATTAATAATTAAATGTTCTAATTCCCTCACATTTCCTTTAAAGTCCTTTTTGGACAGAAAATCCAGTGCTGAGCGGTTAATTTTGTATTCTAAACCTTTAATTCGCATCGAGTGAAATTTTACAAAGTGCTGAGTTAACAATGGAATATCCTCAACTCTTTCTCTTAGAGGTGGAATAATAAGACTAACTACATTTATTTGATAATAGAAATCCTCCCGTAGTTTACCTGTTTTCATACTTTTCAGTAAATCTGCATTAGAAGCAAATAAAAATCTCGTTAAGTGTTGATAATCATCATTACTTGATTGGAAACTAAGACCCTTTAAGAAATGCATCAGATTTTTCTGGTTACTTTCAGAAATATCTGTAATTTCAGGAAAATATATTGTACCGAATTCATTTAATCTCTTAAGATTAATTTCATCTTCAACTTGCGATATAATCTTAAAAGGCTTTTCATTATTACTTCTTTGATGAATCTCATATGCTATTAAATCTTTTCCTGTTCCTGTTTCACCAACTAATAATACTGGCTCATTGGTTTTAGAAATACGATCAATCTCCATATCTAATTTTTGCATTACCGAACTTCTATATATGAGTACAGAGCTATATTTTTTCTCCCGGTTGATATCATTCAAAATATGATCACTTTTTAATAGTATGAATGAATCTTTCTTACCAATCCATTTTTGAATTTCGTTTAGTGCGTTAAATGCAATATTTAGTGAAATATGCATAATATCTAAAATTTCTCTTTTAACTTTTTCATTTGAAACCAAAAGAAAAACAGCAAAACTGGAAGGCTGTTTGAACTGATTATATCTAACCGATGTGATCATATAATTATATTTACAACTCTTTATCCATGAATGAAGTAATGCTGTAAGAACATAATTTTTTAATACATTTTCATCTTGAGCAAAACCAAATTTGCTGTTTAATTTTTTAAATTCTGAAAGAATGTTCTCTATGATTCTTTGAATTTTTTCCGAGTTCAAAAAATCTTGGATTTCCGGTATAAACGATTGAGCAATTCCTGAATTAAATAAGATACCTATACAGGTATCTACATCAACAGCACTCATAATTATTAAATCATCTTTATCATTTTTACCGGGAATTTCGAGTTTGTTTTTTAGTGATTCATAAAAAGTTTTTGAAATCCGTTCATCATAAAGATCAGGAATATTAAAAGAGATTATTTTGGTTTGATCGTCATAGTCTAATGAAAATTTTTCACCATTTCCCTTTGATATTGACTCAACAATCATTTTATCCTGAAACGCATTAATTGAAATTCTTGTTCCATCAGAATTTGTTTTTTGCACTAAGATTATTGCAATAACGAAGGTTATAACTTCTAATTTAATTTTAGTAAGTTCATTTGGATCGCTAGTCCCGTATAAAATTGGAAAACCTATTAGTTCACCTTCACGAAAATATTTGTTGTCAATCGTATCAAAATCGAAAAATCTAATGTGGCTAAAGATAAGTTTATCAGCTTCTGATAAAACAGGTTTGATATTTTCGAAAAACCAGAATAAATATTTATTAGGGTTATCAAAATATGCTGGCGAAACAGGATGAGTAGAAAGTTTATATATAAGATCAAGGTGTTCTTGCTTCATAAACACCCTCACTTTTATAATATTTTAATTATTACTCTAATTAAACATAGGTTAACAAAAATTAACAATCAAACATTTCTGAATAAGTTTCGGTTAAAGAAATATTTATTAAAAACATAATTACAAAGGTAAGCTTAAAAACAAAAACAATTATAATTTTTTGCACATCAATTCATTTTAGTATTTCGTTTAATAAAGTATCAATATCCTTAGCTCCATCAAAAAACGAATGAATTTTTCTTAACACTGCTTCTACTACAGCATCCGGACAGCTTGCACCACTTGTTAAAATTATATCTACTTTATCTTTCCTGGGAATAAAACCAAAAGTTTCTTTTTCCTGATGTGAATGAATATCAAAATGTTTTATATGACTGGATGAAATGATTTTTTCTTCAGAGGAAATAAAGTAAGTGGGAAGCTTCTCTTCACAAAGTTCAACTATATGAGAAGTGTTGGAACTGTTATAACCTCCAACAACAATTGCGAAATCGGCTTTTTCTTGTAGCAGTCCATAAGTCGATTCCTGATTATCATTTGTTGCATAGCAAAGTGTATCCCGTGTATCAGCAAAATGATCTTTCAGGTTTTCTTCGCCATATTTTTTTATCATAATATTTCTGAGATGATCTGCAATCTCCTGAGTTTCAGTTGCAAGCATTGTAGTTTGATTTACTACGCCAACTCTTTCCAAATCTTTTTCAACATCAAATCCTTCCGAATATTTACCGGTAAATAATTTATAAAAATCCTCTGCAGGTCTTTCATTCAATATGAATGATGAGAGGATTTTTGCTTCATTTAGATCGCGGACAATTACTGAGGGGGCAGAAGTCTTACTGTGTGAAAATGTTGCTCTTGTTTCTTCGTGATAATGTTTGCCGTGAATAATGACGGTGTAATTCTGCTTACCAAGTTGCTCGCTTCGGTTCCAGACTTTTTCAACAAACGGACAGGTTGTGTTATAGCGATAAGGATCAATACCAACTTCGTTTAGTTTTCGTTCAATTTCTAATGTGGTTCCGAATGCAGGGATAATCACGATATCCTCTTTTGTCAATTCATTCCAGTCAATTAAGTGATTACCTGTTGTATCCATCAGAAATTTTACTCCGAGTTTCTGAAGGTCAAGATTAACGCCCGGATTGTGAATCATTTCACTCAAAAGGAAAATTCTTTTGTCGGGATTTTCTTCAATTGTTTTGTATGCAATCTCAATTGCATTTTCAACTCCGTAACAAAATCCAAAATGTCGTGCGAGTAAAAACCTGACCGGACCGAAATCAAGTTTTGTGGGGGAAAAATCTTTCTTGCGTGGATCAAGATCCTTGCGTGCGTTTTTTATTCTAGTGATAAATGAGCTTCTGTAAAACTGAGGTATTTCAAATTTTTTCATATATAATTTTTATTTATTCAAACATCTTACTGAAATTTATTGTTCAATTCACTCCAATTCCGACAGGGATATATTAAAATCCTCAGCAAATTTCTCAATTGTAGGTTTGTGCAGGAAGAATAAAACCAGTACACCAATTGCTATTATCAAAAATAATAATGCGCCTGTTAACATATATGCAACAATTGAAAATATAACTGGAGCTTCAACCAAAGAAAGTTTGATTATAGTTCCCTGTTTATAAAGGTTAAACTTTTCGGATAATGACATTTTAGGTTTTACTCTGCTAATAAATGAACGATAAAGCATTGGACCGGCGACAATCGCTGGTGCAATAATAATAAGGTCAACAACAAGCAGAATCAGATATAAATCCTCATTTGGCAAAACATTTCCTGATTGAACAAGAAATACTGCTATAAAAAGAAATATTATCTGGCCAGTCAGCAATGCAAAAAATATTATCTGTACTGCTTTAATCTGTTCAGAAGCTTTCATAAGCAACCTGTTAATAACTTAGAAAATAAGTATTGTCTTTTTTATATTTGCGCACCAAAATTAGAGAAAGTAAATGAATTTTTTAGATAAACTTGAAAAAGTAAAACAAAGATACGATCAGATTAACGAGTTATATTCTAATCCGGAGTATATAAATAATCCTGAAAAGATAATCGCTTTGAATAAAGAAAAAAGCGAAATAGAGGATGTTGTCCGTGTATATGAAAAGTATGTAAAGATTCTGAAAGATATTGAAGGTCATAAAGAAATAATTGAAAATTCGAATGAAAAAGATCTGGTCGATTTGGCTTATGCTGAAATGGATGAACTTAATGCACAACGGGAAAAAGTTGAAGAAGAAATTAAAGTATTGCTGCTCCCCAAAGATCCAAACGACGACAAGAATGTTATAATGGAGATCAGAGCCGGTACAGGTGGTGAAGAAGCTGCTCTTTTTGCAAATGACCTCTTCCGGATGTACACTCGTTATGCTGAAATAAGAGGATGGAAATTTGAAATAATAGATTTAAATGAAACCGGTCTTGGCGGAATTAAAGAAGTAATTTTATCTGTAAGTGGTAACAATGTTTATGGTGATCTAAAATATGAATCAGGTGTTCATCGGGTTCAGCGGGTACCTGAAACTGAGGCAAGCGGAAGAGTTCATACTTCAGCGGCTTCTGTTGCAGTGTTACCTGAAGTTGAGGATGTTGAAGTGGAAATTAATCCGAATGATCTGAAGATTGATATCTATCGTTCCGGTGGTGCCGGTGGACAGAATGTCAATAAAGTCGAAACTGCTGTGCGCATCACTCATTTACCGACAGGTATTGTAGTTCAGTGTCAGGATGAACGTTCTCAGTTAAAGAACAGACAAAAAGCAATGAAGGTTTTGAAAGCACGACTTTATGATATAGAAATGCGTAAACAGATGGAACAAATTTCTGCTCAGAGAAAATCTCAGGTTAGAAGCGGCGACAGAAGTGAAAAAATCCGAACTTATAATTTCCCGCAAAACAGAGTAACTGATCACAGAATAGGTTTAACACTGTACAACCTTTCGAATATAATGGAAGGACAGCTGGACGAATTAATTGAACAATTAAAATTAGCAGATAAAGCTGAAAAACTTCAGGCAGCAGAATTTCATTAATTTTTTAACTGGATTGTAATAATACTTATATCGTCTTCGAAATTTTGATTAGTAAAGCTGATAAATTCTTCTTTCAATACATCTATCGGAGCTTTATCAAATTCAACTGAAGTTATAACTTCCTCAAGTTTTAATTCTCCGAATTGTTTTCCTTCTTTATTCCTTGATTCAATAATTCCGTCAGTCATCATTAAGATTATATCACCGCTTTTCAATTTCAAAACCGTATCGGAATAATTTCCTTTTTTGTTCAATCCGAGTAATAATCCCTCAGAGCTGATTTTCTTTATTTCATTGGTTGAAACTTCCTTTAAAATCAAAGGAGAATCTCCTGCACCGCAATATTTTAATTCAAAAGTTTTATTGTTTATAAGCACAACAGATAAAGCAACAAACACTTCAGATATTTTTGAGTCCTGATAAACAGCATCGTTAACACGCTTAAGAATTTCAGCTGGAGAGTGAGCATCAAGAGATTGGAGTGTCCCTCTTACCGAACTTCGGATATAACCTGCATAAGCAAAAGCAAAATACCAAGCACCCCATTTTTTGCCCATCACATCGCCGAGAATGATAAGCAGATTATCATCATCAACTTTGTAGTAATCAATAAAATCACCTCCGGGAATTCCGCGGTAAGGAATATGCCATTGTCTGATATTATATCCGTTAAAAACGGGAGCATTGTCAGGAACAACTTTAGCTCCCAAAGATGAAGCCGCCTGATGCAATTCAGAAATTGCTTTGTTTCTTTCGTCCCTTAAGCTCTTTATAATTGCTGAAACTTTTGCGATTACAATTTTAGGTCCTGCGGTTTTAACCACATAATCTGTAATGCCTAAATCATATCCTTCGAGAATATCTTCATCGGTAGCTTTTGCAGTTAGAAAAATGAATGGAACGGTTTTTAAGTTTTCATCTTCAAGCAATTTTTTTCTGAAAACATAACCATCAGTTCCGGGCATCATAATATCAGAGATGATAATATCGGGATGATAGTGTCCTGCAATTTTTAGTGCTTCATCAACACTGTTAACCGCATTACAGTCAAATCCTGCTGATTCTAAATTGTATTTGAATAGTTTTGTAATTGTAGGATCGTCATCAACAAATAATATTCTTGTTTTTCTTTCAGTAAAAGTTGATTGAATACTTTTTTTAAGACCGTATGTGCGATAGATTTCAGTTCTTTTAAGAAGTGCCTGAACTTTTAGTATCAGTTCTTTTATATCAAAAGGTTTTGTGATTATATCATCACCACCTGATTCAATTGCTTTGAATTTATCTTCAAGTGTGTTTTTTGCTGTCACAAAAACGAAAGGCAAAAATCTGTGCTTTTCATTACTGCGGACTTTCTCACAAAATTCAAATCCATCCATTTCATCCATCGTTACATCAGAAAGAACAAGATCAATTTGACTTTCTTTTAATATCTGAAATGCTTCTTCGGCATTTTTTGCTTCGTGAGTGGTGTAGTTGTTTAATTTGAGATGGTGAGTAATAAGCTTTCGGATAGTTACATCGTCATCAATAACTAAAATAGATTTCTTATCAGCATCTTTCATCGTAATATCGGAATTTAAAATTTCTGGCAAAAGTTAGTTACCAAAGCTGCCTACAGCTTCTTCAACCGAACTGAAGGTTTCAAATACTCTGTGCATTCTTGTCAGTTCAAACATTGATTTTACTGCCGGTTGAAAGCCAACAAGTCTTAAATCTCCTCCAAGATTAGTAACTTTTTTCAGTGATACTACAAGCGCACCCAGAAAAGTTGAGTCAATGAATTCGCATGCAGAAAGATCAACTACTATTTTTCTGTTTCCGAGTTCTATATCTTCAGTCAGTTGTTGCTTGAATTCTTCAGCTTCGCGAAGTGTTGCGCGGTGAAGATTTATTGTTTCAATTAGAACATCGCCGATATTTTTTTTCTCAATGTACATAATACTCCCAGAGTTTAATGTTCAATTCCGTATTTATCCATCAGACGATAGATGGTTGCTCTGCCAAGCTGAAGTTTTTTTGCAGCTTCAACAATATTTCCATCAGTAACTTTCAGAGCATGTCGGATGGCTTCCTCTTTTAATTTTTCAAAGGGAATAATAGTGTCGTCAGCAAACAATGGACCGGCAAAATCAAAATTTGCAGGATAATCTTCTGTTCTGATATGAGGTGGAAGATCTTCGACATCGATCATTTCGCCTTCTGAAATAATTAAACATCTTTCAATAGTATTTTCCATTTCACGAACATTACCTGGCCAGCTGTAATCGTAGATTAGTTTTAATGCTCTTCTTGTAAAACCCTTGCAGCCCTTACCAAGTTTTTCGTTAAACTTTTTAAGGAAGTGTTCCGCAAGAATTAAAATGTCTCCTCGTCTCTGTCTAAGTGGTGGAATATGAATAGGGAATGAGTTTAGTCTGTAAAAAAGATCTTCGCGAAATTCTTTATTCTCAACTGCTTTCTTTAAATCTTTATTTGTAGCTGAAATTATTCTTACATCAGTCTTAATTATTTCTGTTCCGCCGACTCTTTCAAATTCCTTCTGCTGAATAACTCTTAAAAGTTTTGCCTGTAAAACCATTTCAAGTTCACCGACTTCATCAAGGAAAATTGTTCCTCCTCTTGCAATTTCAAATTTACCAAGTTTTCTCTGATGAGCGCCTGTGAATGAACCTCTTTCGTGTCCGAACAATTCACTTTCAAGCAATTCTCTTGGGATTGAAGCGCAGTTAACTGCTATGAATGGTCTGTCTTTTCTTTTACCGTTGTAATGAATTGCTCTTGCAATAAGTTCTTTACCTGTTCCGCTTTCACCGTAAATCAATACTGATATATCGTTATCCAGAACTTTTGAGACAAGTTTGAAAACATCCTGCATTTTACCATCGGCAGAAATAATGTTATCAAAACTGTAAGTCTGTTTAACATTTTCTTTGAGGTTTTGTAATTCCTTCGTGAGGTCGTAACTCTTGATTGCATTTTTAATTGCAAGTTCAAGCTTCTGTTGATCTATAGGTTTTGTAAAATAATCGTATGCACCAAACTTGAGAGAGTCAACAGCAACCTCAATACTGCCCTGAGCGGAGAGCATTATGACAGGTAAATTTTCATCAAAAGCTTTAATTCTTTTGAGAGTTTCAATACCATCGAGTCCGGGCAGCATTATGTCAAGAAGAACAACATCCGGCCTTTTGTGCAAGTTTTTTAGTAAATCTTCCCCTGTAGCAAATGATTCAGCATTGTATTTCCATTTATCTCTAACCCAGTAAGTCAGAAGTTTGGAAATTGCCTGTTCATCATCAACAATAAAAATGAGTTTTTCCAACTTAGAACCCTTTAGTTTTTATCCCTTATGTTTTTTAATAATCGAATGATTACTGTTGTGCCTTTATGCTCTTCGCTTTGAATATTGATTAATCCTTTATGCAAATCTACAATTTGTTTTACAAAAACCAATCCGACTCCCACTCCTTCAACTTCTTCAATTGGTCTGTTTGCTTTATGAAATTTCTGAAAAATATGAGGTAATTGATCCTGAGGAATTCCGATTCCTGTATCAGCAACAATAATTTCAACCTCTCTGAAAAGGTTGTTAAGTATGATCTTTACTCTGCCATATTCTTTGGTAAATTTGATTGCATTATTTATTACAGCGCGCAATGCCATACTAAGTCTTTCATCGTCTGCCTCAATAAGAAGTTCATCATCGGGAAGTTCAACACTAAGAGTAATGTTTTTTTCGACTGCGTGATTTACAAACTCATCAATTACTCTTCTCAATGTGCGGACAATATCAATTTTTGATTTGCTGAGAACAATTTTCCCTGTTTCCATTCTTGAAAGTTCAAGCACCTCGTTAATAAGTCGTGCAAGTCTTTTGCCTTCATTAAGAATTATGTAATTGAATTCAATTTTCATTTCATCAGGCATATTCGGATCAGAGGCAATTGTTTCTGAAAATCCCACTATGGAAGCAAGTGGTGTCCGAAGCTCGTGTGAAATGTTGGACATAAATTCATTCTTAAGTTTATTAAGTTCTTCCACAACAGACTTTTGCTGAAGTACCCTTGAGCGTTCAAGATTTATAAGTCTTTCAAGTTCAATCATTTTTGGTTTTAGTTCTTTAAGCTCAGCTTCCAGCTTTTTAGTGTAAGAAATGTTCTTACCCGTTCCTAAAAGTCCTGCAATCTTTTCACCATTTTTAACGGTTCGTATGTTCATCGAAAAAAGTTTTGGCACTTCAAACTTGGAAATCAGATGAACTTCGAGTGATGATGAACCTTCCTTAAGTGCTTTATCAATCATATCAGTTGCAGCGGCAATATTTTCAGAGTCAATGAAATCTGTAAAATGCCTACCTATTACTTCCTCAGGCGAATAATCAAGTTCCTTGCTGCCATATTGATTTACTGCTACAACAAATCCATCTGAATTCAGGATAAAAACCAATTCCTGAACTAAATCGAAGAAACTTAGAAACAGCTCTCTCCAATCACCAAACTGTAAAAGTGCACGATGATCAAAATGTTCCAATAATAATTCGCGAATTTTATCTTTTTCCAAAATGTTGCTCATTCTTCATAAAGAAAGGTTTCTTCGGGTCTGAAAATAGTATGAATTGAAAAGTAAATCAAACTTTAATCAATTTGGTTTTGATTCCTGTTGAATTAGTTCAAAGTATCTGCGGATAAGTTCTTCATAATCCTTGTTGTATCCTTCACGAAAGGCTTTGTCAATTTCTTCTTTCAGTGAGTCTTTCTTCTGTTTCAGCAGATTAATATCAGCAGGACTTTGTCTTACAATATTTTTACCTGTTTCTGATCTTCTTTCCTGTTCAAAATCTCTTTCATTAATCGAGCGTTGTGCATCAAGAAGTTTAGACAGAATTCTTTCCTGCTTTTGGATTAAATCATCAGTCAGTTTTTCTGTTTGCATATCAGTTATCACTTCCTGCATCTGTTTAGCAATGTTCTCAAGGTTAGCAGGAATTTTCTTCGACTCACCGGATTCCTTTGCTTCTTTATTTAGTTGCTCAAGTGATTTCTGAATTAACTGCTGTTGCTGTGCAAGTCTCTGAAGTTGTGCCTGCTGTTCCTGACTCAAATTTCCTTGCTGCATCTGCTGAAGCATCTGAGTCATATTGTTCAATGTCATCTGCTGACCAGACAACTGCTGAAGCTGCTGCAGTAATGACATCATTCCACCTTGTCCGCTTCCACCCTGCATCATTGATTCAAGCTGACTTTTCATCATCATAATTGCCTGATTCATATTTCCCATTGCTTCCTGCTGAAACATCGCCGAGTTTTTTGGATTTCTGTTCTGCATATTACCAAGCGATTGTTCCATATTTTTGTTTGCAAGTCCAAGTGCTTTGCCCATTTCGGGAGTGACTGCAAAAGTTTTCTGTGAAAGCTGTGCAAGCTGTTCGAGAAGTTTATTAAGATTATTTTTAATTTCATTCTGCTGCTGGGCAAGAGTCTGATATTGCGATGAATTCGGATCAAGTTTTTGTGATTGATTCTTCAATTCTTCCTGCTTCTTTGATAATGAAAGAAGATTATCAATTATTCTCATCATATCTGTAAAAGTCTGCATCTGATTCTGCTGCATCATCTGATCTTTCATCTGCTGCATCATCTGCTGCATTTGCTTCATATTGTTGCTTAGCTGTTTCTGATTCTTCTGAGCATTTTGTTTCTGTCCTTGTTTAATATTCTGCGATGCCTGTTTTGAAAGTTGTTCGTTCTGTTGTTTCTCAAACTCTTCCATAAGTTTATCAAGTTCTTCTTTCGGAACATCAGACATATCCTGCATTTTATCTTTCAGATCTTTCATTGTGTTTTCAAGATTATCAAGCTCTTTACTGATTTCATCCTGTTGTTTGCTTAGGTTTTCATTTTCCTTCTGATCATTCGGATTACTTTTCTCTGTTTGATTGCTCAGTTCCTCCTGCTTTTCATTCATTCGTTCTGTTCGCTTAAGCATTTCATCAATCTTTTGCTCAATCTGAATTCGTTTCAGAAGGTTCATTGTTCGCTCAATACTTTTTCTGAATTTCTCTTCATCAATCTGCATATTCTTCATCTGATCCTGAGTCATATTCCTGTTCAGCTGTTCGAGTGTTTGCCTCATCTGTTCAAGAGCTTTTTTTAATTCATCGCTTGTCATCTCTTCCATCAGCTGCTGAAGCTGCATATACTTTTCAAGTGTCTCTTTTGAAAGAAGCTTATTCTGCTGAAGTTCATTCTGAACATCCTTCAGCTTTTCAGAAATACTTTGCATCTTTTCCTGAAGTGATTCAAACTTATCAAGAGCTTTTTCAATCTTCTGTTTTTCTTCCCAGGTTAATTCTTTTTTGTCCTGTTTGAGATCACGATTTATCTGCTCAATATCTTTCTTAAGTTCCTGTGCTTCTTTAATTGTCTGCTGAAGTTCTTTAATCGCATCGTCCTGTGTCTTGTCAACTTGCGCAAGAATTTCATCAAGCGAAGGAACACGGAGATTTATTGTCTGAGTTTTTGCAGATTTTGGTCCGCTTACATTATCATTATCGTAAACCTCAAGATAAAAAGTGAAAACATCGTTTACTGCCGGAGAAAGCTTTGTGAGGTTCCAGATATAGTCAACAAACTGATCTTTGTTGTTTTTATCAAACTGAATTTCAAACTGCGAAAAATTTTCCTGAGGTTTTTCATATTGTGAAGATGATAATCTGTAATTAAGAACCAGCTTAGTAAAACCAAAGTCGTCAGAAATTTTAAGATTGATCGGAACACGATTATCTTCAGGAAGATTAATATCAGTTCGCGGAAAGTTTAATTCGATTGAAGGATATGCGTCCTCAAGAACTTTAATACTGTATGTAACCGGCTGAAGATTTTTATCATCATTCAAATCAGTTATGATTATCTGATAATTTTTATCGTTCAGAATTCTGATTGAACCGCTTGCCTGATTGTTGGATGAAGTTAATAGGGCTTCACTTGAATCGCTGAAAACAATTTTGCTGTTTTTGATTTCTTTACTTGCAATAAGTTTATATTCGGATCTTGAACCTTTAAGTGCGGTGATATTACCGTTATCTTTTTGCTCAGTTACAGGAAGTTTTGAATAAGCAGGAGGAATTATTTTTAGTTCCAATAATTTTATTACAGGATGATCAGTTACTTCGATTTTATAATCTTCACTTCTGATGTCTTTAGCGAATGCAAAATAATTGACAGTGTTTCTGATGTTCTGAAATTTATAAGAGTAAATTCCTGCCGAATCTTTTACAAGTTTGTGATTTGTAAACCCTGTTTCAGTAATATCCTTTTCAGCCAAAAATATTTCACCGGGATCTTTGCCGGTTATCTTTATACTTACTTCAACATTTTCACCTTTGGTAATTTTTGTATTGCCAGGGAAAACTTCAAAACTAAATTCTGCCGGAGGAATAAATTCTTTCCCGTAATTAAAAAATCTGTTGCTGGCCGAACTGATTGGAGAAATGAACAAAACAGAAAATAAGGTAATGAATAAAATGAAAATTAAATTTAATAAATATCTTTTGAGTGAAGTGAATGAAATGATCTCAGAGAAATCTAAGTCTTTGACTTTATGATAAACATTACTGAATGCCGCATCAATCAAATCTGTTGAATAAAGATTTATTGCTGAAGCACCATTTACAAGCTGAAGTGAATTTAATAATTCATCTTTAACAAAAGGGAAGTGAAGTCCTGCAATCTTTGCAGTTTCAAAATAATTTCTTGAAGGGATGATATTTAATAATTTAAGAACAGGAATAATTACGAAGTAAACTAACGATAGAACAAATAAAGCTATCCAGCTATAAAAAATTATTGTTCTGACTGAAGATGAAAATCTGAACAGAGTTTCTGATAAGATAAAAATGAACAAAGCTGAAACAATGATTGATAAGCTTATTAACAATCCCCTAATACAAATCAGTGAAAAATCTTTCCTGACAAGTTTTTCAAGTTTGTTGATTATTTCACTGTAATATTTTGAATGTGATTCACTCATTGACTTAATGCATATAAAATAATGTTTGTACCAAACTTAAGGGCTTCAATTCTTTTTTCTTCAGGGTCTTTATGAACCTCAGGATCAGCCCAGCCGTCACTTGGATTTGATTCATAAGTATAAAGTACAGCCAATCTTTCATCAATAAAAATTCCGAAAGTCTGCGTTGGTTTCTTATCGTGCTCGTGAGTTTTAGGCGCTCCGTTTTCAAATTTGTAAAAAATGTTAAAGAGCTTATGAGAAAAAGGTAACTCAATAAAATCCTTATCCGGAAAAACTTTTTTCATTTCCCTTCTAACAGCTTTATCCATACCATAATCATCATCAATATAGAGGAAACCACCGTTCTCAAGATAAGTTCGAAGTCTTTTTATCTCCTGATCACTGAATACAACATTACCGTGGCCTGTCATAAAAATAAATGGATAAGAAAATATTTCATCACTCTGTATATCAACAAATTTATACTCCGGAATTGTTTTGATATTTGTATTCGCTGCAACATACTTTAATAGATTTACTTCAGCGGAAGGATCATTATACCAATCACCGCCGCCATTGTATTTAAGTCGTGCAATCATAAAACCATCTTTTACTTGCGGAACTGCAAATTGAAAACTTAATAATAATAATATCGAAAAAATCTTTTTCATCTTTTTATTGAAACTTTCCGTTCAAAGATAAAACAACCCGGGTTTTGGTTTAATGGTAAAAAACGGTACAGCAAATTAAAATGTATAATGAAATTGAAGATAAAAATTAAGATAAGAAGGAAGTGATCCGGTGAAAGTTAAACCATATTCAACAGCTGCACCGGTTTTCAATCCTCTTAGATTAAAATCTCTCATATCAAGTCCTGCGAGAAATGAAAGTGCTAGTCCAAACTCCCAGGAATTTTTATCAATAAAAGTTTTATCGTTAAGAGCAAGCAAACCAATTCCTTCTTCAAGAAAAATTTTACTATCGAAATACTGAGAAGTAACGCCTTTAAAGTTTAATCCAAGCATTGACGGATAATATGATTTTCTGTTATTCGGCAGAACAGCATTAATATCTTTCATAAAAACAAATCCAAGTCTTGGAAATACTTCTTCAAATAGAGGTGTGTCTGTTTCCACAAAAAATCCTGCTGCAAAACCACCGACTGCAGGAGAGTTGCTGTTGAAAGAACTTGCACCAATCAAAGTTCCTGCACTCACCCCAATCTGAGCTAAGATTACTGAAGAAAATGTTAATGCAAATAATAACAGAATTTTTATTTTCAATTTAATCTTCCAATTTTGGCGCATCAAAATAATCAGCTATTGACCAAAATAAAAGGAGGCAAAAATGGATAAACAATTATATCACTACAAAGCGAAAGTGGTGTCTGTTTATGACGGAGATACCTGCACAATTGATATTGATCTGGGATTGCATACCTGGATTCGCGGAGAGAAAATCAGACTTAACAGAATAAATGCACCTGAACTAAGAGGTAAAGAAAGAGCAAAAGGTTTGGCTTCAAGAGATTTTCTTAAGAGTTTGATTCTTGATAAAGAAATAATTATTGAAACAATTAAAGATACAAAAGAAAAATATGGACGATATCTTGGTGAAATCTGGCTGAAAGATTCTGATGGAAAGTTTTTGAACATTAACGATGAAATGGTTAGAAATAAATTTGCGAAGTATCAGAAGTATTAAATTATCTTTTGAGTAATTGAATAATCTGGTTATTTCATTAAAGTCATCTTAATCGATTTCCTAAAATCAGATGCAATTATTGAACATATGTAAGTGCCAGAGGGTAGTTCTTTCGCATTAAAAACCAATTCATTTTTACCTGCTTGAAAAATATCATTACACAATTCAGTAATTTGTTGTCCAGTTAGATCATATATTTTTATATTTACAAAAGTTTCTTTAGGTAAAGTAAAATAAATTTTTGTGGATGGATTAAAAGGATTTGGAAAATTCTGCTCTAGGTTAAAATTAAGCAGTTTGGATTTATCCTCGACAGAAGTAGTTCTGTTTATTCTAAATGTTGAATCACTTATATCAAAAATTTGAGGTGAATCTTGATCGCTTATTCGAATTCTTCCTTGAATTGTGTTAATGTTTGGAACCAGCCAATTGTAAATGCCAGATGATGGGATATTCTCATCAATTAATTCCCAACTTGCTCCATTATTTGATGAAAATTCTAATTTTACATTCAGAACATCATTACTCAACCAAGTTAAATCTTTATTTGAATTCCCTTGAAGTATTTCACCACCGTTTGGATATGTTACTATGATAAATTTTGAGCTTATAATTGAAAAAGTCCCATTGCTGATATCATAATCTTGTGGATTGCTAACATTTGTAATTTTTATTAGTGCCTGATTAGTTAAATAATTTGGAACTGTCCAATTATAAATACCAGTGCTTTCAACGGAATCTTCAATAATTGTCCACGAGTTACCTCCGTTTGAGGAAAATTCAATTTTAACTTTCAACACATTCTGGCTAGCCCATTCAATATTATAAATTGAGCCGGCAAAAATACTCTCTCCGCCATTTGGTTTTATTATATTAATATTTTTAGCCCCATATTTAAGAATCGTTCCGTTTTGACCCACAATATATCCTGTTGTTGAATCAGGGAAAACTACCTTCCGCAAATAATTGGAGGTCGATATATTTTGTCTGGACCAGGAATTACCGCCATTTGTTGTTTTGAGGATAACACCGTTATATCCGCAAGCCCATCCAATATTTCGATTAATGAAACTTACACCTGTAAGCCATTTGTATTGCGAAGACATTAACTGTTGATTCCAGGTTTGTCCACCATCAGTTGTTTTAAGGATTGCTTCAGTGTTTGTATTGCCACCAACTGCCCAACCGAATTGTTTGTCAATAAAGAAAACATCATATAACCAATGAGTAGTATTGGTATTTCTGGGAATCCAGGTTTTACCAGAATCTATAGTTGAGATCAGAAAACCATTTGTACCTACAATCCAGCCCCGTTCTTGATGAAAATACAAATCAATGAATCCATAATCATAGTTAGAATATACAATACTCCAGCTATAACCTCCATCAGAAGTTCTCAGTATAAATCCATATCTTTCATAATTTGTTATATAACTACTAATAGCGTATCCAAAACTTTCATTTAGAAAGCGGATAGAGTAAATACTGTAATTGTTAGTTATAATATTTTCCCAAGTTGTTCCACCATTAGTGGTCTTGAGGAATACTCCGTTGGCGCCACCAATCCATCCAGTGTTTTCATTAATAAAAAATACAGATAACAAGTCAACTCCTGTATTGGAATTTTGTTGTATCCAAGTCGAACCACCTGAAGTTGTTTTGAGTATCGTTCCTTGATATCCCACTGCCCAACCAACATCCTTAGAGATAAAATATACATCCTGAAGGTAACTACTAACTCCACTATTTAATAATTCCCAATTTTGCTGAGGAAAATTTAGACTTGACAGGAATATTAAAATGATGAATACAATTCTAATTTTCATAACCCCTCCTGAAAGTAAAATTATATTAATTTGATTGCAATCTGGAGATAATTATTAATTGCCCCAAGAACTTCATATTTGAATTTGTATGCTGATACGATTTCATAAAATGCTTTAAATTCGTGAGTTGGCACTCCGAACTCATCAAAGATAATAATATCGTTTTCTTTGAGATATGGATATAAATAAGTCAGTACAAATAAAGTTGAAGAATATAAATCAGCATCCATATGAATCACTTTTCTTTTGTCATTATGATCATATTTATTCAAAAATAAAGGAAGTGATTCTTGAAAAAGACCACTTATGAAAGTTACTCTAGCATCTTTAATTAAAGGTGTTGACCCTTTAGTGTCATAGTGACTTTTTTTCATAACTCCAAAATCTTCTGGTAAACCAGTGAATACATCAAAACCAAAAAATCTACAGTTCGGATTTTTAATTTGTTCCGTCCACCATTTAAAGGATGTGCCTTCGGCTACTCCGAATTCGAAAAAATCGAATTCGCAATCTTGAATTTCTGTATCAATAACAAATTTGTGGAGTTTAAACCGGTCTTCGTATTTAACTTTTTTGTTATAAAAATCATTAAACTTTAGGTTTCTATTTTTACTTACCCAATATGAAAGTTTTGATAGATATAATAAATTGAGGATAATAGATTCGAAAGGTTTAATAAATAAATGAAGTTTAAATTTGAAAAAGAGGGCTTTTATTTTTCTTATAAAAAATAATTTAATCTGCATATTTATGATTTTAATTGTTACTTAGCACTAAACTAATTAAAAAGTCCATCTCTGGCAATCAACAAAAGGAAAAATTTATTATGAGCAAAATATCCAGAATTATTTTTACAGTTGAACTTGACGATAATAATCTTCCTGAAAAAATTCAGTGGGAAGCTGATGATTCCGGTTTTGATGGAAAACGGGAAGCGAAAACTCTTTTCCTTTCTTTGTGGGATAAAGAAGATTCAATAACAATGGGACTTGACTTGTGGACAAAAGAAATGCTGATTGAGGAAATGAATATTCATTATCACCAGATTTTTGTTAAGCTTGCTGAATCATATCAAAGAGCCACTCAGGATTCTGATACTTCTCTGATGATAAAAAATTTTGCTGCTGATTTTGCAGATAAATTAAACTTGTTCAAAAAATAAATTAACAATGCAAAGAAATGTGATTGTAATCTTGTCATCAAAAATTTTCCTCAGACTCAGAATAATTTTTTTGTTAATTTGATGATGTAAATAATAAAAATTAGGTACAAGTATGGATGTTGAAATTCTTTCCAGATTACAGTTTGCTATCACCATTGCATTTCACTATATCTATCCTCCTTTAAGTATCGGCTTAGGTGTTTTTATGGTAATCACAGAAGGGATGTACCTGAAAACCAAAGATAAATTTTATGAACAGATGACGAAGTTCTGGGTTAAAATCTTTGCTTTAACTTTTGCAATTGGAGTTGCAACAGGAATCGTAATGGAATTTGAATTCGGAACAAACTGGGCAACATACTCAAGATTCGTCGGAGATGTTTTCGGCAGTGCTCTTGCAGCAGAAGGAATTTTTGCTTTCTTTCTTGAGTCTGGTTTTCTTGCTGTATTGGTTTTTGGATGGGATAAAGTCGGACCGAAAATGCATTTCTTTTCAACTTTGATGGTTGCTTTGGGTTCAATGTTTAGTGCAATCTGGATTGTTGTAGCAAATTCCTGGATGCAAACACCTGCAGGTTATCATATAGTTGGAGAAGGAATCAACGCAAGAGCAGAGATCACCGACTTCTGGGCGATGGTTTTTAATCCTTCATCAGTTGACAGACTTCTTCATACAATATCCGGATGCTGGTTGGCAGGTGCTTTTCTTGTTATTAGTGTAGCAGCTTATTATCTATTGAAAGATAAACATATTCGTTTTGCAAAATCATCAATCAGAATTGCTTTAGTAATGGCTCTTATCGCTTCATTGTTTCAATTGTTTACCGGACATCAAAGTGCGGTTGGAGTTGCCAAAAATCAGCCGGCAAAACTTGCAGCTATGGAAGCAGTGTTTGATGATCAGACTCACGCACCATTATACTTATTCGGTTGGGTTAACGAAGATAATCAGGAAGTAAAATTTGGAATTGCCGTTCCTTCAATGCTGAGCTATCTGATTGGTTGGGATGCAAATACAAAGGTTACAGGATTAAATTCATTTCCTGAAGATGAAAGACCTCCAGTTAATATTGTGTTTCAGGCATATCATCTAATGGTTGCAATTGGATTTATGCTGATTGCAATTTCTGTTCTTGGAGTATTTCTCTGGTGGAAAGGAACTCTGTTCAAACATCGCTGGCTTCTATGGATTTTTGTTTTCTCTGTTTTACTTCCACAGATTGCTAATCAGGTTGGATGGATTACCGCCGAGGTCGGAAGACAACCGTGGATTGTTTACGGACTAATGAGAACTTCAGAAGGTTTATCTAAAGCAGTTCAGGCAGGACAGGTCTGGTATTCTCTGATTATGTTTACTTTGATTTACATCGGGCTGTTTATTTTATTTATCTACTTGTTGAATAATAAAATTCAGCACGGACCTGAAGAAGCAGATTTAATTCCTTCAGAAATTGGTCATCCAAAAGCTTAAGAGGAATATTATGGAATTTAATTTAGATCTAAATACAATCTGGTTTATTCTAATCGGATTATTACTAACAGGTTATGCAATTCTTGATGGATTTGATCTTGGCATCGGAGCGCTTCACCTTCTTGTTAAAGAGGATATTGACAGAAGAATAATGCTTAATTCAATCGGGCCTGTGTGGGATGGAAATGAAGTCTGGTTAGTTACCGGCGGCGGAGCTTTGTTCGCAGCGTTTCCTCATGTTTATGCCACTGTATTTTCAGGATTTTATAATGCGATTATTATGCTGCTGTTTATGTTAATCTTCAGAGCAGTTGCAATTGAATTCAGAAGTAAAAGGCCGATGAAATGGTGGAGACAAATGTGGGATATTGCTTTCAGTGTTGCAAGTATCTTGATTGCTTTTCTTATGGGTGTTGCACTCGGTAATATAATTACAGGAATTCCTTTGGATGCAAATAAAGAATATGTGGGAACTTTCTGGACTATGATTAATCCTTATACTGTTTTGGTTGGAGTTACAACTGTTGCTTTATTTATGATGCACGGCTCAATTTATGGTGTTCTTAAAACAGAGAATGAACTGAATCTGAAATTAAAAGGTTGGGTGAACAACACAATTATCTTTTTTGTAATTTGTTATGTAACAACAACAATGGCGACTTTAATTTACTTTCCGAATATGGCTAAACACTTCAAAGATTTTCCACCTCTTTTTATTCTTGCTTTGCTTAATATGCTTGCTATTGCAAACATACCAAGAGAAATTCATCACGGAAGAGAGTTTATGGCATTTCTTTCATCTGCTGCCAGCATTGCTTCTTTACTTGCATTATTTGCTGTTGGAATTTTTCCGAATATAGTGTTGTCAAATCCAAATCCTGAATACAGTCTTACGATTTATAATGCAGCTTCATCTCAGAAGACTTTAACTATTATGTTAATTATTGCAGCTATTGGATTCCCATTTGTACTTGCTTACACAATTAGTATCTACTGGATATTCCGTGGTAAAGTAAAATTAACTAATATGAGTTACTGAAAGATCGAAAATAATCTTAAAAGGAATCTTATGGTTGATTTAATTTTAAGTTTGTTTGTTGGAGTCGGGCTTGCGGCCGCTGTTGGATTCAGAATTTTTATTCCTTTCTTAATTGTATCAATAGCTGCATATACAGGCAATCTTCAGCTTTCAACTTATTTCCAATGGATTGGAACACTGCCTGCACTTGTTGCATTTGCAGTTGCAACAATTGTAGAAATCGGAGCTTATTATATTCCGTGGCTGGATAATTTTCTTGATACGATTGAACATCCATTCGCAATTTTTGCCGGAATTATTCTAACAGGTGCAGTTATAACAGAATTTTCACCGTTGATTAAATGGGCTTTGGCTTTGATTGCCGGCGGCGGAGTTGCAGGTACAATTCACGCTGCAACCGGTTTGATCAGATTAAAATCATCAGCCACAACCGGAGGGCTTGCAAATCCTGTTGTATCAACTGCAGAGGCTACTGGTTCAACAATACTATCACTTATCGCCATTTTCATTCCATTGGTTGCTGTACTAATTGTTGGAGTTGCTGTGGTGTATTTTTCATTTATGATTAAGAAAAAATTTTTTTCACCGCCGCCGGAAAGTTAACAGAACAAGGATTTAATTTATATTGTATCTAATTGAATAAATCCATAATGATTCTGTTTTGAATTTCTCCCTTGTATCCTTATACCTATTTCCCTCTATTCTATCATTACAAATATTGCTTAATCAGGTTTAAAAATCCTCTGCACAACAAATCACGAAGTGATGAAATTATTGTAACAAAATCATAAAGCAAAAAAAATAAAATCCTGAAAGGATGACATTATTACTCAGCAGAACAAATGTGACTAAAGTCCTGATAGAGAAGCTGGTCATCATTCAATCCCTGCCTTGAAAGGCAGGGCAATAGAATCAATAAATATTAATCCGTAGCTCAAGTCTCCAGACTTGAGCTGCAAACAAAAACCCATACGAAGTTTGTTACTTTGCAAAAGACTTTATTGCTCTAATTCCTTATACCTTATTTCCTTATACCTAATTTTCTCTATGATATCATTCCGGACCCAATTCATTAGCCCGAGGAAATCCTTTGCCTTGTAAATCACGAAGTGATGAAATTTTTGTAACTAAATCATAAAACAAAAGAATAAAATCCTGAAAGGATGACATTATTACTCAGCAGAAAGAATGTGACTAAAGTCCTGACAGTGGTTTGAATTATCATTAAAATCCCTGCCTTAAAAGGCAGGGCAATAAAACAATCATTCAATCAACAGCTTCAAGAGGCAGGTACTCATTTAATATAATATTGTTTAAAGAGACTTTACAAATTGTATTATTCTGTCAACCTAGCCGGATTTATTGCAAAAGTGTAAACTTAATTTTTCTTCCGGATTTATTGACTTCTTTAATCATTTGATTTTAATGTGTTAAAAAAATATTTATTTATCCTCTACGAGGATACTGTATATGTTGGT
>CALHAB010000163.1 GCA_937934185.1 uncultured Ignavibacterium sp. | reverse complement strand
CTTTCATAAAATCTGAATTGGGATATACACAAATTCAAAATCAATTTGTCTTCACAAAAATAAAGAGTTGGATATTAACTTCTTTTCCAATCATACCTGCTATCATTGAAGTTTATTAGTTACAAGCAAATGTATATTTTTGTTTTACAAACTCAGGAAAAATTAAACTCAGTCAATTTGATTTGAACGGCACATAAAAAAATAAAGGAAATATTTATCAATGAAAGCGTTAATTACAGGCATAACAGGACAGGATGGAAGTTATCTTACAGAAATTCTTCTCGAAAAAGGGTATGAAGTCCACGGAATAATTCGTAGAAGCAGTTCATTTAATACTGGAAGAATTGATCATCTTTATGAAAATCCTGATGTTCTCAATAAAAAACTGTTTCTTCATTATGGCGATTTGGTAGATACGAGCAATCTCAATCGTCTGCTTGAAAAAATTCAACCGGACGAAATTTATAATCTTGCTGCTCAGAGTCATGTTAAAGTTTCATTTGAAATTCCTGATTACACAGCGCAGGTTGATGCATTGGGCACACTGAGATTTCTTGATGCAATAAGAGAAGTTGGACTAAGACAAGTAAAGTTTTATCAGGCATCAACTTCAGAACTATATGGCAAGGTACAGGAAGTACCACAAAGCGAAAAAACACCATTTTATCCGCGCTCACCTTATGGAGTTGCAAAGCTTTACGGCTACTGGATAATCGTTAACTACAGAGAAGCATATAATCTTTTTGCCTGCAACGGAATTTTGTTCAATCACGAATCACCACGCAGAGGCGAGACATTCGTTACAAGAAAGATAACCCGTGCTGCTGCAAGAATTGCTGCTGGATTGCAAACTGATTTAGCGTTGGGAAACCTGAATGCAAAAAGGGACTGGGGATACGCACCTGAATATTGCGAAGGAATGTGGAGAATACTTCAGCACAAAGAGGCCGATGATTTTGTGCTTGCAACAGGCGAGACACATACTGTAAGAGAATTTGCTGATCTGACATTCAAACACCTGGGCATCGAACTCGAATGGATTGGAGAAGGAGTTAATGAAGTCGGGAAAATAAAAAACATTGATCTTGATAAAGCAAAATCACTGATTGGATTTGATGTTGCGGAAGAAAGAACAAGAAGCGACTTCACAACAAGACTGAAAAGGGGAGATGTTATTGTAAAAGTAAATCCAAATTACTACAGACCGACGGAAGTTGATTTACTGATCGGGGACTCATCAAAAGCAGAGAAGCTTCTTGGATGGAAAGCAAAAACTAAATTTTCTGATCTTGTTGAAATAATGATCAAAGCTGATATGGAAAAAGTTTTAAGAAGAGGATATTAAATCCTCTTCATTCGCTAATCATTCCTTTGTCCCACAACAAGAGTCAAAGTATTCTCAGGATAATAAGCATTTACTTCTGCGGGTGCATCAATTCCAATCAGTTCAAACGCTTTCTGAATTGCACCGGCATAAGGCGGAGCCGAGTTTATTCCCTTAACAATTATCGAAACCCCTTTAGGCGGAGTTCTGAAAACTGTTTGAGCAATACCGTTACTTTTATATCCGGCAGCAATTAAGAGCTTCTCAATTTCTTTTGCATATCTGAATGAACCTTCATCACCCGAAATACATTTAATTGTAAAATCACCCTTAGGTTTATTTGACAGGAATTGAATAAACTTCTGTTCGGCGCTGTTTTCAAATGTAATTAGTTGTGGTTTAGGTTCTTCTACAGGAGGTGATGTAACTTTAGTTGGCTCCGGTTCCGTTTTTTCAATTATAGTTTTAGGAATGACAATTGTTTCGGGTTTGGGTTTAAATGTTTCTGTTAGAATAGATTGATCAGGAAAACTTGGTTTATCTTTAAACTCAGTCAATCTTCTTTGAGCATCACTAAGTTCTCTTTCCATTGCCATTTGTTTGATGCTTGTAAGTTCAGATATTCTTGACTGAACCTTCCAGCTGAATACTCCAAGTGCAGCAGAAATAACTGCCCAGGCAATTATCACAATACTTAATATTCTTTGTAATCCGTCAATATTATCCCAGAAAGACATTGGCGCTCTCCTAAAAATCAATTTTATGTGGATATAATTTAATCAAAAATCATACTAATAGATAAACCAATTAAAAATTATTAACCAATTAACTTTTAACATCAGTTAATTATCGAAAAACCGGGTTAAAGCTTTATAATTTCAACATATTAGAATTTGTCAGTAAAAATCATAAGGTTAAATTAGCAATAATGTTTTTTATGAAAATTATCAAATAATAATTTTTACTTGTAAAAATGTCACCTTTAACTATTACCGGAGGGTTTTATGTTTGATCAGAATTATAAATTTACTTGCGTTGATCGCTTCTTAAAGTATGTTAAATACGATACGCAATCTGATGAAGAGTCCACTTCTTTCCCCAGTACCGAAAAGCAAAAAATTCTTGCTAAGGATTTGGCTGAAGAACTGAAACAGATGGGATTACAGGATGCTCATATGGATGAATGGGGTTATGTAATGGCAACTCTTCCGTCCAACACAAATAAAGATGTTCCTCCGATTGCTTTCATTGCTCATATTGACACATCACCCGCAGTAAGTGGTGCAAATGTTAATCCTGTTATCAGAAAAAATTATCAGGGCGGCGATATAGTTTTGGAAAACGGCGGATGGGTAATCAAGGAAAGTGAAAATCCTGATCTTAAAAACATGAAAGGTTTTGATATTATCACAACTGATGGAACAACTCTTCTGGGAGCTGATAACAAAGCTGGCGTTGCTGAGATTATGGATGCTGTAAATTATTTACTTACTCACCCTGAAATTAAACACGGTGATATTAAAATCTGTTTCACTCCTGATGAAGAAGTAGGAAGAGGTACAGAAAAAATTGATTTGAATAAACTCGGTGCTAAGTATGCCTACACAGTTGATGGCTCAAGCCGTGGTGAAATTGAAACAGAAACTTTTTCCGCTGATGCAGTAGTAATAAAATTCTTTGGAAAAAATATTCATCCCGGCTATGCAAAGGGAGTAATGATTAACTCAATAAAAATTGCTGCGTCATTTATTGAGTCACTTCCCAAAGACCGTCTTTCACCAGAGACAACTGAAGGAAGAGAAGGTTATGTTCATTGTGGTTCTATTAACGGCAACGAAGAACTAACAACATTAAAATTTATCATCCGTGATTTTGAAACTTCAAAGCTAAAAGAATATGAAGACCTTCTTAAAAAACTTGCAGAAGAAGCTGTAGCAAAGTTCCCTGGTTCAAGAATGGAATTTCAGGTTATCGAGCAGTACAGAAACATGAAAGAAGTTCTTGATAAACATCCTCAGGTAACTGATTATGCAGTAGAAGCAATGAAGAGAATCGGAATAAAACCTATTATGCATCCTATTCGTGGTGGTACGGATGGTTCAAGATTATGTTTTATGGGATTGCCAACGCCAAACATCTTTGCCGGCGAGCACAGTTTTCACTCACAGACAGAATGGGTTGCTGTTCAGGATATGTATGAAGCAGTAAAACTGATTGTTGAAATTGCCAAAGTTTGGGAAGAGAAATCTTAATAAAATAGAACGCAGATGACACGGATTTAACCGATATTCACTGATTTAAATCTGTAAGCATCCGTTATTTCTGTGTCATCAGCGTGCTATACAATAATATGAAACCGAATTTCAAAAAACCCGAGTTAATGGCTCCGGCGGGAGATTGGACAATGATCAGAGCCGCTGTTAATAGCGGCGCCGATGCAGTTTATTTTGGTGTCGATAAACTTAATATGCGGGCAAAAGCAAAAAACTTTTCTGTTGATGATCTTATTGAAATATCAAAATTCTGCAAAGAAAATAATGTCAGAACTTATCTTACCTTGAACACAATCGTCTTTGAAGAAGAACTTAATGAAGTTGAAGACATTATCATAAAAGCTAAAGAAGCAGGCATCGACAGGATCATTTGTTGGGATTTGGCAGTGGCTGAGCTTTGTCACAAACACAATGTTTCTTTTGCCATTTCAACTCAAGGTTCGATTTCAAATTCTCTCGCTGCATCAGTTTACAAGCGACTTGGTGCGGTAAGAATTGTTCTGGCAAGAGAATGTTCGCTTGAAGAAATAAAAAAGATTCGCGCAAATACTGATCTTGAAATCGAAGCTTTTATTCACGGAGCAATGTGCATTGCGATCAGCGGAAGATGTTTTATGAGTCATCATCTTTTTGGTCAATCTGCCAATCGTGGTGAATGTGTTCAGCCCTGCAGAAGAGAATATGAGGTAATTGATTCAGCCACAGAGAAATCTTTAATCATCGGTGAAGATTATGTAATGTCACCTAAAGATTTGTGCACAATAGAATTTATTGATCAACTGATTGAAGCAGGAATTGATTCATTCAAAATAGAAGGCAGAAAGCGCGCTCCCGAATATGTTGCTAAAGTTGTAAGTGTTTACCGAAATGCTATCGATCTTTACTTTGAAGGAAAGCTGACAACTGAAAAGAAAAAAGAATTTCTGAAAGAATTAGAAACAGTTTACAACAGAGGATTCTCATCCGGATTTTATTTTGGTGTTCCATCATCTGAAGATTATGCAGGGGTTGAAGGCAGCAAAGCAACAACAAGAAAGGTTTATGTGGGTAAAGTTCTTAATTATTACAAAGAACCTGAAGTTGTTCACATTTTGATTGAATCAGGAAAAATTAAAACCGGAGATAAAATTCTTTTCATTGGTGAAACTACCGGAGTAGTTGAAGCCGGAATCAATGAAATGCGTGTAAATGAAATAGAAGCATCAGAAGCTCAGAAGGGTGATGAAATTACCCTCAGAGTTCCAACTCTAGTCAGAAGAAATGATAAAGTTTATCTGATTGAAAGTATTTCCTGAATCTTAAATTTATTTTTCCGGCACCGATACTTCCGTCACTATTTTTTCAGAAACACCTCCCATTGTGGTCATTACTGAAATTGCATAAAAGTATTTTCTGTTTTTAAGTATTTCCTTATCTGAATATGTGCGATTGGTGCTGTCAACGGATTTCAGTTCTAATAATTCATTGTTATTTGTGCTGCGGTAAATAACAAACCAGTAATTTTCCTTTGGAGGATTTATATAATCCCAGTTCAAAACTACAGATGAAGTTTTATCGTCATACTTTGCAATAAATTTACTTACAGAAGCTCTTCTGCCGGTGTCATAAGGTCTGCCTATCACAGGGAAAGCAGATGGAGATTGCAAACCGCTGCTGTCAACAGAGATAATTGTATATTCATAAGTAATAGTTTTTTCAACATCATAATCTGTGAAAGAGTCTTTAAATGCAGGCAACGAATCAACAAATTTCCAATTATTTTCTCCTTGTCTTCGTTTGAATAATTTTTGATAAGCAACATCTTCACTAGTGCTTGGAATCCATTCCAAAACAACACTTGTATCAGTAACAAAAACATTTTTGAAAACAGATTCGGCAGGCGGAATTTTATCGGGTCTTTTCAAAGTAAGAATTGGAGATAATTCCGAATGCTGATAACGCGTATTAACAGCAGCAATCCGATAATAAACATTCCGTGTTAAAGTATTTATTCCAATTGAATCAACAAAAACAGTGTCGGGAAATACTTCGCCGGTCAGCTGTTGAAATTCGTGTGTGGGATCATTTGCGCGCAGAACTCTGTAACCCAATAGATTCCACTCTGGTCCAAGATTCCACTTCAGTGTAACTACACCATTTGTATCAATCATTCCGGTTAAACCTTTTGGTATTGAAGGAGGCATAGTATCAATAAGAATTACCATCTGTGGCAATGAAAAAGCAATGTTGCCGGCAGTGTCAACTGCACCGACAGAATAATATACTTCCTCCTGCTGCGAAATTTTATCGGTGTATGCAAAAACATTTTTAGGCAGCGGTGTTTGTGTTAATAATTCAAAATTGTAAAGAGGGTTATTGCTTCTTGCAATCACAAATCCTTTTAAATCCTCAGTTTCATCTTCCAGTTTCCAGGATAATGAAACTTCATCAGCTGTAAATTGCTTTGGTTTTTCAAGGACGGGAGGGAAAGGTGCAGTCAGGTCTTTGGAATATGCTGTTATTTCTGCAGCTTCACTTAATTCAGCAAATGGAGTTATACCCAAAATTCTGTAACTATAATTTTTATAATTAACAGTCATCGTATCAATAAATGAAGGTTGTGCATCTTCTGACGACTCTTTTGGAGTTGCGATAATCAGTGGCATTTCGTTGAGCTTTTTGTAATCTCTCCCGTTCTCAGAACGATAAATATAATATCCTGAAAACTTAATAACCGGATTTTCTTTCCATTTTAATATGATACTTCCATCTCCGCTTTCGAATTTTAAATCCACAGGAGCAGGAATTTTATCTGCGGCTTTTATATCAACAAAAGTGTAGGCAGTATCAAAGGAATAATCATCTGTAGTTTGTGCTACATAAATTCTGTAAACATAAGATTCACCTTCCTTAACATTTCTATCAATCCATCTTAATCCCATAGCTTCTGCAGTAACTGCATCGTTGTCGGCTGCAAATAAAGCGAATGAATATCTGTTCATCAGTTCATCTGCAGCATTCTTAAGCGCATTGAGATTATTTTCGTCTAATGCTTTCGGAATGAATAACTTGCCATAAATTGCCTGAGCAGCAATTGCAGAAAAAATATTATCTCTGGAAGCCATTGATTTCCATTGCTCTAATGAAAGTGGTTTTAGTGGTTCAGTGTTTAGCTTAACAAATTGTACGCCTTCGTCCGGATTCTCTGTGTTAATTTTTGCCCGCTCTATGCTGTAACCAATTTTGTTTGCAATTACCCATCCGCCAGGAGTTGAAGGAGCCCATCTTAACACAACGGAATCTTTATCAGCACGTGCAAGTAAAATTATTTCTGCTTTGCCCGGCTGAATTTCATTATCAACATCATCCTGAGATTTAATTGTCTGAGTAAAGGATAAAATCAAGATTAAAATAATTCTTAAACTGAAAGAATCAGAAAATTTCATTTGTTAACCTCCATAAAGGCAAAATTTATTTTAGAATGAAATATTGTATTGTAAGCTTCCATAAAGCTCGTTATATGTTTTTGTTAACTCGCTGTCAGCTCTGTAATTGTTATTTGAAAGAGTAAATCCAATCGAACCGAATTTATCAAGACTGTAATTTGAATTCAGATTAAAAAATATCTGACTATCATTAACTGTGGTTTTAATAAAGTTTATTCCTGTGCCAAGTGAAACCGAAAGCTTATTTTCAAAAAATCTCCTTCCAACATTTTCGGAAATACTGACAACCTGAGTTGAGGCATAAGAAGTATTGCTCTTATTGAGTAATAAAGATGTTGTTAAAGACCAGGTTGTTGGTAGAGACAGAGAATGAATAATACCAAATGTGTGTGTTTTATTGTTTGATGACTGTGAGCTGATAATATTTTTATCGAGTGAATTCTGATATGAATAATTAAAATTAAGATTATTCATCCCTCCCAAAGCTTCAAATAAAAATCTTGGCGAAATCATCACAGAGTTAAAAACATTAGAAAGCTTAAGAGTATCATTTGTGTGTTTAGATTTTATCTGGTTATTATTATAACTAAAGTCGAATCCGAAAAGCTGACTGATTTGCCAGTTTGCACTCAATGATCCTGTAAATCTTGAACTCGTTGCAAGCCGGTTATTTCTTAAATTGTTGTATCTTATCCCTGCCTGTGCTCTGAGACTAAGTTTGTTATTGAGCAGCTTCACAGAAGGTGAAAGCGAAAATTCCATCAAGTCATTCGGCATCAGGGAATAGCCAAGAGATGTAAAGCCCGGACCAATCCACTGACCATTAAATCTTAATGACCAAAAGTTTGACGGTTTAAAGTTAATCTGTAATCTTACAGCGCCATCAAATCTTGATGATGTATTGGGAGTAAAAAAGAATTCCGGAAAATTGAAATCGCTGAGTTTTTCTGCTGAAAGGTTACCAGAATAAGCTGATAGAGCTATTTCAGATTGAAGGTTCAGCTCCTCAATAATTTGTAAACCAAATCGCAACGAGCCAACAAGATTTTCAGCGGGATTAATTGTAAGTGAATCCCGTTTTATTGAATTGCTGTCATCTTTTGCATGAAACAGGTTTATTGTAAAATATGCAACTGACTCATTTCCATAACCGATTGAAGCCGCATAAACATTTTGTTTGTAAGCGCCCGGGAAATATTGCAATCCGTTTGACTCGGTGGCAGTTCTGCTTTTGCCATAGAGAACTTTTAGTTTAAAGTTACCGGGCGTTAATTCAACACCGCCACCGAGTAATCTTAAATCTCCGAATGTATAATCAGAAATTCTTGACGAAAAATAACCAGCGTGCAATGTTAGCCAATCAGAAATTCTTGGACTAACTCCGAACTGATTAAATGGTTGCTGGAATTTTCTTTCCTGAGTTGAAATATATAATTCGAAAGGCAATTGAATCTGATCATAAATTGTGATCGTTGTTCTGAAAATTCCGCGGGCGACATTTGCCGGCTGTCTTCTGTCGATTCCACTCGATGAATAGAAATTATCACTCAGATTAATTGAACCGCCAATTCTTACATAATTACTTAAATCCTGTGCAATGAGCAATCGGTTGCATAATAGCATCGATAAAAATAATCCGGCGATTAATATTCTAATCAGAATCTCAGAATTATTATTTGTTTCTCTCTTAAACAATTTATTTGACGACTTCATATTTCTCTCTCAATTATCCACAGAGTTTAATAAACAAACCATTTGCTGTAAGTTGGTGTAGGATCATCAGGACCACGGCAGCCCCAATAGTTATAATAAAATTTCAGTGGATAATTACCTCTATACATCATCTGATAATTTCTGTTATAAATCTGATTTAATCTTGCCTTATCTGAAGGGCTCAGATTAAAAAACGGATTTATAGAACTAATTATTGTAGCCAAAGCATTTAGTTTGAGATTAATGAAATCAGTTGGAACAACCATTCCGTGATTATATTTGATTACAACAGGCGGAACGATCATCTGAAAGAATCCACCCTGAACCTGCAGCAGATTAGAAATGCCGGATATATTAAAACCACCTGTAGTGCCTGAGCCTGTTGAAACTGTTCCCGAGTAAATCATTTGAGTTACATCAGAAATATTTGGCGGTGAAGCAGGATTTTCAACTTCGACCAGCTTTGTAGAGGAAGTGCCAATTACAGCTTGTTCAAACAACACACTTCCACTCCAGAAATTTTTACTTCGCATCCATTGGATCTGATCATATACAAACGGATTTGCAAAATTGTTATGCCAGCTTGTAGTTCTTTCAATAGCAGTAACTTTAACAAGCGGACCTACCCGATATGTATTACCTGATCTTTGCCACAGATGAGGTTGGAAATCGAAATAATCAAATGCTTCTGAAGAGGAATATTTCGCTTTTTGAAATTCATAATTTCCAAATGGTTCCGGTACTTCTGTTAACAAATAATTGAATGTTGCCAGCTTCTCCTGAAGTGTATTAAACTGACTTGTTTTGAAATAAAATACATAAAGAAGTTTTTCACCAAATCTTACTCTTGAGGCAGATATTTTTCTCTCAGTAACAAAAACATTGGCTAATGGATTATTAAACATCAGTCTATCCCGAAGATTTAACATTGTGGAACTATAAATACCCTGACCAAGATTAATCAAAGGTATACCACCAGTTCCAGTCTGGCTTGAAATAGTTTGAGCAACTTCCTTTTTAATTATCTGAACAAAATATGCTTTATTATTCTGAAGCTGTGGAATCGAAAAGTTAACAGTTCTGCTTGCGTTATTATATGTAAACGGAACCTCTGTTGGTTGAAGATTAAAATCAAGAGGAATGAACCGTGCAATCAGTTCAAGATTATAACCAGATCTTGGAATAAATAAATCCGGTTGGCCTGTAATCAATTGAACAATTCCGTTTCTGCATTCATCCTGCAGAAAATATTTGTTACCATTCAGAGGATATGTATAAGCCACATTATTTTGAGGAATATAATTTGGTGCATCGCCGGTAGTAAAATTGGTTTCCACAGATTGCTCTATAACTGAGCCATCATTTCTTCGCGCTGCCTGCCAAACTCCCGAAATCAGTTCCTCTCCAAACGCAGTTGCTTTGAATTTATATTGTGTTCTTGAGCCAAGTACATCATAAGGACTTAAGTAAGCTGAATATTTATCCTGAGATATTACAGTGTTGCCTGCAATAATTTGATTATCAGTTCTTCTGTTTAGAGTTAATGGTCTTAATTTAATTCTGAAAATTCTTACACGAGGTGGCTGCGATGATGTTGGCATTTCCTGAAGTTCGAATGGAGTGTTTAACTCAAAATTCATTGCAACCTGAGGTTCAGTGAATACATCAACATTTGTTGAACCGTTCGACGGATTTATATCTGATATTAAATCTATGCGTGCAAGCGGACTCTCAACAATCGGGATACATTCAGTACCAAGTTTAAACTCAAAGTTACAAGTGCCTTTTACAGCACCACCAAGAATTCTGTATCTGCCGCCGACAGCTCCTTTGATCCAAGTTGGATTTGGTCCGGCACCTTGCAATGCAGCTCCGACTGCTAAGTTTAATATTTCAAAATCTCCTTCAACAAACCATAAATCAACATGTAATCCAATTGATGCATTTGCGTAAACATAAATTTGTCCCATTGCATACCAGCCATTAACTCCAATAGTGCCGCTTATACCTTCGCAGGTTGTTCCGGGACCATAATTCAGCAAAGCCATATCATAACCACCCAAAAATCTTGCTTGTCCATAAAATATCAGAAATGTTTTTCTTCCTGTGTTCAGATCTACCTGAGCACCGAAAGCAAATCCGTTTCCTTGTTGAATCGCAGGATTTCTTGGCTGTGTTTTGAAAGTCGGAAACAGTGATTGAATTTCAGTTGGTAGATCAGGTGGTGCAGGCAGATTCATTCCAACCATAAAGTAACCATTAACAGATAACCAGTTTGCCAGATTTAGAGCAATTCGATTAGATGGCTCGCCAATTTTAATGAACCACAAATCAGGTGCAAAATGAAAAACCATTTGTCCGCCGCCGGTAAATGGTGTTGCATTAATATTTACAGTGAAAACCCCGTGAAATGTACTCGTTGGAAAGTTGTATTCCATATTCACATTTGCTCTGACTTTGGCACTCGGTCGATTTGTAATGCTGCAGAGCATATAGCCATCACCCAGAATTGATATTCTGCTTATTCCACCACCGGATAAAAATTCTGCTTCAAGCGAAACATCACTATTAAAAGCATCCGGTGAAGGGTGAGTGCCAAGTATAACTGTTGCTCTGAAACCAAAATTTATATTGCTGTCGGGAGTATAAGTGTATCCTGAATTTGTTCTACCGGGTGTTGATGAAGTATCGGTTGTAGATGGAGGGGTTGATAAATTAGTCTCTCCGGTTTTTCTCATATGATACCAGGCACCTCCGCCAAATCCATAAATTCCTACACCCGAAAAGATTGGTGCACCGGTTGGCATCAATGCTTTTGCATCAACATACCAGTATCTGAAATTATTAACTGAACCAAACTGTGCAGTTGCTGAAACAGAAAACTGATTAACAAAAACAGCTTCAACGGCACCTCTGAAACCATTTCCGTAAGTAGGATGTGAATTATAAAGATTAACAGCGCCGTTTATCCTGACAGCACCAAGATCAGCATTTATCGAAATACTCTCCAGATCAATTCCATCAAATGAAAAAGATTGAGGACCGCCCTCATTATTCATTTTTGCCCATACCTTTAGAGTAGTGTTTCCACTTATTGCATTTGAACCGGGTTGAAGATTTACTCCAATTGTAAACTTAAATCCGCCCGCAAATTTTCCCCCTCTTACACCCGTAATGATATCAATATCGCTGATTGTTATCGGAAAACCTGAAAGACTATGTTGAGGACTTGCCCAACTATAAGTACCTTCTATGAAATGCGGTTCATTAGATTGAATTCCATAATTCTGAAAAGTTATTCCGCTAAAACCAATATTTGATAAAGCATCTAAATTTCCTGTAAGACTTAGACTTCCGCTTAAGATTGCCCGGGCATTGAATTTTCCTGAAGTATCGGTCAGTTCAATTCTTGAAGTTGGATAAAGACTGAATTTTATTTTCCAGCTTGTAGAAATTGTATCCGGTGGGTAAATCAAAAATTGATAATTAAGTTTTGTTGAGTCTACAAGATGTCCAATTGTCCCCGAGTAAACTAATAAAGAATCAAAGATGGGGACCTTTATCCTTCCTTTCATAAGCCCATATTCAAGTGAGCTGCTTATAAAGTTAAATTTTACCGAATCAATACTTGCGCCCCATTCTCCAAAATTTCCCCTCGGATATTGTATGATATTAGCGGCATCCATACTGGCCGTAAATCCAGTTCGATCAATTAACAGATTATTTACCAAAATCAGCGGGTTCTCGTTTTCAAATGTTCTCAGCTTGTCAGGAAAGATTAAAGATGCTCTTCTGATAAAGAAACCTTTCCATTCATTTGAAGTTGTTCCACGATAATTAGACGGGAAAGATATTGTTTCAGGATTTCTAACAGAAGAATAATCAAATACCATATCCTGAACCAGTAATTTGAATCCCGGAGCTGAAGTGATTTCACATTCTTCAAGATTTGCTGAAGCCATCCACTGCCATCCGTTGCCGCTCTTTTCAGCTCTTGTAAAAAATTTTGCTTTTACAAGACGAGTTGTGTCACCGCTTGTTGGCTTAAGCCATGAAGGTGGGAATTCAACTTCAGCAGAGATGAATAAGTCCTTAAATCCTTCACAATCCCAGGTTGCGTAAGTACCCGGATCAGAAGGAGTGGGAGCTTTAAGCAAAATGCTCCAGGTACCTTCATTACGGTATCCAAAGTCCTGAGCAAGATAAAGTTTTGCACTGCTTATTCCTGATATTCCATCTTTGTGGAAGCAAATATTTTTTGCACCCAAACCAAATCCGACATCAGGTCCTAATTCAGGAAGTTCAACATACATTGCTGCATTTAGTACTGCCTGTGTTGGAGTAAATTTCATTCCGATTATTCCAATTACAACCTTATGACCGTTGAAATCTTTGTCAAAGCCAACCGGCAAACCGACCGCAGAACCACCGGCAAAACCACTTACTAATCTTCCTAAACTTCCTGAATATTCGTGAATGGCTTTAAACTTTAGTTTATCTGCTGCAAAACTTAATGCCTGACCTTCAAAATCATTCCCTTCCGGAGCAGAATATGGTGCACCATCAACAATCTTGGCATAAACCTCTCCATCAAAAACCTGATTATCAGTATTTACTTTTAATCCGTTAAACTCAACGAGGAAGGAAGTGTGTAAAAACGGAATATCAATTTCACCTTCACCGGAAAGAGAAGCTGCACTGCCCGAAACAGATTTCAACTTTAAATTAAACTGACCAATTTTTATCACTGTGTCCTGAGCAAATGTTTCAGTTGATATTGTTGTATTTGTTGGTGCACTGACTATGCAATCACCCGCGCAAGCATTTGAGTCTGATGCAACTTCAGAAGAAACGGAGAATATTCCGTCAGATGAAACAACAAAGTTTGAATCACAATGCATTCCATCGGTACGGATTGAATCTTTATTGAAGTTGAGAGTGAAATTCCATAGATAATGTTTATTCGTATCCGCTGTGAATGTTACAGAACCGGTATCAGCGTTGATAAAATTAAGATCATATCTGGTAAATCCGCTCATATCAGGTGAGTAAGCAAAAATTTTCGCATTATCATTACCAGAGAAAGTTGTATCGAGTACAGGCGTTCTGCTTTTTACATCTTGAGGTAATTCAGATCTGGATTGCATCGACCAGATTTTAATTCTTCCACCGGTTATTGCACTTTTTCTTATCTGTGGTTTGATTGAAACGGAAAACTTTGGTCTGGTATTGGAAATTGTAGCAAAGTTTTGTGGTGTCTGAACATTCATTTCAAAACAGCTTATTGAAGTAACAGGATTAATGTTCAGCTTTCTTACTTCACTCGTAAAATATGCTTCGTCATTAGCTTTAAGATATTTTAATCTCCAGTAAAATGAACCTGTATCATTTATTGCCGGGAATGATTTTGAAATTTCACTGAACAAACTATCACAATTACTGCCTGCATTATAATTTCCAGTGAAAGGTATTTGATAAATCTTAGAGTTATAGATTGAGTCGAAGCTGTTCTGTTTTGAAAATTCGACTTTAAATTTTGCCTTTGCATAAGAAGAAGAACCATAAGCATGAAAACCCGGGGATTGAAGAACATCTAATAAGTTAAAGTTCAACTGAGACGGTTGAGGTATCTGCCATTTTATATTTAAGCTTCTTCCCGAAACAATTGATGAATCATTTGCAGGAGATTTCAATTCAGGTTTTCTTAATCCATATACAAAAGATGATTGTGAAGAATTAACTGTAACATTTTCTCCATTACTTTTAGTTAAGTCGGCAGTAACACTCCAAAAATATTTTTTCCCCTCTTCAAGATTTTGCATCCATCCGACAATGTTTCGTGTACTATCAACATTCACAAATAACAACGATGCTTTATCCTGTGAGGTTAAACCCTGGCTGTTCATCGGTCCTGTCGGAAAATTTAAAGTTCGTGTGAAAATTTGATCTGATGAGTTTCCTTCTTTCCTGAATTTTAGAGTGATTCTGATTGTTCGTATATCATCGGAATAAGGACTGAATCTGGCAATTAAATACGGTGGACTCCACGGAAGCGTATCGTTATCAGCGGGAAAAACATTCGTTAATTCCATTGATGTTGGTTCGCCACCACCAAAACGAAAAGTACCTAATTCACTTTTGCCTTCATTTCTTGTTGCCGGCAATCCAAACTGATTAAAGGCCTGAACTATCCATACAAAACCAATAGCATCCGGGAAATAATTAAAGGGTAAATCCGAAGGCAGATAAAGATATGAGGTTGTCTGAATATTATTTTTTTCGAGTAAAACAGGATTGCTTTCTATTGCTGTCCTCGGAGTTTGTCCGTTAAATATCGGACTGATTTTTATTTTGTAATTAATTACTGTTCCCGGAGCGACATTTGTAACTGGTGTCCAGATAAAATTAGGATATGGATTTGTTATAATTTCATTCTCAATCGGTGTAATCAAAGTTGGCGGATCAGGGATCATTACAAAAAAATTTGTACAAATTTCACCTGTTGAAGACAGATTATTTCCTGCCGCATCAAACAATCGAACACAAAACTGATAATTTCCCTCGGGAATTGAATTGGTAATAGCAGCGATATTTCTGATCGTCGGATCGAATGAAACAGCATTTACATTAAATATCTGTGGTCCATTAAAAATAACAGTAGAAGGTCCTGAAGGAATATTAATTCTGGGCAGGGCAGGATCATTATCATTAGTTTGTGCAACAATAACATTCTGCTCATTAATGATACTGAAAGAAATAAAGCTATTGGGATAACTTTGTGTTGATTGATTTGTAATAACTATCTGAACTATTGATGGATCAGTTTGCCATTCAGAAAGACTTGATGGTGTTGGTGTTCGAAGGATTATATTTAAATTAACTTGTGAATAGTTGAAGGAAGAAAGAAATAATAAAAATAAAAGTATTATAAATTTTTTCATTTTTATTTAGCCCCTGTGAATGAAGATGATTAGTGTGTTTTGTTATTACAAAGAACAATGGAAAAAATTAAATATCTTCCTGCTTCAAAAATATTAGTAGTAATTAAACTTAGTCAAATTTGTTTTATGCCTGTGAAATTTTTATTCGACACAATAATCTTTACTTTAGAGATATTTCTCTTGTTTTTACTTAATAAAGGATTAAAATGGAAATTATATTATTTATCGCTGGTGGTTTAATTGGATTATTTATTGGTGGAGAAGGGCTTATTCGCGGTAGTGCATCACTCTCACTTCGAATCGGTATTTCTCCATTAGTTGTTGGACTAACTGTGGTTGCTTTTGGAACAAGCAGTCCCGAATTACTTGTTAGTTTAAAAGCAGCTGTAGATGGAAACAGCACAATCGCATTGGGAAATGTCATAGGTTCAAACATTGCGAACATTGCGCTTATACTTGGTATTGCTGCACTTATAAGACCTCTTCAGGTTCATGCAAATGTTATCAAACGCGAAATACCAATAATGATCGGATCTTCTGTTTTATTAATATTATTTCTGTTAAACGGTACTCTTGGGTTTGCTGAAGGTTTGATATTTATTATTCTACTTATTGCTTACACAGTGATTAGTATCGTTATTTCGCTGAAAGAGAATAAGGAAATTGAAAATGAATTTGAAGAGGGATTAAAGAGTAAGCTTAACATTCCTCTATCCGTTTTATTTATTGTGTTTGGATTAGCATTTCTTTTCCTCGGTGCTGATCTGTTTCTTAAGGGTGCTGTAGCTCTTGCAAAAATTCTTAATGTAAGCGATGCGATTATTGGTTTAACAGTGGTAGCAGTTGGAACAAGTTTACCGGAATTATTCACTTCTATTGTAGCAACAATAAGGAATAAATCTGATATCGCAGTAGGCAATGTGGTTGGTTCGAATATTTTTAATATACTTTCCATTCTTGGAATAAGTGCAATGATTGTTCCGATTAAATCAGAAGAAATGAGTTATCTGGATTTTGGAGTTATGCTGGCAGCAGCTTTAATTCTGCTGCCCTTAAGTTATACTGGATTCAGAATAAACAGATTAGAAGGAGCTCTATTATTAGTCGGATATTCTGTTTATCTGTATATAATCTTTTAGAATGATTTTTATCTGATAAATAATAATTGAACCAGAATAAAAATCGGCAGCAAAACTATAATCGAAAACTTAATCATATAACTGAAGAAATCAGGCATCTTAATATTATTTTCTTCTGCAACGGCTTTAACCATAAAATTTGGTCCATTGCCTATGTAAGTCATAGATCCGAATAATACTGATGCAACAGAAATAGCAACCAGAATATTCTCTGGTATTCCCGCAACAATTTCACCAGTTTTAATTCCTAATCCAACTGCCAGGGAATGAAAAGTTACTGCTGTTGGAGTGTTATCCAGAAAACTGCTTAGTAATCCCGTGTAATAATAAAACTCGGGCGGCGTTTCTACACCAAGAGTCTTTGCGTGCGATTGAAGATACATCAAAGCAGGAATCATTGTAATAAAAATCCCAAGAAAAAGATAAGCAACTTCTTCGATCGGATGCCAGGTAAAATTGTTTTCTTTTCGCAGTCCGTTAGGTGTGAATTTAAGTGATAAAAGAGCCATTGATAAAATCACGGCTTCCCTTACAAACTTGTAATATTCATTTGACTTAACGAAGGGCAGATAAAATTCATTCAAGAACTCAACCGATAAAACAACCCCAATCAGAAAAATAAAATTTATCTTGCCCTGAATTTTGATTGATTTAATATCAGTTCGATCTCTCTTGACTGCTTCGGCGGGTTCTTTTTTATAGTAATAACTATCAACAAAGTAATAAATCAAAAGTAACAGTGAATTTGTAAAAAACCATTCAACATTAAGGGTGAAAAACCATTCGAATGGTGCACCTCTCAAATACATCATAAACAGAGGCGGATCTCCGAGAGGGGTTAATAAACCTCCACAATTTGCAACGATAGCTATGAAAAATAATATCGTGTGGACTTTCAGGGTTCTTTCTTTATTAGTCTGAATAACTGGTCTTATCAATAACATAGCTGCGCCGGTAGTTCCCATAAATGATGCAAGCACTCCGCCGATTCCCAAAAATATCGTATTGACAGATGGTCGGGCTTCTATATCTCCGGTTAAAAGTATTCCGCCTGTAATTGTAAACAATGCACCAAGAAGAATTATAAAAGGAACATAATCAAACAGCATTGTATGAATAATTTCATGAGTGTAGCCGTTAATCAGCAGATATATTAATACTGGTATACCAAGCACAAGTGAAATGATTAATTTGTTCTTGTTCTTCTCCCAGAAATGATTAAAGGTAAGAGGAAGTACTGCAATAGCGCCAAGCATTAGAACGAAAGGGATTAAGGAATAAATCGGTATGTTATAATTGTGTTCCATAAATATTCAACTTATTATGAAAAATTTTTACATAATTGGCTCAAACATAAATAAAAATATTCTCAAAACAATTTCTTGTTGCCAATTATCACAGCTTATTTTCCACCCCTTTCGAACTGTTTTTGTTATACTTTGATAACCCTCATTTCATCTTTATTTTTGAGCCCTGAATATCATAAACAAAAAGCTAAGGACTTATGCGTTTATCCAAATATTTTGTGCCGACACTTAAAGAAGTTCCAAGTGATGCTACTGTACCGAGTCATATTCTTATGCTCAGAGCAGGAATGGTCAGAATGCTTTCTGCAGGTATCTATTCTTTCCTGCCGCTTGGATATAAAGTTGTAAAAAAAGTCTGTGAAATAATTCGTGAAGAAATGGATGCAATAGGTGGACAGGAATTTCATCTGCCCGCATTAAATCCAAAAGAAATCTGGGAAGAAACCGGTAGAGTAGAAGCTTTTGGTGATATTCTTTTTCATATTAAAAACCGTGATTATGTGCTTGCACCAACCCACGAAGAAATTATGACTTTCCACGCACGAAATATTGTTAAATCATATAAAGATATGCCGCAAATCTGGTATCAGATACAAACTAAATTCAGAAATGAGCCAAGACCAAGAAGCGGTGTTATCCGCGGAAGACAGTTTTTAATGAAAGATTCATATTCATTTGATACAAGCTGGGAAGCTCTCGATAAATCTTATGAACTTCACGACAAAGCTTACAGAAAAATTTTTGACAGATGCGGATTGAAATACTTTGTAGTTGGTGCATCAAGCGGTGCGATGGGTGGAACCGGCTCAGAAGAATTTATGGTTAAATCAGCCGCAGGGGAAGACACAGTTGCTTATTGTGAATCCTGTGGTTATGCCGCAAATGTTGAAGTTGCAACCTCAAAACCATTCATCAGAGAAAGAGATTCTGAAAGTAAAGCAGTTTATGAGATTCATACGCCGAATGTAAAAAGTATTGACGAGCTCTGTGCATTTCTGAATATTGAAGAAGAGGTATGTGCAAAATCAAGAGTTTATATATCAAATGGCGAAGCTGTGTTGATTCTAATGCAAGGTAACGATGAAGTTAATGAAACTAAACTCGAAAAAGTTTTGGGTGGTAATGTTCGCCCTGCTCATCCTGATGAACTGAAGGAAATAACCGGTGCAGAGGCCGGCTCAATCGGCCCAATTGGCTTTAATGGAAAAATAGTAGCCGATTTAAGATTGAAAGACAGAAATAATCTTTTCAGCGGTGCGAATAAAAATGATTATCACATTGGCGGCATTGATTTGATGAGAGATGTCCCACAAATTAAATATGCAGATTTAAGAATTGTGCAATCAGGTGAAGGTTGTCCAAAATGTGATAAACTTCTTGAAGTATTTCCTGCAATTGAACTTGGTCATATTTTCAAACTTGGAACGAAATATTCAGAATCAATGAAAGCATTCTTTCTTGATGAAAGCGGTAAAGAAAAACCTATCATTATGGGTAGCTATGGAATCGGTGTTGAAAGAGTAATTGCCTGCTTCATTGAACAAAATCACGATACAAAAGGAATTGTCTGGAATAAAACTCTGGCTCCATTTGCTGTTCATCTTATAAGTATAAATCCGAAAAATGAAAAAGTAGCTCAGACTTGTGAGAAAGTTTATAATGAGTTTCAACAAAACGGAATAGATGTATTGTATGATGACAGAGATGCTTCGCC
>CALHAB010000162.1 GCA_937934185.1 uncultured Ignavibacterium sp. | reverse complement strand
GGATCCTGAACTGCCTGAGAAATCTCTTCAAGAATTTCAAGGTCTTGTTTGCTCGGTTCTTTGAATCTTATCGGAAATTCTTCTGTTGTGCTTTTTTCAATCTGTTCCTCAGGTTTTGTTTCCTTCACTACCGGAATATTTATTTTGTTCGGGATTACAACATTATACTTTTCTGTTTTTCCTGTCAGAACATCGTTGAAAAGATTTTTAACATCATTCGACAAATCCTTTAGGGGTTTCTCCGGAACAACAACTGAAGAAAGCAATGCAACGAGGTTCTGATATTCCCCAAGTAATGCCCACGGAAATTCAGGGTCTTCTATCTTCTGATTTGTGAGAAATTCTTTTTCTTCGGGTGATAATCTTCCTATAGCTTCAAGCTTTATTAAATCAATTACTTTTTTATTTCCTGTTGCTTCAAGATTTTTTCCTGAAAGGTTCTGCATCAATGTGCCAAGCGTTGTCTGTATTTTTTGTTTTACAGTTGCTTCAGGAATATTAAGTTTTTTGGATATTTCTTCTTCAGTTAAACCCTCAAAGAAAACCTGATTCAATACCAGATTCTGTACCTCTGTCAACTGAGATCTGAAGAATTTAATTCTTTCACTAAAAGCAAGTGCAAGTTCAAGTGTAATCGGTTTAATTACCGGCGAAAGTCTGGGAAAAATTTTCTCAATCTCATAATTATCATCATATACAGGAGAAAGCTTGCGCTCATCCATTCTTTTAAGGACATCAATTGCACGGTTTCTTGCAAGCATTGTCAGGAAGGTAAAAACATTATTAGTAGTTGCATCATACTGCTCAATCCTTTTCCAGAAAATTGCAAAAACATTTAACAAAACCTGCTCAGAAAGTTTTGGATCGCCAATTATTTTTTTTATCAATCCGTAAAGAAAAGAAGAGTATCTTTCAAAGAGCTGCTCAAATGCCTGAGCATTATAGCCGGCTATCTTTAGAACCAGTTCGCCGTCACTTATCTGATATTTGGTTTCAACCATTATAATGTCCGCATTTTGTTTGAATTTAGCATAATTCTGCAATTTTATTGCCACAGGTTTTCTCAATGCTTCTGTTTAATTAGTATGTATTAAAAGTTTAAGCTTAGGCATCATTTTGTTATTTTTACAAGTAAAAATTCCTTAAAGGTAAATATGACTTCACAAGAAATAAGACAACAATTTTTAGATTTTTTTAAGAGTAAAGATCACAGAATCGTTCCTTCTTCGCCGGTGGTTCCGTTTGATGATCCGACTTTGCTTTTTACTAACGCAGGTATGAATCAGTTCAAAGATGTATTCCTCGGAACAGGCACAAGAGAATATAAGCGCGCAGCCAACACTCAGAAGTGTATTCGCGTAAGCGGTAAACATAATGATCTCGAAGAGGTTGGACATGATACTTATCATCACACATTTTTCGAAATGCTTGGCAACTGGTCTTTTGGTGACTACTACAAAAAAGAAGCTATAATGTGGGCGTGGGAACTTCTCACTGAAGTATGGAAACTTCCTAAGGAAAGACTTTGGGCAACCGTTTATAAAGATGACGATGAAGCTTTTGAATTATGGAAACAGGTTACTGATATAAATCCAAAACATATTCTCCGCTTCGGTGAAAAAGATAACTTTTGGGAAATGGGTGATACAGGACCTTGCGGACCTTGTTCGGAAATTCATATCAATCTCAGTGATGATTATGATAATCCTTCCTATGTAAATGCCGGAACTCCGGAATGCATTGAAATATGGAATCTCGTTTTCATTCAGTACAATCGTGATGAAACCGGAAAGCTGCACGAACTTCCTGCAAAGCATGTTGATACCGGAATGGGCTTCGAAAGAGTTTGTGCTGTTCTTCAAAATAAATCCTCTAACTATGATACTGATATTTTTATGCCTTTGATTAATGAAATCGTAAAGCTATCCGGAGTAAAGTATGAAAATGAAGAAGATAAAATTCCAATGCGTGTTATAGCCGACCATATACGTGCTTTAACTTTTGCAATTGCTGATGGCGCTGTTCCCGGCAATGAAGGAAGAGGTTATGTTCTGAGAAGAATTTTAAGACGAGCTGCCAGATACGGTAGAAAAATTAATCTTAAAGAGCCGTTTCTGTTCAAACTTGTTGATGTTCTCGTTTCCACAATGGGAAATGTTTTTCCTGAAATAAAAGAGAAACAGGATTACATTAAGAAAGTTATCAAAGCCGAAGAAGAAAGCTTTAATGCAACTCTTGATCGTGGTATTGAATTGTTTGAAGAAGTGGTAAGAAGATTAAACAAGAACAACCAGAAAATTATTCCCGGTGCAGATGTATTTAAGCTCTACGACACTTACGGATTTCCTGTTGATCTCACAAGTCTGATGGCTAGAGAAATTGGTTTCTCTGTTGATGAATCCGGATTCAACAAACTTATGGAAGCTCAGCGCAAAAAAGCAAGAGAAGCTTCTAAAGAAAAATTTGCTTCTGTAAATATCGTTCTCACAGATTTAGCTTCATTTAATCTGATTGATAACAAACAGGTTGAGTTTACAGGATACGATGAATTAAAGTCCGAAGCAAAAATCATTGGAATGAAAAAAGAAGGAAATGCAAATCTGATTGTGCTCGACAGAACTCCGTTTTATGTTGAAGCAGGTGGTCAGATTGATGATATTGGAAAGATATTAGCTCCGGCAGCAGAGATTGAAATTGTTGATGTTACAAAAGTTGAGAATGCTGTAATTCATATTTCTGAAAACTCATTTGCAGAATCTCTGCAGCCCGGAATGAAAGTAATTGCGGAAGTTGATGAAAAGCGTCGTTGGGATATAATGAGGAATCATTCTGCTACACATTTTCTTCACAAAGCATTGAGAACAATTCTCGGAACTCATGTTCAGCAGGCAGGTTCTTATGTCGGACCGGACAGACTAAGATTTGATTTCACACATTTTGCAAAATTAACTCCTGAAGAAATTGAAGACATCGAAGCATTAGTAAATGAGCAGTTGAGAAGGAATCTTCCGCTTATTCATCATCGCAACATACCTTTTGAAGAAGCAAAGAAAATGGGCGCACTTATGTTCTTTGGTGATAAGTATGGTGATCGTGTTAATGTAGTTCAGTTTGGTGATTTCACAATGGAGTTCTGCGGCGGAACTCATGTTAAAAATTCTAGTCAGATTGGTTTATTCAAAATTATCAGCGAACAATCAATAGCCAGCGGAGTACGAAGAATAGAAGCTGTTACAGGTGCGGGAGTTGAAAAATACATTTATACTCAGCTTGAACATCTGAAAGAATCAGAAAAGAAAATTGAAGAGCTTCTTGATGTGAAGAAAAAACTTGAGAAAGAGATTTCTGAGTTGAAAATGCGCGAGAAACTTGAACAGCTTGATCATATTCTCTCTCTTCATTCAGAGGAACATGGCGTAAAAATTTACAAAGGCAAAGTTCACGCTGATAATATGGATGAACTCAAATCTTTAGGTGATGAGCTCAGAAACAAAATGGGCAGCGGTGTGGGAATTCTTATTTCACAGATTGAGGATAAAGTTGGAATAGTTGCAGTAGTTTCGGATGATCTGATAAAGAAGAAAAATCTGAGTGCAGGAAAGATAGTTGGTGATCTTGCTAAATTAGTCGGAGGCGGAGGCGGAGGTCGTCCGCATCTTGCAACTGCAGGAGGAAAAGATGTAGCAAAAATTCCGGCAGCTTTAAGTAAAGCCGAAAGTATTGTTAGTAAATTTTTATAAAAGTCAAAGTTCAAAAGTCAAATTCTTTTCAATTTTGAATGCTGAAAGTCAATCTGACTTTTGACTTTAATAGTATGAGTAAAACAAAAATAAAATACATCTGTTCCAACTGCGGATATGAATCACTTAGGTGGCTGGGAAAATGTCCCGAGTGTGAAAGCTGGAATTCTTTCACAGAAGAGTTTGTTGAAACTGGCAAACACAAATCCGAAAAAGCAGTTCTTAAATCTCCTATACACAAATTATCAGAAATAACCGCAACAGAAGAAGACAGAATTGTCACCGGAATTTCTGAATTTGACAGAGTACTTGGCGGCGGACTGATGCCCGGCTCTGTTGTTCTTCTTGGTGGTGATCCGGGAATTGGCAAATCAACACTTGCAATGCAGGCAGCTGCCGGAATAAAGGAAAAAGTTTTGTATGTAACAGGCGAAGAATCTGAAAAGCAAATCAAACTTAGATCATCAAGATTGAAAATTAAATCGGATTCACTTTTTATTCTTGCAGAGACTGAATTAAATCAGGTGATTGCTGCAATAGAATCGATCAAACCTTCGGTGGTTATTATTGACTCGATTCAGACGATGTACAGAAATGAATTGGATAATTCTCCCGGAACTGTAACTCAAATCAGAGAATGCACTGCTTTACTTATGGACGAAGCAAAGAAAAAACATTTGTCGGTAATTGTGATTGGTCATGTTACAAAAGAAGGAATCATCGCCGGACCAAAAATTCTTGAGCATATGGTTGACACAGTAATTCAGTTTGAAGGCGAAGCAAACCATTCATTCAGGATTCTGCGTTCTCAGAAAAACAGATTCGGAAGCACAAATGAAATCGGCGTTTTCGAAATGCGTGAAGACGGTCTGAAAGAAGTAAAAAATCCAAGCGAATTATTCTTAAGTGAAAGAGAAAAACAAACCCCGGGTTCTGTTGTAACATCAACAATTGAAGGAAGTCGTCCGATTTTACTTGAAGTACAGGCATTGGTTACACCATCAATGTATGGCTATCCGCAAAGAGTTTCAAACGGTTTTGATCAAAGAAGATTATCAATTCTTTTAGCGGTACTTGAAAAAAGAGCGCTTGTTAAAGTTTCATCGGCTAATGTATTTATAAACATCGCTGGCGGAATTAAAATTACAGAGCCGGCAGCAGACCTCGCAGTTTGCCTGAGCATCGCATCAAGTCTTTCTGAAAAAGTTATTGATAGTCAGACTATAGTTATCGGCGAAGTTGGTCTTGGTGGTGAATTAAGAAGCGTTGGAAATATTGAAAAAAGAATTCAGGAAGCAGAAAAGCTGGGATTTAACACCGTCATAATACCGCACACCAATTCAAGAGGATTGAAGCAAAACTCTAAAATAAAGGTAATTCCGCACGAAAATCTTTCTGATACAATTAACCTGCTGATTCAATAATTATTATAAAATTAATTTTGTTTCGAACAATAAGAGTATTATTTTTTCTCTGCGTCATAAAGGCGCTTTTTTGTTCAATTAATTAAAGGTTCGTTAAGTGAGTACCAAATTGTTCGTGGGAAGTCTTCCCTGGTCGGTTAACGATGCTGAATTAAAAACTTTATTCGAACCATACGGTAAAGTTGCTTCGGCAAAAGTTGTAACCGATAAACAGACCCGCAGATCCAAAGGTTTTGGTTTTGTTGAATTCGAAACCGAAGCTGAAGCTTCTGCAGCAATCAATGCATTAAATGGCTCTGAAGTTAAAGGCCGCAACATAATAGTTAGCGAAGCAAAGCCGAAAAGCTAAGAACTCGTTTTAATGCAAAATATTTCAAGCGCTCTCATAATCCGTGAGCGCTTTTTTTATAGTCTAAATATAAGCTTAATAAATTTATGAAATTTCGAGCATTAGAAATAGGTTCAGGAGATGCTTTCCTCATAGAAAATGAGGGAAAACAAATTCTTTTTGATTCGGGTGGTAGTGAATCAAAAATAATAGATTTAATCAGTCCAAATAAAATAATTGATTTAGCAATATGTTCTCATAATGATAGCGATCACGCAAATGGATTTATCGGATTACTGAAGTCACCTTCACATGAGATAAAAGAAATCTGGTTGCCTGGTATGTGGGTCCCTATTTTAAACTTCATTATTGAAAATGAAATTAATAGAAAACGGATTGAGATAATCTTTAGATATGATGAAGGAGTTAAGGATATTCGTGAAAAAGTTTTTGATTATAACTCATTAGTTGAGGAGTCGAATGTTTCAATTGAAATTTTTGACGAGAGGCTTCAACGAATTTCTGAAATTGAAGAATATGCCATTTTCCCCCATTTTTGTTTATTTCCTTCTTTCTATTTGTCCAATAGTGCAATCATCAATCTTGAAAAAATTCTTAAGATAGCCGGATTAGCATATAAAAAAGGCTCATTAATAAGATGGTTTAAACCTGAAAGTGAAAATCCTACAATACAAAATCCTAATTATGGCTTTAAACCTCTGAATTCAAAAGAAGTTGTTAAAATTGATAGAGTTGATAAATCTAATGTCCTAAGTCTTTTGTTTTTAACCATAGAGAATAAATTTTCTTTGGTATTTGAGTTTTACAATGACGATAAGCCCATCATTACATTTTCGGCTGATTCTGATTTCTCGTTTTTAGAAAACAAAACATATAATAATAATATCATTGTAACTGCACCTCACCATGGCTCTGAAAACAATTCTATAGTATATCGAAAAATTAAAGGAGATAATATAATTTGGATAAGAAGCGATAGGAAAAATAAAAATCGACCTTGTTTAGATTTTAAGAATTTGCCCGACAAATATTGTCTTTCGTGTGCAGTCAAAAATTATAAAAAGGAAATATTCTTCGAATATGACTTTATGAAAAATAGATGGAATTGGAAAAGTGGGATAAAAGGTGATTGTAAATAATAACTTACATTGTCCCCAAATGTTTAAGTGTCATTGTTTCTTGATTATTATAGAGCTTTTTTCGATAAATCCAGCCAAAATAAAAGATTTCTCCTCCGATAAATCGGAGTCGAAATGACAAGATATATTTTTCATATTTCTCTATTATCAAAGAAGATTTTAAAATCTTAACTTTTAGAGTTACACTATTCCTCCTTGAATTATGACTTATAATAAATTTCATAACTTACAGAAGTTAATCATTTTTGAATTATGAGTTTTGCAGACAAAGCAATTAAATATTTTAACGGATTAAAAACACCCGAATTAAATTTTAATCAAACAGAGCTGCTGAATCCTTATTCATCAACGGAAGTAAAAGAAATAGTCAGGAAATTCTTCCGCAAATTTTATGATGATGATAATGAAAGAATTTTTATTATCGGTATAAATCCCGGAAGATTTGGCGGAGGATTAACGGGCATTTCTTTTACTGATCCTGTGGCACTCCGTGAACAATGTGGAATTGAAAATAATCTCGGCAATCAGAAAGAACTGTCAAGCAAATTCATTTATTCTGTTGCAAACAAATTTGGCAGTGTTGAAAAGTTT
>CALHAB010000161.1 GCA_937934185.1 uncultured Ignavibacterium sp. | reverse complement strand
TTTGTGTTGCGAAGGCATTCCTTCTTGAGTTTCAATCCACGCACGCCTGTCTGCCGACAGGCAGGCTCACGGCGTGCGACATTGTGAGTTTTACAATATTTTTTGCAAGCTTTCGGTTTCAATCCACGCACGCTCACGGCGTGCGACTAATTATATTTGCTGAGCCAACACCTGTAAATATGTTTCAATCCACGCACGCTCACGGCGTGCGACTTCTTCCCAATTACAATTCCTTTGTAATTATCGGGTTTCAATCCACGCACGCTCACGGCGTGCGACGCCAATATTAGATTTAATAACCTTTTTTATGTTTTGTTTCAATCCACGCACGCTCACGGCGTGCGACAATGTTAAAGTCTCGGATAAACTCGGAGACTTTGTTTCAATCCACGCACGCCTGTCTGCCGACAGGCAGGCTCACGGCGTGCGACTGTATGTTTGTTAAAACATTAGCAGATCATATTTTATGAATATATTTTCGCTGATATTATGAAAAAAAATTATTTCCATTTACCCAAAACATCATTTATTTGATTTTTAAGTTAAAATATCAAAGCTAACATATCGGTAAAATTATGTATGCTTCAGTTAGCGTTAAATAATAAACGGATCATCTGCTCTTATATTTTTGCTGACACCAAAATTTTCAACTCTGTTCTGCCAATTGGAACCTAAATAATAAAACCTCAGATTGTCTTCTTCAGGATTATAAATTGATAGTAATTCGTGCTTTAATATTTCCCATTGGCCAGGATCCACAACACATTCAAAAACAGAATATTGTGCCCTGATTCCGAAGTTCAAGCAGGTTTCTGCAACCTTCTTTAATCTTTTTTGTCCACTTTTTGTTTTAGTGGATACATCATAACTGACTACGACCATCATAATTAATTAACAATTGATAATTGAAAATTGATAATTATTAATGCATATATTTATTTCAAATAAAATGGTGGATACTCTTCAATATCACCTCTTATGTATCTGGCTAATAATTGTGCCTGAATGTGAGGAAGTAATCCAACAGTCATTTTTTCTCCGAGAAAAGGATGTGTAATCTCTTCTTGTTTCTTTTTCTGATATGAAATTAATAATTCCTTTCTGGCTTTATCTGAGATTCTGACTTCACCCGATTCCCTGAATTCAAAATCTTTTATAGTAACTTGTTTCAGATTAATTAGATTAAGCATAACTCTGTCACCAAGATAAGCACGGAACTCTTCCATTATATCCAAAGCAAGACTCGGTCTTCCGGACCTTATTTGATGAAGAAAGCCCACCTGTGGATCAAGTCCTACAGTTTCCAAAGCAGACCGAACATCATTTGCAAGTATGGCATAAAGAAAAGATAAAAGTGCATTAGACGGATCAAGCGGCGGACGCTTGCTTCTTTGCACAAACTTAAAATCGTCTTTCTGCGATGTTATTAATTCAGACAAAACTGAAAAATATTTATTAGCACATTCACCTTCGTAGCCTCGCAATTCATCAAGTGTCTTAGTTTGTTGAATGTTCTTTAATCTGTTTCCTAAAATTTCAATTACCTGATTAACTTCATCGCTCGAATTATCCGGATGATTTCTTTGGTGCCTTTGCAATATGTGCCGATAGTTGGAAACCTTTGCTGCAACAATATTTTTAGCAATCTTCATAGATTCAAATTCATTATCTGAAATTGAATATTGAGTTTTTCGCAGCAAAACATTTCCTTTCTGAGCACCATATACACGTGCAAGGAATTTTCCCTGCTCAGTTAAATAACTGATTCCCACATTTCTTTCAGCACAGAATGCCATTAACTGTGGTGTAAGCGGTTTGAATCCAAAGCAAACGATATTTTCAATTGAATGTATTGGTGCCTGAAAAGCTTTTTTCCAATTTCCATTGTCATCTTTTATCTCTACAACAAAAGTCTCTTGTTCTTTTCTTACATAAGCTTCATCAGAAGTTATGTATAATGTGTTTAAATGTTTTTTCATCGCTGAAACAATTCCTGAATATACTTTTTTAATTTTTTATTGTTCATTGCCTTGGGCTGACAAACATTAATTAAGGAACAATTCCTGCATTTGGAAGAATACTCAAAAACGGGAACTTTTCTACTCTCAACTAACCCTCTTACCTTGTTAATGATTTCTACTGTTTGCTCTCTGAGTTCATTTGTAATGTCAACCATAAATCTTCTTCTGATCTTTCCATAGAAGAAAGCCGCTTTGGATATTTCTACATTTAACATTTCTTCCAGACATAAAACCTGAGCACAAAGTTGAACTTTATCGCTAATGTCATCTTTTGGTTCGCCAGCTTTGAATTCAACGGGCAATACTTCTTTACCTATAACAGTTTGTTTGAATTCAACAACATCGCATCTGCCAGCTAATCCGTATTTGTAAGAATGAATTCTCAATCCGCGAACAGTTTTAACATCACCACGAGTTTCGTAAGTATCAGTGTCAACTTTTTCGTGAAGAATTTCACCACGAACAGTAAACAGATTATCCTGCCAGACATCGTCAATATGAATCAATCC
>CALHAB010000160.1 GCA_937934185.1 uncultured Ignavibacterium sp. | reverse complement strand
GAAGTTCCGAAGTTTGTCTAAATCAATTTTCGGTTTGCCAAATTCAACTCCCCAGTTTTTTGCCTGTTCTGCTTCGTGAATAAGTTTTGCAACATGCAACAATGCTTTAGATGGAATGCATCCACGGTAGAGACAAACTCCGCCTGGATTTTTTTCGAGGTCAACGAGAGTAACATTCATTCCAAGGTCTGCTGCAAAAAATGCTGCAACATATCCGCCCGGACCGCCGCCAATTACTGTTAGATTTATTTTTTCAGACATATAAATTCCTTTTTAATAGTATGCAGATCATTATGAATTATTATGATCAGATTATAATAACATTTTCATCGGTTGTTCAAGAGATTCAACAATGAATCTTAAAAATCGAATAGCATCTGCACCGTCAATTATTCTGTGATCGTAAGACAATGATAACGGCAGCATTAATCTTGGTTCAAATGTACCATAGCCATTCCAAACCGGCTCAAATGAACTTCTTGAAACACCGAGTATTGCAACTTCGGGTGAATTTACAATCGGAGTGAAATAAGTTCCGCCAATTCCGCCAAGATTAGTGATAGTAAAGCAGCCGCCTTGTAAATCTTCCAGTCCGATTTTTTTGGTGCGTGCTTTCTCTGCAAGAAGATTCATCTCAACTGAAATTTGAGTGAGAGACTTTTTATCCGCATCTTTGATTACAGGAACAATTAAACCGTGTTCGGTATCAACAGCAATTCCGATGTTGAAATAATTTTTGTAAATAATTTCTTTCTTTTCCATATCAATACTGCTGTTGAACTGCGGGAACTTCTTTAGTGCCTCAACAACTACTTTAACCAAGATTCCGGTAACAGTGAGTTTAGCTCCAGACTTTTCAACAATTTTACTTAATTCTTTTCTGGTCTTTTCAAGATTTGTTATATCAGCTTTGTCGAATTGAGTAACATGTGGAATAGTTGCCCAGGCATAGCTGAGATGTTCTGCAGTTTTTTTCCGGATGTTCGACATCTCAACTTTTTTGATATCGCCAAACTTTGAAAAATCCGGCAATGCTTCAGCTTTAACTCCGGCTACAAATCCAACTCCTTCTGCTCTTGATTCGTGAAGTTTCTTTGAATAAGCTTTCACATCATCCATTGTGATTCTGCCGCCAGGACCAGTGCCCGGAACTTTATTTATATCCACACCAATTTCTCTGGCTAATCTTCTGACAGAAGGAGCAGCGGGCGCAGCGCCTTTCATGATGGGTGGCTGCTCAACAAATTCCATCGGATGAAGTTGTGGAAGCTCGCCTTTGACTTCGGTTGTTGGTTGTTTTATAAATTCAGCTTTTGGCTCTTCAACCTTTTGCTCCTGAGCAATTTCAGATTTTTTTGTTTCAACAGCTTTGGATTCTGATACTTCACCGGTTTCCACTTTAATTATTGTCTGACCAACTTTAGCTTTATCACCGGCTTTAACTAATACTTCAACAACTTTTCCGCTGATGGTTGAAGGTACTTCAATTGTTGCTTTATCAGTTTCAATTTCAATTATTCCCTGATCTTTCTCAATTATATCACCAACTTTTACCAAAACATTTACAACATCTGCTGACTCAATATTTTCACCAAGGTCGGGCAGATGAAATTCAACGATATCTTTTTTAGCAAAGTCAGTGGGAGCTGAAGAAACTTTTTGTTCGGGTTGTTTTTCGGATTTAGCTTCAGTTGGTTTTTCTTCAATCTTCTTTTGGGATACAGTTTCTGATTTACTTTCAGTCTGTGTTGATTCTTCCTCAACAACCATAATGGTTTCGCCGACTTTAACTTTGTCCCCGGCTTTAACTAACAATTTAGTTATTTTTCCTTCTAAAGTTGAAGGTACTTCAATAGTTGCTTTGTCGGTTTCAATTTCAACAACACCCTGATCTTTTTTAACATAGTCACCTTCTTTAACCAGAACATTGACAATGTCAGCTGCTTCAATGTTCTCGCCAAGTTCAGGTAGTTTAAATTCTTTTTGCATCTCTTTCCTTTAAATTCTATTAAAGTTTTTAATAAGATTTATAAAACTATCTCTGTGTTTTATCAGTGTAACCAATGCTGCTTAAGAAATCATCGGATTCTTTTTCTCAGGATTAATTCCAAGTTCTTTTATGGCTTTATCAAGAATCTTTTCCTGAATTTTGCCTTCTTTATAGAGAGCCACAAGAGTTGCAAACACAATATGTTTTGCATCAACTTCAAAGAAATCTCTGAGAGCTGCACGGGATTCACTTCTGCCAAATCCATCTGTACCGAGAGAATAAAGATAACCCGGAAACCATTTGGCAATTGAATCAGGTAATGCTTTCACATAATCTGATGCTGCAACGAAAACACCTTCTTCTTTTTCCAGAGTTTTCTGAATATAATTTTTCTTCGGCTTATCAAGTGGATGAAGCATATTCCATCTTTCAATATCAAGTGCATCGCGGCGAAGTTCTTTATAACTTGTAACACTCCATACATCGCAGGCAACACGATAATCATCCTCAAGTATCTGAGCCGCTTTAACTACTTCATTGAGAATTGTACCGCTGCCAAAAAGTTGTGCTTTAAGTTTACTGTTCTTTTTGTCCGAAGCTTTGAACTTGTACATTCCTTTCAGAATTCCTTCTTTAACATCTTTACCTTTTGGCATTTCAGGCATCGGATAGTTTTCATTCATCACTGTAATGTAATAGAAAATATTTTCCTGTTCTTCAAACATCCTTCTGATCCCATCACGAATAATAACAGCAAGTTCGTAAGCATAAGCCGGATCATAAGCAACTAAATTCGGAACAGGATAAGCAAGCAAATGACTGTTTCCATCCTGATGCTGCAAACCTTCGCCGGCAAGGGTTGTTCTTCCTGCAGTTCCACCAATCAGAAATCCTTTGGCACCAATATCACCAGCAGCCCAAACCAAATCACCAACTCTTTGTAAACCGAACATTGAATAATAGATGAAGAATGGAATCATATTTATTCCGTGAGTAAGATAAGCTGTTCCTGCTGCAATAAAGGAAGACATTGAACCGGCTTCGGTTATACCTTCTTCGAGTATCTGACCATCTTTTGCTTCTTTGTAGTAGAGAAGAGAATCAGCATCGACGGGCTCGTATAATTGACCAGCGTGAGAATAAATTCCAACTTGTCTGAACAATGCTTCCATTCCGAATGTTCTTGCTTCATCAGGAACAATAGGAACAATCAGCTTTCCAACCTCTTTATCTTTAAGAAGCTTTGCAAGAATACGAACGAAAACCATTGTAGAAGAGACTTCTCTACCTTCAGTTCCTTTGTAAAACTCTTCGAAAATTGTCTCAGGGGGAGTTTTAATAGGGCGAACATCAGTTCTTCTTGAAGGAACAAAACCGCCAAGTTCTACTCTGCGAGCTTTCAGATATTTTATTTCATCGCTGTCTTCATCAGGTTTGTAGAATGGATCATTCGCAATCTGTTCATCAGAAATCGGAATACCAAATCTGCTTCTGAATTCTTTCATTTCCTCTTCGTTTAATTTTTTCTGCTGATGAGTAATGTTTTTTCCTTCGCCTGCTTCACCGAGTCCGTAACCTTTAATGGTTTTAGCAAGAATAACAGTCGGCTGGCCGACATGATCAACAGCAGCTTTGAATGCGGCATAAACTTTTTCTGGATCGTGGCCGCCTCTTTTCATTTTCCTTAGTTGTTCATCGCTCATCTTTTCGACCATCTTCAACAAATCAGGATCTTTACCAAAGAAATTTTTTCTGATGTAATTACCACCTTCAACAGAATATTTCTGATACTCGCCGTCAACAACTTCGCCCATTCTTTTTACAAGTTTGCCATCTTTATCCATGTCGAGTAACGGATCCCAGTCGCTGCCCCAGATAACTTTAATTACATTCCAGCCAGCGCCACGGAAAATTGCTTCAAGCTCCTGAATAATTTTTCCGTTACCACGAACAGGACCATCAAGTCTCTGGAGATTGCAGTTGATTACGAAAATCAGATTATCAAGTTTTTCTCTTGAAGCCAGTGTAATTGCACCAAGAGCTTCTGGTTCATCAGTTTCACCATCACCAAGGAATGCCCAGACTTTTCCACCTGGTTTTTTCAATCCACGGTCTTCGAGATATCTGTTGAATCTTGCCTGGTAAATTGCCATAATAGGTCCAAGTCCCATTGAGACAGTCGGAAACTCCCAGAAGTTAGGCATCAGCCATGGATGAGGATAGGATGAAAGTCCGCCGCCGGGTTTTAGCTCTCTTCTGAAATTGATTAACTGTTCTTTTGAAATTCTTCCTTCGAGATAAGCTCTTGCATAGATTCCGGGAGAAGCATGGCCCTGAAAATAAATCTGGTCGCCATCATAACCATCTCCTTTACCTCGGAAGAAATGATTAAAGCCAATTTCGAACAGAGTAGCAACAGAAGCATAAGTAGAAATATGTCCGCCAATACCGTTTTCTTCTTTATTTGCTTTAACAACCATTGCCATTGCATTCCATCGGATAAGACTTTTAATTCGTCTTTCAATTTCTCTGTTGCCTGGGAAAGGAGGTTGTTTCTCTCTGGGAATTGTATTTATGTAAGGAGTATTTGCACTGAATGGAATCTGAACACCGGCTTTATGAGCGCGTACCTGAAGCTGCTGCAGAAGTTCGATTACTCTTTCAGGACCGCCGTGTTCAAGAACATAATCAAGTGAATAAAGCCATTCACGGGTTTCTATCTCGTCAATTTGTGGGTCTCTTTTAAACTGATTACTCATAAATCAATCCTTTTTACGATTTTCTATAAAAACAATTCTATGTTAAAAAAATTCACTTCAAAGCGATGAAGCGAAGGAAATTTATGCTCAACTTGGTTTGAAAAAATATATCAATCAGCTATGATTAACAAGAATGGTTAATAGGTGTGTGATTGAGATTAATTTGTTGAATTATAATTTTCTGAATCTTCAAAACATTTAGATGAAACAGATATTCAGTTTAGATCACAAATTTTTCAGAAATCTGTTGAACCAGTTTTTTCTCATTTCATCCACTTCTTTTCTGTGGGATTTGAGAAAATGATCACCGCCTTCAAGCATTACTAATCTGAAAGGAATTTTATGTTCAAGAAGTTTGTATGACAAATCTATAGAATCGTGAGGAAGCACTCTTTCATCAGCGTTGCCGTGAATTAAAAGCAAGGGAGTTTCTTTCGGAAGTTTTTCCGGGAAGTTAACGATGGATCTTTGCTCACATCTTCTCTTAAATTCTTCTTCAGTAAAATTACCCAATGAATGTTCATACAACCTTCTCATAAATTTACTCTCTTCAGCATTGCAGCGGAGATTGGCAATTCCGCCCAACACAACAGCAGCTTTGAAAATATTTGTTCGTGTTAAAGTAAGATAAGTCATCATTCCGCCGCGGCTCCATCCCTCTATTCCCAAAATATTTTTATCTGCCTGCGGAATTTCATCTGCTAAAGGAATAAGATTAAGAACATCGTTAACATCATCACCGCCAAAATCATCGTGACCTTCGCTTCCGTCATTCCCGCGATACTGAGATGCAAATACACAATAGCCCCAACTGGCAAGTTGACCGAAAATACCTCTTGCGGTAAACTTATCAATTGCACCGGCATTTCCATAACCGCCTCTGCACCAGATAATGCATGGATATTTTTTCGAACTATCATTCGGATAAGCGATGTATCCTTTTACTTTTAGTCCATCGGAGAGATAAGTGATTTTTTCAACTGTTGTTTTTTCGAGAACCTCTGAGCCCCAGCCGCTGATTATCATTCTGTTCTGCTGATCGGGCAAGGAGATAATTTCTCTGTCAATTATTAGCGACATTATTTAAAATCTGTTTTCATTCTGTTTGTGATTGAGTCTTCTATTTCTCTGTGATAAACATAAGTAGGAAAATCTACTTTTCTGACTATAAATTTATTCATTGCTCTCTCAAGAAATTCCGAATCTTCGCTATAGGACACATCTCTGAAACCATTTAATTCGATAAACAATTTTCTTTTGGCAAAAAAAGTTGCACCGATTACACACTTTGAAAGATGAATTAGTTTATCAGGATTATTTTTATCAGGTACAAATTCATCGCCGATTATTTCCACCCCACCGTGAACCAAATCTACTTCGGGATTTTTGATAAAATAATCAACTCTGAGTTCAAGATGATTTTCTTTGTATTCATCATCGCTGTCGAGAAAAGTTATCAGTTCGCCATTTGAATATCTGATGCCTGTATTTTTGGCAGAAGGCAATTTAGAATGATCCTGGATTATCAAATTTATTTTATCAGATCTTATAGCAAATTCCTCGGCGATAAATGGTGAATAATCGCTGCTGCCATCATCTATCACAATTAATTCCCAATTTTGATAAGTTTGCCTTAATATTGAATTAATTGCTCTCTTCAGATATGATTCCCGGTTATAAACAGGCATGATTACTGAAACCCGGGGAAGATTTTTGTCCAATTTTATTCCTTTTTATTCTCTTAGAAATAAAAACAAAATGTTCTGTAAATAAGTTTAATCTTATGTTTTACCAGAATTATCATATTTTTGACAAACAAATTTTAAATAAAAATAAATGACCAGGAAACAAGTTAAAAGTCAGAGACAAAACGGAAAGACTAAAAAACTACAATTAAAAAAAATTTTAATTGCAGTTATAATTCTGGTTATCGCAGCGTTTTTGATTTTTAATAATTTCATCAAAGATTCCAAACACGAAATGGAATATTATACTTTTACCAAAGAAGGTGAGCTGATTTTTTCTGATTCGCTCGGAAACACCAAAGCTAAAATAGATCTTGAGATTGCTGATGATGAATATCAAAGGCAGCTTGGACTAATGAACAGAAAAGAGATGACTGAAAATCAGGGAATGCTTTTCATTTTTCCTCGGCAGGATTACCTTTCATTCTGGATGCGGAACACTTTTTTATCGCTTGATATGATTTTTGTTGACGAAAGTAAAACTATAGTTACCATTCATAAAAACACACGAATACTTTCCGACACAAGTTATCCATCCACAAAACCTGCAAAATATGTCGTTGAAGTATTAGCCGGATTTAC
>CALHAB010000159.1 GCA_937934185.1 uncultured Ignavibacterium sp. | reverse complement strand
CCTGAAAGTGCTAATAAAATTATCAACACATATAAATCCAACCTCGCTTACATTCTGATTAATCGTGACGGCTCTGGCATTCAACCTGGTTCAAGATCATACGAAAGATCGTGGATAAGAGATGGTTCATTAACTTCGTCGGCATTGTTAAAATCAGGAATCGTTAACGAGGTTAGAGAATTCATTGATTGGTATTCAGAATATCAATATGAAAATGGTAAAATACCTTGTGTAGTTGACAGACGCGGCGCAGATCCGGTTCCTGAGCACGACAGTCACGGAGAATATATTTTTCTTCTTAAACAGTATTTTAATTTTACAAAAGATACTTCGTTGTTAAGAAAACATAATCAAAGAATTATCAAAACAGTTGATTATCTTAAATCACTGATTGATGAAAGATCAACTGACCATTATAAATATGGAAATGACAGCGTTCGTGCTTATTACGGAATTTTACCTGAATCAATCAGCCACGAAGGTTATTCAGCAAAACCTATGCATTCATACTGGGATAATTTTTTTGCTCTTCGCGGACTGAAGGATGCAACCGATATTCAAATGATTTTAGGAAACACAACAGAATATCAAAGAATAAAAAGTATTCGTGATAAGTTCAGAACTGATCTCTATAATTCGCTGTCGCTGGCAATTAAAACAAGAAATATAAATTACATTCCGGGTTGTGTCGAATTAGGTGATTTTGATGCGACTTCCACGACCATTGCTCTTTATCCTGTTAAAGAAAAAAATAATTTACCTCAACCTTATCTGAATAACACATTCGATAAGTTTTTTGATTTTTTTGAAAAGAGAAGAGATGGGAAAACAGATTGGGTTAATTACACACCTTATGAGAACAGAATAATCGGGTCATTCATTTTTCTCGATCAACCGGAAAGAGCAAAACAACTAATCGAATTTTTTCTGAATGACCAGAGACCAATAGGTTGGAATCACTGGGCAGAAGTTGTCTGGAAGGATAAAAGATTTCCGGGCTTTATTGGCGATATGCCGCATACCTGGGTCGGTTCGGATTTCATCAACTCAATAAGAACTATGTTTGTTTATGAGAATGAATATGATTCATCTTTAGTGATTGCTGCTGGTTTGTATGACGAATGGATAAATTCAAAAAATGGTATGTCAGTAGAAAATCTTCTCACATATTATGGTGATATATCCTACAGCATAATAAAGGAAGAGAACAAGTTTAATATCAATGTTTATGGTAACATAACTCTTCCATCAGGTAAAATAATTTTAAGAAATTTTAATTCATCAAAATTGCCTGTAAAAGTTTTAATAAACGGTAAGGAGTCGAAAGCATTTACAAAAAATTCAATTTTGATTAATGAATTTCCTTCTAAAGTTGAAATCTTCTATCGGTAAAATATTGAGGTAAATTCAAATGAGACATTTTTTATTGATGTTAATTATAATTTTCAATATGTCGAATATCCAAAGTCAGAATAAATCTGATAAGCAACAGCATCGTAAATTAGAGAAAGAGATAAAGTTAAAAGTTGAGTTACAATACTTACTTTATCTTCCTGCAGATTACGAACAATCAGAAAAAGAATATCCATTGGTTTTATTTCTTCACGGTGCTGGTGAACGAGGAAACGATATTGAATTAGTGAAAAGGCATGGCCCTCCGAAACTGGTTGAAGAGGGAAAAGATTTTCCATTTATTCTGGTCTCTCCGCAATGTCCCGAGCAAACGAGATGGAACTATCAGACGCAATCTCTGATTGCACTGCTTGATGAAATTGAATCGAACTATCGCGTTGACAAAAACAGAATTTATGTTACTGGTTTAAGTATGGGCGGACAGGGAACCTGGACTTTGGCTTTAACACAACCAAATCGTTTCGCTGCTATTGCACCAATATGCGGCTGGACTGATAGCTGGGAAGTTTGCAAAATAAAACATCTTCCAATTTGGGTATTCCACGGCGCAAAAGATAATGTAGTTCCGGTTACAGAATCACAGCAGATGGTTGAAGCACTGAAACAATGTGGTGCTGAAAAAATTAAGCTTACAATTTATCCTGAAGCTAATCACGATGCGTGGACTGAAACTTATAATAATTCTGAATTATACAATTGGTTATTATCTCATTCTCTCAACAATAACTAAAGTGAAAATTGTAATTACAATATGAAGAATTCTAAATCTGAAAAATATTTCGTAAAAAACGGAAAGCCATATTTTTTAATCTCGGGTGAAGTTCATTATTTCAGAATCAATCCGAAACTCTGGAGAAATCATCTTCGCTTTTTAAAAGAAAGTGGTGCCAATACTGTTTCGACCTATATTCCGTGGGACTGGCACGAGATAGAAGAATCTGAGTTTGATTTTGAAGGTAAGACTAATCCTGCAAGGAATCTCTTAAGATTTATTGAACTTTGTAAAGAAGAAAAACTTGAGATGATAGTTAAACCCGGTCCATATATTCTGGCGGAATACAAGAATCAGGGACTTCCTGTTTGGCTTCTCAAAAAATTAAGTAAGAATGCTTTTGCATTGGATGAAAATGGAAATATCATTTCACCGGACCTAGTATCATATCTTTCTGATGAGTTTCTTGAATATGTAATGAAATGGTATGATAAAGTTTTACCGATTATCGATAAGTTTCAGATTAATAAGAATGGTCCGATTTCAATGATGCAGGTTTGTAATGAGATTGGTGTTTTTCAATGGTTATCCGGAAAAATTGACTACAACCCAAAAGTTCAGATGTTGTTCAAAAATTTTTTGATCAAAAAATATAAATCAATTAAGTATCTGAACTCTGTTTACTCAACTGATTACTCAAACTTTGAAGAGATAAAAACTCCCTCGGGCAAAATTGAAAATAAATCCGGTTACTGTATCTACTACGATTTTCATTTATTCTTCAGACAATATTACAATGATTATTTATCAATTCTGAAAAACAAAATAAGAGATGCAGGAATAAAAGTTCAACTGACTCATAACATACCTGGTTGGATTTATGGTAATGCTTCTGAACTGCCAATGTTAATCAGTACATATTCTGAGATAATGAAAAATCATCCTGATATAATTTTTGGATTGGATCATATCCCTGAGTTTGTGTCTTTCAGAAACGCACATTCAGATTTAGCTTGCAATAAAATACTACAGGCATTGCAGCCGGAAGCACCTGTTTGGGCGGCTGAGTTTCAGGCAGGAACAAGAGAACATCAGGTTAAAGCTTATGCAAAAGATCTTGAAACATTTTACTTTGCATCCTTAGCACACGGTATGAAAGGATTTAATTATTATATGTTCTCTCAGGGAATAAATCCGAAGGGAAAAGGTTTCTATGGAAAAACTTTTTACTTTCAGACAGCACTTGATTTTAATGCAAAGAAAAATTCGTTATATGATTCAATTAAGAAAGTGAATTCGTTCATAAGGAAAAATGAAACTGATTTGGTAAAAAGCAGAACTAAAGCTGACATTGCTGTTGGAATTTATCTTCCTTACTTTTATACAGAACTAACATCATCTCAATTGCTTAAAGAAAAAAGATTGGATGTTAACAAGTTGGGACTTTATCTTGATCCAAGATTTGTTCGTGAAGAAATATTTTTTAACGGATTATTAAGAGCTTTACAAACTCTCAATTATAATTATGATGCTATCAATCTTCAGTCATACAACTTAGATGATTTGTTGTCTTACAAACAATTGTGGGTTGTTAGTACAGAGTTTATGGACAAAACAACTCAGGAAGTTCTTTCAGAGTTTGTGTTAAGAGGGGGAAATCTTGTGATATATCCGTCCATTCCTTTATATGATCTTTATCTGAATGATTGTACTATTATTAAAAACAAATTAAAACTTGACTTTAAAGTTGAACCTTCTGACAATTTAATCGAATTTATGAATATTGAAGATGTGTTCACAGTATTTGATAAAAAATTAGTTTTCAATGAACCAGAAAATAATGGAATCGCTTATACTGATAACGGTAAAGCTTGTGCTGTATCAAAAAAAATTGGCAAAGGAAAAATCACAGCTTTAGGTTTTACATTCGGTTATACAAGTGATGAACATCTTGAAGTTTATGAGAAAATATTGAAAACAAATAGAATAAATAAAGTTGCAGAAACGACTGATAAAGATTTACAAATTGCTGTAAGGTATGGAGAGAAGTTCAAATATATTTTCATATTAAACTATCATAATGAAGAAAAAAAATTCAAGCATAAGAAAAAATATTTTCTCATCAAACCATTTTCATACAAAGTGATTAAGGAGAAGCTGAATTGAAAAATTATTTTGTTTTATTTCTTTTGTATTTAATGATTAATAATCTGTCATATTCACAATCTGACACAACTGCTCCGATTACCCCGAGAAATGTTCAGGCATTCGGATATGAAAGACACATTGACTTTGTCTGGTGGGATAATGAAGAACCTGACCTTGCCGGTTATAAAATTTACAGAAAAATAAATAATCAGTGGTATTACTGGACAACAGTACCAAAAGAAAAAAGTTATCTGATGTTAAGTAATCTCGGTATGAATTACACTTTGACATTGAAGGTCAGCGCAATTGACCTTAGCGGAAATGAATCTGCTTTAAGTGACAGCGTTGTTGCAACAACTCACATTATGAGTGATGAAGAGTTTCTTGATATGACTCAACGTGCAACCTTCAGGTATTTCTGGGATTACGCTCATCCTGTTTCTGGTTTAGCAAGAGAAAGATTGGGCTCAGGTGAAACTGTAACTATTGGCGGATCAGGTTTTGGTGTGATGGCATTATTGGTTGGTGCTGAAAGAGGATTTAAGAGCAGAGATTTAGTTGCGAAAAGAATTTTAAAGATTCTGAATTTTCTGGTCAATCAAGCTGATAGATTTCACGGCGCTTTTCCTCATTGGATGAATGGTTCAACTGGTCAGGTAATTCCTTTTAGTCAATATGATGATGGCGGAGACCTTGTTGAAACTGCTTTTTTAATACAAGGTCTTCTGGCAGCGAGACAATATTTTGATGGACAGGATTCTGCAGAAACTCAAATCAGAAATTTAATAACTCAGATTTGGCAGCAGGTTGAATGGAATTGGTACAGAAGATATTCTGCGAGTAATATTCTTTACTGGCATTGGTCTCCAAATTATGGTTGGCAGATGAATCATCAGATATTAGGTCCTAATGAGTGTATGATTGTTTATCTTCTGGCAATAGCAAGTCCTACTTATCCAATGCCTGCATCATCATTCCGATATGGGTGGGCAAGCCAACCTTACTATGTTAATGGAAGAACTTTTTATGGATATAAAATTTATGTCGGCTGGGATTACGGCGGACCATTGTTTTTCTCTCACTATTCTTTTCTTGGATTCGATCCCAGAAATAAAAAAGATATGTTCTGTAATTACTTCGTAAATAACAGAAATATTACTTTGATTCATAAAGCTTATTGCACTGCAAATCCAAATGGTTGGACAGGATACAACGAAAACTGCTGGGGATTGACTGCGAGTGATGATCCGACAGGTTACAGAGTTCACGAACCAACTAATGATAATGGTACGATAAGTCCAACGGCTGCTTTATCATCAATGCCTTATACTCCAAATGAATCAATTGAAGTACTCAAACATTTTTACAGAAATTATTATACAGGACTCTGGGGTGAATATGGATTCAAAGATGCATTTAATCCAACTCAAAACTGGTTCGCTAACAGCTATCTTGCAATTGATCAGGGACCAATAATTGTAATGATAGAAAACCATCGCAGTGGTTTACTCTGGAATAAGTTCATGGCAAATCCTGAAATTCAGCCAATGCTCGACGCAATTGGATTTGTTCCTGATTCAACAACTTCAATTGAGGATGAAAATATAGACTTAACTGATTTTGAACTTTATCAGAATTATCCTAATCCATTCAACCCGACAACTAAAATCAGTTGGCAGTCGCCAGTAAGCAGTTGGCAAACATTAAAAGTTTATGATATTCTTGGCAGAGAGGTTGCAACTTTAGTGGATGAATACAAAGAAGCTGGAAGATATGAAATTGAATTCAACTCAGTAGAGACACGCCGCGACGTGTCTCTACCTAGTAGTATTTATTTCTATCAATTGCGTTTAGGGAATTTTACAGAAACAAAGAAAATGATTTTAATGAAATGATTTTTATTTATAAAAAAATATTCAGAATAATTCTGTTTATAATAATTATTTCTCTTTATGCTTGTAAATCTGTTCAGGAAGAAAATGTAACAATAAAATTCTGGGCGATGGGAAGTGAGGCAGAACAGATTTCAAAAATTCTTCCGGAGTTTGAAAAAAAATATCCGAACATTAAAGTTAAAGTTCAGCAGATACCCTGGACGGCCGCACAGGAAAAATTAATTACTGCTTTTGCAAGCGATAATACACCAGATATTTGCCAGCTTGGTAATACCTGGATTCCTCAGTTTGCATCTCTGAATGCAATTATTGATTTGTCTGATTTTATTGCCAGGTCATCAACTGTTAAAGCTGAAAATTTCTTTTCAGGAATTTGGGAGACAAACATAATTGATAATCGTGTTTTCGGAATTCCGTGGTATGTTGATACAAGATTGATGTTCTACCGAAAAGATGTTTTTGATAGAGCTGGATTTAAAAATCCTCCTAAAAACTGGGATGAACTCTATTCATTGTGTAAAAAGATTAAAGAACTTAATAAGGGAAAAGAAAAGTATCCGATATTCATTCCGACAAATGAATGGAATTCATTTATAATATTTGGATTGCAGGCAGGAGCAAAATTGTTGAAGGAAAAAGATACTCGCGGCAATTTTAGTTCTAAAGAATTTAAAGAAGCATTTGACTATTTAATCAGATTTCATAAAGAAAAATTAACTCCGTTCGGAATGATGCAGGTAACAAATGTTTATCAGGCAATGGCTGAAGAATATATTTCAATATACATCTCCGGACCATGGAACATTCCTGAATTTAAAAAATGGATGACAGGAGATCTTGCTGATAAATGGGCAACTGCTCCAATGCCTGGCTATCGAAATGAATATCCGGGATTATCTCTTGCAGGAGGCTCAAGTCTGGTTATATTCAAAGATTCGAAACACAAAAATGAAGTTTGGAAATTGATTGAGTTTCTTTCTGAACCAAAGATTCAACTTAAAGTCTATCGTGTTACTAATAATTTACCGTCAGTTATTGAAGCTTGGAATGATTCATCTCTTGCAAATGATATTTATATGAAAGCGTTTTATCAGCAGCTGCAGAGAGTTACCTCAGCTCCTAAAATTCCTGAGTGGGAACAAATTGTTTTTTCAAAACTGCAACAATATGCTGAGTTCGCTGCGAGAGGTGTTATGACCACTGAAGAAGCACTTAAAAAACTCGACGAAGATGCTGACAGAATTCTTGAAAAAAGAAGATGGTTAACTTTTAAACAAAACAAATGAAAGCGAATAATATTAAAACTGTTATCTTCTTTTTAGCACCGGCATTAGGATCAATTTTTATTTTCTTTTTTATTCCTGTTATTGCTGCTTTCATTATTAGCTTCACTGACTTTGATATTTATACTTTAGGCGATTTATCAACATTAAGATTTATTGGTTTTGATAACTATGCTAAATTACTGAATGATGAATTGTTCTGGACTGCATTACAGAATACATTTTATTTTGTTGTGGTTGCAGGACCATTATCTATCGCAGTATCTCTTTCAGCAGCATTACTATTGAATTCAAAACTGACAAAATTTAAATCGTTATTTCGACTGGCATATTTTCTTCCTGTTGTTACAACTCTTGTTGCTGTAGCTATTGTCTGGAGATTTATCTATCATCCCAATTTCGGAATTCTTAATTTCTTTTTAGGAATGTTTGGAATCAATCCGATTGATTGGCTTGGCGATCCTTTCTGGGCAATGCCTTCAATTATAATTCTGGCTGTGTGGAAAAATTTTGGATATAATATGATAATATTTATTGCAGGTCTCCAGAACATTCCTGATGAACTTTATGAAGCTGCTGATATTGAAGGTGCAAGTGCTTTTCAGAAATTCATTCATATTACTCTTCCTATGCTGGCGCCTACAACAATTTTTGTTAGTATTATTACAATGATTGGCTATTTCCAGCTATTTGCAGAACCTTATGTTATGACACAAGGCGGACCGTTAAACAAAACATTAAGTATAGTTCAGTATATGTATCAGGAAGGATTCCGTTGGTGGAATATGGGTTACTCGGCTTCAATTGCTTTTATTCTGTTTATTATAATTTTTATCGGAACACTTCTTCAATTCAGAATTCAAAAGATTAACAGATAATAATATGAAAAAATTAATCCTTCATATTGTTTTAATTTTTATTGCAGTGATCACACTAATTCCATTTATATGGATGATTTCTGCTTCGCTTATGTTTGATGGTCACGCGAGTGTATTTCCGCCTCGGTTTATTCCTGATCAATTTACGCTTATTCAATATGAAAGACTTTTTGAACGACTTAGCATTGCAAGGAATTTTATCAATAGCTTGGTTCTTTCATTATTAGTTACTGTTATTTCTTTAACATTCAATTCGATGGCCGGATATGCTTTTGCCAAATATAAATTCAAGGGCAAGAATAAACTTTTCAATTTATTAATCAGTTCGATGATTATTCCTGCTCAGGTTACAATGCTACCTTTGTTTTTAATGTTGAAGTGGATGGGATTTATAAATACTTATATGGCAATAATAATTCCCGGACTTGCAAATATTTTCGGAATTTTTTTAATCAGACAATATTGTATTTCAATTCCTGATAGTTTGATCGAAGCCGCACGAATTGACGGTGCAAATGATTTTTTAATTTACCGGAAAATTATTCTGCCGTTGTTAACGCCAGTTCTGGCTACTTTGGCAATCTTTACTTTTTTAGGAACATGGAATGATTTCCTCTGGCCTTTGATTGTTATGACAGACGACTCAATGTACACTCTGCCTGTTGCTCTTGCTAATTTGATGCTTGAACATACAAAAGATCCTGAGCTGATGATGGCAGGTTCTGTGGTAACCATTTTGCCTGTAATCATAGTATTTCTTGCTCTTCAGAAATACTATATGAAAGGAATTATGATGGGAAGTGTAAAAGAATGATTAAAACAATCCTAAATAGATTTTATGAAACTGTAATCTCAGAATTCAAATGCAGTAGATTTGCTTTCGTATCTATTCAAATTATTATTTCACTTGTTTTCTCAATCTGCATACTAGCGCAAGATGAAACCAAACAAATTGCAAAAGTTGGTAATCAGATAATAACAGTTGAAGAGTTCCGTGACAGATATGAATTTATGCCTCATCTTAATTACTCGAGTGATAATAAAGACACTCTTAAAAAAGAATTTTTGTATTCCCTGATAGCTGAAAAATTATGGGCATTGGAAGGACTCGAAAAAGGCATTGATACACTTGAGGTAGTAAGAAGTTCTTTGAAGACTTTAGAAAAACTTTTTGTTAAAGATGAGTTATTCCGAAGCGAAGTAGAATCAAAAATTGATATTAGCTCTGAAGAGATATCAAAAGGATTATTAAGAGTAGGGAGAACTCTTTATGTAAAGATTATAACTTCAACAGACAGCAGCGAGATATTCAGAATTTACAATCATCTGGTCAACTTCAATAACTTCGATTCATTACTTGCTGCAAGACCTGAATACAACTCACAGCAAAAACCACTTCAAATAAAATTGGGAACTCTTTCTGATGAATTTGCGGAAGATGTGATTTTTAATTTAAAGTTAAATGAAATCTCTGCGCCGATGTTATCAAATAACAATTGGTTTATCTTCAAATTAGAAAATGAAGAAATTGACTCAACTATTTTAAGTGATAACGAAACAGCAAGAAATAAAACCATAGCAATCTTGTCTGAAAGAAAACGAAAAGCTTTGGCTGGAAAATTTCTTGACAAAGTAATCGGCGGAAGAACAATTTCAGCCAACAGCGAATTGTTTAACCTTTTTGCTGATACTTTAGTAAATATCATTCAGAAAAGAATTTCACACCAAATTCCGGAATTATCAAACAACATTGAATTGACGCCTGATGATTTAAAAAAATCTCTTGCACTTCTTGACAAAGAAAAACTTAATTCACTTTTCGTTGAATTTGATTCCACAAAACTTTCATTAAAAGATTTAATCTATTATCTGATGTATCAGAAAGTTTCTTTTCCATCGACAAAATCAAACAGAATTAAATTGGTGCTTAATAAAGCAGTAAAACAATTCATTGAAGATGAAGTGATTACACAGGAAGGATATAAAAGGGGATTGAATAATTTAAGTTCCGTTCGAAAAGATATCGACATCTGGAAAAATTATTATTTATCAGAATTAATGCTTCAAACTTTCAATGATTCAGTGTCTGTCTCGGATTACGAAGTAGAAAATTATCTCTCACAAAAATTGAATACTGATTCAAATCAGTTACAATTGAACATTGCCGAGATATTTACTCCTCAACTAGATGATTTAATGATTGTACTTGACGAACTTAATAAAGGAAGCGACTTTACTGAACTCGCAAAAAAATTTAATCAAAGAGAATACACAAAAAAGAGCAATGGTGAGTGGGGGTATTTTCTGGCAAATTCTGCGGGACAAATAGGCAAAATTGCATCGCAATTGGAAATAGGTCAGGTTTATGGACCAATTAAAGTCGAAGATGGTTACTCAATTATTAAATTAATTGATAAAAAACTTCTCAGTGACAGTATAATTCAAATCAGCGATGAGCCAAAAGATTATATTAAAATGAAACTATCACTAACTAAGTTAAATAATCTGATTAATAAAAATACTGTCCGACTTGCTTCGAAGTACAATGTTTCTATTGATGAAGATCTGCTTAACACAATTGAACTAAGTGAATTAAATATGTTTACATACAGATTGATTGGATTTGGTGGAAAGATCGCTGCAATGCCAGTAACCATTCCGGTTTTTGAGTGGTACTATTTATTAAATTCAATGACTGAAATTCCTTAGGAGATAAAATGGCAGAAGTAATACTTCAGGGTGTTTCAAAAATTTATGATGACCAAACAAAAGCAGTTGATGATGTTAATATCAGCATTCAGGATAAAGAATTTGTGGTTCTGGTCGGACCTTCCGGCTGCGGTAAAACCACTACTTTACGAATGATCGCCGGTCTGGAGGAAATTTCACGAGGAGAAATTTTAATTGATGGGAAAGTGATTAATGATCTGCCTCCTAAAGATCGGGATATTGCAATGGTATTCCAGAATTATGCTTTATATCCTCATATGACAGTTTATGAAAATCTTGCTTTTGGTCTGAAGTTGAGAAAACTCGATAAAAAGGAAATTGAAAAACGCGTTAATGATGCAGCAAGAATTTTAGGATTAGAAAAATATCTGAACAGAAAACCTAAAGCACTATCTGGTGGTCAAAGACAGAGAGTTGCAGTTGGAAGAGCAATTGTACGTAATCCGAAAGTCTTTTTATTCGACGAACCTCTAAGCAATCTTGATGCAAAACTCCGTGTGCAGATGCGGAGCGAGATATCAAGATTACACAAGGAACTTGGTGCAACTATGATTTATGTTACACACGATCAGGTTGAAGCTATGACGATGGGAGACAGAATAGTTGTTATGAAAGATGGCCGGGTTCAACAGGTTGATACTCCATTAAATCTTTATCACAAACCGGTAAATAAATTTGTTGCAGAATTTATTGGCAGTCCTTCGATGAATTTTATTAAGGG
>CALHAB010000158.1 GCA_937934185.1 uncultured Ignavibacterium sp. | reverse complement strand
AAGCCTGGATAAATGCCAAAAGAAAATTGGAACGAGAGCATACAACTCCATATATTTGGGAAAATCCTGAAAAGTTCAGAATCGGAAATGTTGAATGGGAAACAGGTTTGAATTATTCAATGAGTCATCGTTTTACAATTGATTATCCTGAAGATTACGAATTTATTAAACGGGTTTATGATGAACTTTATCACAAAAATCCGAAATTTGCCTTGAATGATATATTAAATTTATTGAAAGAAAAACCAGAAATAAAAAAAATAAATGAAAAGTATAACGGAGTTAACTGGTACAGAAATCATCTTAATGAATTAAAGACAATTACCGCTGATCAAACTAAAATTATCTGAGGTTTTAATTATGCCAAACAAAGTAGAGTTCAATAAAGATTATCCTGTAATTACAAAGTCGGATGAATATTACAAGATAGCATTGGAACTTATTCCTGCACAAACACAAACACTTGCAAAAGGTCCCGGACAAAATATTAAAGGTGTTGCACCAAAATATCTTCAGAGAGGAAAAGGTTCACATGTATGGGATGTTGACGGAAATGAATATCTTGATTATACAATGGCTGTTGGTCCTTTGTCCCTTGGTTATGCTTATGACAAAGTGGATGAAGCAATTCGTGAACAACTTAAGGATGGAATTACTTTTTCTTTAATGCATCCGCTTGAAGTTGAAGTTGCTCAATTGATTAACAGAGTTGTACCAAATGCAGAAAGTATTCGCTATAGTAAAGTTGGTGCTGATGTTACTTCGGCTGCAGTAAGACTTGCAAGAGCATACACAGGAAGAAATAAAGTTCTCTGCTGCGGATATCACGGCTGGCACGATTGGTATATTTCAGTTACAGACCGAAATAAAGGTATTCCCCAGCCAATTCAGGATTTGAGTTTTACTTTTAATTATAACGATATTCAATCTGTAATTGATTCAATTGATGAAGATACAGCTTGTGTGATTCTTGAACCATTTGTTTTTGATGAACCGAAAGATAATTTTCTTCACAAGCTTCGTGATATCTGCACTGAGAATGGAACTGTATTGATATTTGATGAAATGTGGACAGGCTTCAGAATCGCTGTCGGCGGTGCTCAGGAATATTTCGGAGTTAAAGCTGATCTTGCGTGTTTCTCAAAAGCTGTCGCCAACGGAATGCCTATCTCAATTCTTACCGGCAGGAAAGACATTATGCAATTACTTGAGAAAGATGTTTTCTTTTTCACAACATTTGGAGGTGAGGCACTTTCACTTGCAGCAGTAAAAGCAACTGTTACCGAAATTATTGAAAAGAATGTTCCTGAATATCTTGCAAGGCAAGGAAGAAAATTAAAAGATGGATACAATTCAATAGCACAGAAGCTTGGAATGGATTATACAAAATGTTCGGGCTTTGATTGCCGAACTATCATAACTTTTGATGCTGAAAAATCCGGCTGCAATCCACTTGAAATGAAATCGTTAGTTCAACAGGAAATGATAAAAAGAGGAATTCTCTGGGGAGGATTTCACAATATGTCTTTTTCACATACTGATCAGGATATTGAATATACTCTAAAAGCTTATGAAGATGTTCTTCCTATCCTTAAAAAAGCTGTTGAAGAAAAAAATGTTAAATCGTATTTGCGTGGAGAACCAGTTGAACCGGTTTTCAGACGGGTCGGAAATTTTAATATGAAACCAAAGGCAAAGAAATAGTATGACTGATGTTAAAAAATTATTTGACTTAACAGGAAAAGTAGCAATTGTAACTGGTGCACTTGGATTGATTGGCAGGCATCATTGCTTTGCATTGTCTGAAGCTGGCGCTAATGTAGTTGCATCAGATTTGGATGAAAATGCGTGTCAGGAATTTGCTAAAACCCTTCCAACAAGATCAATTGGAATCGGAGTAAATATCATCGATAAGAAATCAGTTGAAAATCTTCGCGATAAAACTTTAAGTGAATTTGGACATATTGATATACTTGTTAACAATGCCGCAATAAATGATATGTTCGAAAATCCTCAGGCAGCAGCAGAACTTTCAATGTTTGAAAATTATCCTCTTGATATGTGGCAGAAATCTCTCGATGTAAATGTAACGGGAACTTTTATTTGTTCACAAGTAATAGGAAGCGTGATGGCCAATCAAGGTAAAGGAAGTATAATTAACATTGCTTCAACTTACGGAATGGTTGGGCCGGATCAATCAATTTACAAAAGACCTGATGGCACACAATCGTTTTATAAATCACCAGCTTATCCTGCAACTAAAGGAGCTATAATTAATTTCACAAGGTTTCTTGCTGCATATTGGGGCAATAAAGGTGTAAGAGTAAACACACTCTCTCCCGGAGGAGTTGAAAATAATCAGGATGAATATTTTATAAAAAATTATTCTGCCAGAACTATGCTTGGACGAATGGCAGCACCAACGGATTACAAAGGTGCAATTGTTTTTCTTGCAAGTGATGCATCATCCTATATGACAGGCGCTAATCTGGTAGTTGACGGAGGTTGGACAGCATGGTAATTGACAAAAAACTTGCAGAGAAAAATTCTCATCTGAAATCAAAAGCAGAAAAAATCAAATTAGTAATTACTGATGTTGATGGAGTTTTAACAGATACAGGAATTTACTACTCCCCTTCCGGTGAAGCGATGAAAAGATATTCTATAAGAGATGGAATGGGTGTGGAAAGATTAAGAAAATATGCAGATGTCGAAACGATTATTATTACAGGTGAGAATTCAGGAACAGTTAAATCAAGAGCAGAAAAATTAAAAATCACACAGGTTTATCTTGGAGTAAAAGACAAAGAAGCTTTACTCGAAGAAATAAAAAAGAAAAATCAACTAAGCTCTGAAAACATAGCATACATTGGTGATGACTCTAATGACTATGACATAATGAAACTTGTCGGATTCACAGCAACTCCTTCAGATGGAATGAATTTCATTAAAGAAATAAGTGATTATGTGTGCGAAGCAAAAGGCGGCTATGGTGCTTTCAGAGAATTTGCTGAACTAATTATATCTCTCAAACAATAAGGGAAAATCATGAAAAGAAGAGAAATTAAAGTTGGAAACAAACTTATCGGCGATGGTCATCCTGTTTTTATAATTGGTGAAATAGGAATAAATCATAATGGAGATCTTGAAATTGCAAAGAAAATGATTGAAGGTGCAAAGAAAGCCGGCTGCGATGCTGTTAAATTTCAGAAAAGAACCCCGGAGCTTTGTGTTCCAAAAGACCAATGGAATCTTGAAAGAGATACTCCCTGGGGCAGAATTACTTACATAGAATATCGTCATAAAGTTGAGTTCGGAGAGAAAGAATATGCTGAGATTGACCGTTATTGTAAGGAACTTGATATAATGTGGTTTGCATCCTGCTGGGATGAACCATCAGTTGATTTTATCGAACAATTTGATCCGCCGATTTACAAAACTCCATCTGCATCTTTAACAGATTTTGATTTGCTCAAAAAACATAAAGCACTTAACAAGCCAGTGATGATGTCAACTGGAATGTCAACTATGGAACAAATTGAATCTGCGGTTAACTTTTTTGGTTATGATAATCTGCTACTTGCGCATGCGACATCAGCTTATCCTTGTAAGAATGAAGAACTAAATCTAAGAATGATCGAAACATTAAGAAAGAAATTTCCTGAAATTCCTATTGGTTATTCCGGACACGAAGTTGGATTAGCTCCAACCTGGGCAGCAGTTGCTTTAGGTGCTTGCTTTGTTGAAAGACATATCACACTCGATCGTGCAATGTGGGGAACTGATCAGGCAGCTTCTGTTGAGATGGGCGGTTTGCAGAGACTTGTCTCAAACATCCGCGATATCGAAATTGCTCTTGGTGATGGAATTAAAAAAGTTTATGACAGCGAAAAAGGTCAGATTCAAAAATTAAGAAGGGTTAAATAGAACTATGATTACTGAGATGTTAGATAGGACGGATTTATTTTCAGATATTCTGAATTTTATCTCTAACTATTTAACAGGATTCTCGCCGGCAGAAAAATATTCAATATTGATTATTGTTTCTGCCGCAGTGCTTTTATTAATTCTTGAAAGAATATTTCCATATAACAAAGATCAGGAAATTTTAAGAGAAGGTTTCTTTGATGACCTTGCACTTTATACAATCGCTCAGAGTTACATTCTTAGTATTTTAATTTTCGGTTATATTATTAATTTTATTGATTCAACTACTGGTATAAGCAGATTAAAATTGTTTGCCGATGTACCAATATGGATTCAATTAGTTTTCTTCACTATCACACATGACATTTATATTTACTGGATGCATCGCTGGCAGCACAGCAATAAATGGTTATGGAGAATACACGAAGCTCATCACTCGCCTAAAAAAGTTGACTGGCTTTCCGGTTCAAGATCTCACGCACTTGAAATTCTCATTAATCAAACCGTTGAGTTTGCACCAATTGTTTTACTCGGCTCTCCTTCTGAAGTAATAGCATACAAAGGAGTAATCAGTTCAGTCTGGGGAATGTATATTCACTCAAACTTAGATGTTAAAACAGGTTGGCTGCAAAAAATTATCAATGGTCCGGAAATGCACCGATGGCATCATTCAACTGGTAAAGGAAGAAACAGAAACTTCGCAACTAAGTTAGCAATCTGGGACTGGATTTGGGGTACAGCATTCTTACCTCCATCAAAACCTGATGAATATGGTCTGAAAACCTATTTCCCGAGAAATTATTTCGCTCAAACTATTTATGCTTTCAGAAGTTTCAAGAAAAAGAAAGATTCTTCATTAGTTAAAGATTAATTAACATTGGCTTAATAATCTATTAACATTCTATAAATAGTTTGCTGATGTGAATAATATATTACTAAATGAATCACATCAACATTAAAGAAATAATCAATTCAAAGTCTCCGGGATTCTTGTCAAAATATCCTTCGTTCATATCTGATTTATTTTTTTCGTTTCTGAACAGAGTACTTTTTATACCAAGGATCAATCGTTTTCTTTCTGAGCACGGCGATAAAACCGGAATTGAATTTATTGAAGAACTTTTTGAACATTTAGATATATCTTATCGTGTTTCATCAAAAGATAGGGAAAAAATTCCTAGCGAAGGAAAACTAATCGTCGTTGCAAATCATCCTCTTGGCGGCCTTGATGGTTTGATTCTCTTAAAGATGATATCTGAAGTCAGAACAGATGTGAGGATAATTGCAAATGATGTTTTGATGAATATTAAAAATCTATCCGAGTATTTTTTGCCTTTTGATATTCTATCGAGTAAGAATCTTAAGAAAAATTATAAACTCATATCAGAGGCATTACAAAAAGATTATGCAATAATAATTTTTCCGGCAGGTGAAGTAGCCCGTTTTACAATAAAAGGGATCAGAGATAAAAAATGGAATAAAGGTTCTGTTTATTTTGCTGATAAGTTTCAGGCACCGGTTTTACCAATCTTTATCAAAGGCAGAAATTCATTCTTATTTTATATCACTTCCCTTTTCAGCAAAAAGTTATCGATGTTTTTGCTTCCATACGAATTATTCAATAAGCGAAATAAAACATTTGATATAAAGATCGGACATCCGATTTCACCCAAAGCTTTTAATTCCAAGTATCAGAAAATTGAATTTCTTTCTAAGTCTCTCAAAAAACATCTTTACTTGATTTCAAAAAACAAAAAAGGAATTTTTCAGACCGAAAAAAATATTATTCATCCTGTTTCAACCCGTCAATTACGAAGAGAGTTGTTTTCAAATCAACTTCTGGGTGAAACTACAGACCATAAAAAAATATTTTTAGTTGAGTATGAAAAAGGAAAAAATGTTCTAAAAGAAATTGCCCGATTAAGGGAAATAACTTTCAGAAAGGTTGGCGAAGGTACCGGTGCAAAAAAAGATTCTGATAAATATGATAAATATTATAAGCATATAGTTTTGTGGGATGATAACAATCTTGAAATTGTTGGTTCATACAGATTTGCTGAAGGAAATTTTGTAATGAATAATTTTGGTGTTGAAGGATTTTATTCATCCTCACTTTTCAAGTTTAATAATGAATTGATTCCTTATTTATTCAATTCGATTGAGTTGGGCAGAAGCTTCATTCAATCAAAATACTGGAATTCACTAGCATTAGATTATCTATGGCAGGGCATCGGCAAATATTTATCAACCAACAAGTCGATTAGATATCTATTTGGTCCTGTTAGTATGAGTAATAATTATTCATCTGAAGCAAAAAACTTAATAACTCAGTTTTATTCAAAGTGGTTTTCACCTCATAAAAAACTTGTGACACCTTATCAACCTTATTTATACTCAAACGAATCAAAATCTCAGTTCGACCAACTTTTTAATTTAATGGATTATAATAAAGAATTGATTTTGTTAAAAAACCTTTTAAGTAATCTTGGATATTCAATTCCAACTTTATTCAAACAGTATGCTGATTTATGTATTCCAGGTGGAGTTTTATTTGCAGGTTTTAACATTGATAAGAATTTCGGCGATTGTATTGATGCTTTTATAATGATTGACTTAAATTATCTAAAGGAAAATAAAAGAAATCGCTATATTAATTCAGTTAATAAAAATGTTCCCTCTTATAGCATTAACGAAAAGGTTTCAGTTTCGATTTAGCAAAATCATAAAAACAATTATGGAAATAAAATGAAAATTGCTCATATCTCAGATCTTCACTTAAATACACTTTTCAATGATTCTAATCTTTTGAGAGTTAAAAAACTGATTAAATATATATCAAATCAATCTGTTGATCATTTGATCATTACCGGTGATCTTACCGATAATGCTGATGAAAGTGATTTGCTCATTTTGAAAAGAATGCTCAGCAAATTCGGATTCTCATCTCACTTAAATCTTACAGTTATTCCCGGCAACCACGACATTTTTGGAGGACCACAAAAAGCAATTGATATATTTTCGTTTCCGGAAAGATGTAAAGAAGTTGATTATGATGCCAAAGTGCATTTATTCAAAGAAATATTTAAAGAAACTTTTGTTAATACAGAAGTTGCAGATGAAGAGTCACAATTCCCTTTTACAAAAGAGCTAGATGGTGTTGTAATAGTTGGTATTAATTCTATTGCTGAGTATTCCAAGTACAAAAATCCTTTTGCATCAATTGGTGAAATAAAACTTAAAAATTTTAACAAGATTGATGAACTATTAAAGAAATATTCTGATAAAGATGTATTCAAAATAATAGCTGTACATCATCATTTTAATAAGATAAAAAACACTAAAAGGTCTATTGCAGGTCTCTGGCAGAATATTGAAAAGCAAACGATGAAACTTAAAAAGAAGAAAAGACTTATCAGCTTATTTCAAAAGCATAATATAGACCTAGTTTTGCACGGACATATTCACTACAATGAATTTTATGAAAGAAAAGGAATTAGCTTTCTGAATGCAGGTGCTTCTACTGTTGGATATACAGGAAAATCTCTGAGAGTAAACATTATAAACCTTAATCAAAACAGCATGCATTGTGAATTACATAAGCTTACAGAAAACGGTGAGATTAAGATAGAAGATTTATTTAAGAAAGAATATCAAACTCTTTTAAGATTGTCCCCCATTTAATTCAATCAGGTTTCCATTAACTGTGAGATATAAATAATCTCGTATTCACTTGCCCAATCTATTTTCGAATCAATATTTTGTTTATTAAAAAGAAACGCTGGAAGCAGAACTGATGATTTGAATAATTCGAAGGGATTCTCTTTAACTTCTTTCCAGCTGAAAACATAATGTTTGCTATCCTTTGTCAAAGTATTTTTCGTGCTTTTGCCTGTTTTATCTAATTGGTAGTACATTTTCTACTCGATAATTGATTAGTCAAATTTAAAACATAAAGGTTAAGTGAAGGTTAAGAAAATATTACGGATTTGTTAAAATATTTACAGCGAGTAATCCCAAAGTGGAATAAAACCAGCTTTTCTTATTACACTCTGCCCTTTTGGAGATAAAGTCCAGTCAATAAATTTTTTAACACTGCCTGAAGGAGCTTTGGTAACAAAGAAGTGAAGATACCTTGTAATCGGATAAGTATCATTCCTGATATTTTCCTCAGTCGGATACACCCCTTCCACTCTAATCTGCACGATTCCATCTTTATATCCGACACCGCCATAACCAACAGCATTAGTATGTTCAGATATATATTTTGTAATCTCTTTAGTAGTTGGAAGAGTTAAACCATTT
>CALHAB010000157.1 GCA_937934185.1 uncultured Ignavibacterium sp. | reverse complement strand
TTCAACAGGATGAACCTCACCAACCAGTATGGATAATGCAGAAAGATCATTATTCAAAGGTATCAAACCATAGTTATTTTTTTCATAAAGCTCTTCCCAATTATTAAGCTTTCTGAACATTCTGACATGAGAAGCTTCAGGTATCAGATAGCTGAATTTGTTATCTTGCTGGTACATACTGTTTTTATCATAGATATAGCCATCAGTAAGGATGATAAGCAGATTTATATAATTCGAATCCGGTAAAATGCAATCATCAACCACACGATGCTTGAAATAATTAAACAAATCAGAACCGTTATAAACTTTTGAGTTTGAAGCAACAGAATAAAGTTTTTGCAATTGTCTGTTATAGATAGAAGAAATGTTTTCATAAATTGATTTTCTGTAACCAAAGTCATATTTACCAAATTCAATATTTAGCGAGTCTGCTATTTCCTGATACAATTCATCCATAGATAAGGGATAAAAAATAAGTTTTATTTTGTCTTCACTTTCTACAACACCTTTTTTATTCAGGTAGGACTTAAAAGCATCAAGAACATTATTAATAAATTTAATATCCTTTTTATATTGGTCCGGATTTTTTTTGATCGAAATTCTATCAGATAAATCAAGCAGAATTGTAACATTTAAATTTTTATGATGTGGGGCTGAAAAATTCTTTCTTTCATTTTCTTTTTGATCATCAACGGAGTCGCAGGAAATCATTGCGATTAATAAAAGAGTTATAATGAAAAATAATATCTGATATTTCCAAATAGATTTGATATTCATATTATTTTATTCCTTTCTGTAAATAGAAATTATTTAATGAATTTTCAATTTTCTGAATCTCAGTCTCCGGCATTTTTGCATTTTGGAGATATTTAACCCATCCAAGTGCATAGTCAGACATTATTTTGATCAGTTCATTGGGGCTGTAAAATATTTTATCATATTCTTTCTGTATTTCAGTAATGCTCATATTTAAAGAATAAATCTCTTCTTCTAATTTTTTAATTGATGATTTTACCTCCACAATATTATTAGTTGCAGATATAATTTTTTCTTTGAGCATTTTTTCTATTTGTTCAAATTTATTTTTATATAAACGCTGTTCATTGTACAGGGAGAAAATATAACCAAACAAGATATATACACAGAAGCCGAGCGCAATTATTATCCAGAAATTCAAATCAAGCAATGCATCATAAAGAGTAAAAGGTTTTACATTTCCAAAAGTATTTATTGCTTTAGTATTATAAATTCTCTCAGATATATGATAAGCTAACAATACGTCAACGATAAAAGTAAATAATGCCACACCCACCCAGGCAAATCTGTATTTGTCTCTTTTCTTTACTTTCACACTCTCGATCGCTAAACCTAATGCTAAAAAAATAAAAGGCGCAAAAAGAACAATCATCAGAGCAGCAATGCCTTTTGAATATGCTTCTTCAATTGCTTTAGGATAGAAAATCGAATTAAATATTGTGTACTTTGAAATACTGATATCTCTGAAAACTGCTGAATATATTACTGATGAATAAAAAAAGTACAGGAATACAGCTATAAACAAACTTAAAATACCATAAATCCTTAATGAAAGCGTATCCTTTTCCTCTTTTACAAACTTTGTAGGATTAACTTTAAAGTCATTTAACTCCTCTTTAGCTTCCTTTAATCTTGTCTCTGCTTCTGAAAGTTCCTTTGATTGAAGGCGATTAATTTCATTCTTATGTACTTCAATTTTTTCCTTAGTAAGATTAATTCTGATATCTGCTTCACCATTCCTGGATTGGACTTCATATTCAATGGAATCTTTATTTAACAGTAAGCGGGAAAAAAATCTTTCCAGACTTATATTGAATGCAGAAGCAGAACCTCCAACTTTACCTGCATCAGTAAAACCCATTGTTTCAAAATCTATATTATCAAAACCTGTTTCAGGTTTATTTGAAGTTTCCTGTGAAAAATTAAGTATGTTAGTCATATCAGTCTCCTTTTTAATCTTAGTTAAATTTTTAATAATGATTATTATTAAGAATTATTATATCAACAGTTCAAATTTCCTGCTATTATTATTTTAATAGAAACAAAAAAACATTTTGGAAATATTTAGAAGTAGCACAGACTATCAGTCTGTGAATTATTTGGTGATTTTTTTAAGTAAGGCAGACTAATACCAACAAAAGATGCAAAAGTGAGCACTGATTACTATTCTCAGGGGAAAAAACATTTTGTTATGCATAGCACAGGCTGATTCCAAGGGGATGGCTTTTCCATAGCCTGTGCTACAATATTATAAATTCTTTTTTGCAAAAACTGTATCTCCAGTCATCCCAGCTTTTCACTAAATTAGCTTTAACCGGATTTTCCAGGATATATCTGATAACATAGTATAATTCTATGTCATTTCGTATCCATCTGTCATAACTTTCATCCTGCCAGAATTTTCCAGTCCTGTTTAGAACTTGATTGACTTTTCTCGATGAAATTCCTTTGATTGATTGCATGATTTTACTTATACCTTTATTACCACGCAATAATTCAAAAGCAAGGTGAACATGTGTTGGCATTATTGTAAAACAAATTAAATTATATTCTTTACCATCCGGATATAGAATACATTCAGAAATAATTTTAGCTATTGCAGAAACTGTCAAATTAACTTTTGAATATTCATTCTTATCCAGATAATCATCATATAAAAGAAAATGTTTTCTAAATTCCTCGAACGGAATATCTTCAAATTTATGTGAAGTAATTTTCAGTTCCTGAATTAGTTTATAAGGCAACCGTCCTGCGATTCTGAATGTAATAAAATACACCCCTTCATTAAAATAAAGATGAGGCAAATTTCTTCTTGTAAATTCAAAATCATTCATATTTAAAGATGTAGCACAGACTATTAGTCTGTGCAAAAAATGAGTTTATTGATACACTTTAATAATAATTAGTCTTTGAAAAATTAAATTGAGTTAACCTGTAAAAGTGATAATTTGCCTGTAAATGAAGTAAGAAATAAAAAATTATCCGTTATTGCGATATAAAATTCAACAATGTCTGCCACAGGCTGATCCCAAAGGGATGGCTTTGCCATAGTAATTAATACTTAATTGAAAATCTATCTTTTTCAGCTTTAATATAATAAGTGGATTCACCATATTTTTTATGAACATCAATCAAAAAGAATGAACACAAATCGGGGTCTGAAATCAATTCTGAAATTTTTGAATTCACTTTAGACCTTTTAGTTCTGAAATCCTCTTTTGAAAAACCATTTGTATACCAGTCCCTTTCTTTTATCTCGATGTTTGGAAAAAAATTAGTGTAGTATTCAATAAATTGATTTTTTGTTTCGTCACCAATAAAGTTATAAACAGAAATTTTATTAGTGCCTCTCAATTTTGAATCAACAAAAAAATAGTAAAATAAAAATTCCATTGGCTCTAGTACGATTGAGTCATTACTAAATCTTAATTCCCTTTTTTCAATATCTAGACTCATTCTATTTGATGGAGCAAGAATCTTAAGCTGTGCCTGAGTATATTTTACGATATCATCAAAGTTAGATGTGAGTAAGTCAGGTCTTTTGATCTCTGCTGAAAGAATTGGTCTTAATCTTACGAAAGGTAAATCGGCAAGCTCAAGATCTTTAATCTCTTCTTTAGATTGTGGATAAAATCCTTTAAACTCGTGCTCTTCTTTGGTAAGGACATGAACTAGTCTGTCATTTTCCCTGGCGAAAATTGAAAGTGCGTTTGCTAAATGCACACTCATTGATTTTCTTCCTCCGGTAATTGAACAATAAAGAACATTATCGGGGTCTGAACTTTTGTTTCGTAAAAATTCACAAATTTTATTCGGGAATAAAATGTTATCCCGGTCTGATCGGATATCCGGAAGTTCGATAGCTTCTTCTTTTGCAACTATAATGTGAGTATCATTTTCTTCAAACAACGGTTTTTTAATCTTATACTTTTTGCAAAGGTTTTCAATTTCGTCTTTAAGTAGTGTTTTGGGTGTTGCCGGATGTTTATCTCTGCCTAGTATAACATCTCTTCCCCGTTTTGTTGTAAGAACATAAACTTCATCAATCTGTTTTTTCTCTTTATAAGCTAAACAAAATAATGTTTCGGTAACAATCTGGGGTGTTAAACCTGATACGCAAATGAGAATGTTTTTTGTTTTCATAAATCTAATTCCATTTTATTTTGAACCTGAATCACTTTAATGGATAATTCTTTTGCCCGGTTAAGGAATTTTTCAGAATGCTTATTTGCTGATACAAAAATTCCTTTTCCAAAAGTTCCACTGGTTATATTTCGAAGAGTTTCCAACTGATAAAGATCAAATTGGTTATCCTTCTTACCTGATTTACAGGAAATAATATTAAGTCTGTAGTCTTTAAGTACCATCACATCAATTTCATTTTCTACACCCTTTTCATTTATAATTTTTACGCCCAAAAATGAATTAAGATTGTATTTCTTTTTCAAAAAATATTTAACATAATATTCAAGCCAATCGCCACTTTTAAAGTCTGATATATCGATTTTAAAGGTTTTATAACTATTATCATAATACTTAATTAAGTAGTAGCTATTTTCTTTTCTAAACTCAAATCTCTGGTCTATACTTGTTACTGTAAAATTGATATTTAATCCTGAAAGTTTTTCTCTAACTTTTTCGTATAAGTCGATAAACGAATTTACTGATTTAGTTTTCTCAATGTAGGAAAAAAGGTCGAAGTAATCTTTTTCATTTTTTATGCTTTTTGTTTCATTGATAATGTAACCATAAGAATTTAAGTATTCCTCAATGGTTAAGTCTGCTTTAAGATCTAAAATTTTATAATTTGGAAATAGAGTTATAATTTTCTGATGTTCAGTATCGCAATAAATAATTTCTTTATCTTTTTCAGCAAAAGCTTCATACGCTGCAAACGCCATTAATTTTGTTCCGCCAGTAACATTTAATATTGCTTCACCTTCTGTTTTCTCCAATTCAGATTTAACAGCATCTTTAAAGTTTATATAATCATAAGCATTTAAGCCATCATTCCTTTTAATTTTTATTCCTTTTGATTTAAACAATTTTTCAAGGTTATCGGCACATTGTTTTTCTTCTGGTGTGGTAAACAAAACAACACTTTTTGGTTGGAACATAAGCACCGGCAAAACATTAGCCATCGCTTGCCGTGAGACGAGACAGAAGATTGTACTCATTT
>CALHAB010000156.1 GCA_937934185.1 uncultured Ignavibacterium sp. | reverse complement strand
TTTTTATAAAGCTCCGAAAAATTTTATGCTGTCATTCTAAACCCTGATTCATTGGGCTGAAAAATCTTCTACTTAACAAATCACGAAGTGATGAAATTATTGTAACGAAATCATAAAACAAATCAATAAAATCCTGAAAGGATGACATTATTTTGAGCAGAACAAATGTGACTAAAGTCCTGACAGTGATTTGAATTATCATTATAATCCCTGCCTTAAAAGACAGGACAATAAAATCAATAAATATTAATCCGTAGCTCAAGTCTCCAGACTTGAGTTACAAAGCATAAAGTCTTTAACATAAACAGAAAAAATAACTCCTCTCCAAAGGATACTGTGCAAGAGTTTTTGTTACTATTATTATTTATTCCATTATACCTTATTTCCTTATTCCTCCCTTTCGTTATCAAGTTTTTATAAAGCTCCGAAAAATTTTATGCTGTCATTCTAAACCCTGATTCATTGGGCTGAAAAATCTTCTACTTAACAAATCACGAAGTGATGAAATTATTGTAACGAAATCATTAAGCAAAAAAATAAAATCCTGAAAGGATGACATTATTACTCAGCAGAACGAATGTGACTAAAGTCCCGACAGTGATTTGAATTATCATTACAATCCCTGCCTTGAAAGACAGGGCAATAAATCAATCATTCAATCAACATTCTCTGCAAGAGGTAGACACCCATTCAATCTAATATTTTTTGTTTAGGACTGTACAAATAGTATTATTCTGTCAACCTTTTATTACAAAAGTATGAACTTAATTTTGCTTCCGGATTTATTGACTTCTTTAATCATTTGATTTTAGTGTATTAAAAATCTTTATTTATCCTCTACGAGGATGCTGTATTTGTTTGGTGTATTTGTTTTCTACAATAATTAAATCCCTACGGGATTTTTGATTCTACAACCTCTTAGAGGTTAAATTGGTATAGAAATTCTCTATTAAATGAATCAGCAGCAATCCTGATTTTAATTTTTCCCTTATACCTTATTTCCTTATACCTATTCTGTCATTCCGAACGCAGTGAGGAATCTTTAGCATTGAAAGAAAAGTAGAGACACGCCGCGGCGTGTCTCTACCAAATGCAGGACAGGTTTTGTATCAAGTAAGAAGATGATGGTGATAAAGTAAAAGGCCTCATTCCTAAATCCCTTCTCCCAACAGTCTCGGCGAGGCCGAGCCCCGACGGAAAGAGATGGGCTTTTAAATAATTCAAAAGTCAAAAGAGCGGACAAATTGTCCGCTCTTTTTTACAAATTTTACTTAAAACCGAAGCTATCTTTAATAACCGCATCTGTCAATCGTAAACTATTTTATGGGTCTACTGTTGTTTAAAGTATCCTTCTTAGATTCCTAAACAAATTCGGTATGAAAGTTTTAACCAAATTCTTTTATTCCTACTTACAATCTTAATTTTGTATCAATTAAAAAATCAAATTTGGTTTTATATATGAACTACAGAAAATTCGGTAACACAGATTTAGTCGTAAGCGAAGTTGGTTTTGGTGCCTGGGCAATTGGCGGTCCTGCAATGGTTGGCGATTTAGCAATCGGCTGGGGTGATGTTGATGATGCCACTTCTATTGAAGCATTAAAAAAATCTTTCGACCTCGGAATTAATTTTTACGACACAGCTGACCTATACGGCTTTGGCCACTCTGAGGAATTGATTGGAAAAGTTTTCGGCGGCAGAGCTGATGTGATAATCGCTACAAAAGTTGGCCACCGTGTTGAGAATCAACAAATACTTCTTGATTATACAAAACAGCACATTCTAAAATCCTGTGACGAAAGTCTGAAAAGATTAAAAAGAGATTACATTGATTTTTATCAGCTTCATTCTGCAAAACTAAATCATCTTGAAGATGGACAATGCATCGAAGCAATGGATGAGCTGAAATCTACAGGCAAAATCCGTTATTGGGGAATTTCACTCAACACTTTCAATCCATATCCTGAAGCTGAATTTTTAATGAATAGAAATCTCGCGAATGGTTTTCAGGTTGCGTTTAATATAATCAATCAGAGATCATTAAAACTTATTGAAACTGCGTCTCAAAAAGGTTACGGAATAATCGCAAGAATTCCTCTTCAGTTCGGATTGCTTACCGGAAAGTTTACTAAAGAGACCAGATTTAACAAAGACGATCACAGGAGTTTCCGACTTAAGCCGGAATTTTTATCTGAACTTCTCGATGCACTTGAAGATGTCTGGAAAATTTCTGACAAGTATAATATTGATAAAGTCACTTTTGCACTCAGCTTCATTATGAATCACAAAGGGGTTTCAACAGTTATTCCCGGCATAAAGACTCCTGAACAGGCAATTAAAAATACACAGCCAATGATAAAAATTTCTGAAGAAGACCTTGAAACACTTCACCAGTTATTCAATAAAAAGTTTGATGAATTAGTAAGTAAAATGTCATGAAAAAAATTTTTCTTGTTGTTCTTCTCTCATTCACTACTTTATTTGCTCAGCAATTAAAATTTGCGTGGCTCACAGACATTCATATAGGTTATCCAACAGCAGCGGAAGATCTGAATCAATCTGTTAAGGATATTAACTCTTTTGATGATATTGATTTTACAATTGTCTCCGGAGATATCACCGCAACAGGAACTCTGGAAGAATTATCAACGGCAAAATCAATTCTTGATAAACTGAAAAAACCATATTATATCATTCCCGGAAATCACGACACCAAATGGAGTGAATCAGCTGGTACAGATTTTATCAAACTCTGGGGTAATGACCGCTTTACTTTCGAGTATGAAAATATTCTCTTTGCAGGATTACATCAGGGACCGCGAATGCGAATGGCTGATGGTTATTTTGCGCCGGAAGATTTACGTTGGTTTGATTCTCTTTTCAAAACAAAAAATGACTCTGCAAAACCACTGATTTTCATCACACATTACCCTCTTGATGAAAGTATTGCAAACTGGTATGAAATGACGCGACGATTAAAGGCTCTTAACACCAAAGTTGTTTTATTCGGTCACGGACATACTAACAAAATTTACAACCTCGAAGGAATTCCCGGCGTAATGGGAAGATCTAATCTCAGGGCAAAAGAAATAAATGGTGGATATAACATTGTTGAGATAAAAAATGATTCGATCTTTTTTTATAACAAAAACAATTCAAATAATGATTACAATAAATGGCAGTCGCTGAGCATATCTGAAAATTTCCAATATGAAGATGCAAAGCTTCCTGATTATTCAATTAACACTTTTTATCCTAATATAAAAATTAAGTGGCAGTTTTATACTGGTTATACAATTGCTTCATCTGCTGCGCTGAGTGAAAAAAATATTTTTGTCGGAGATGCCTCAGGAAAATTTTATTCTTTGAATATTGATGATGGAATTGTTCAATGGTTATTCAATTCGAACAATGCGATTTACTCATCTCCTGAAGTTGCATCTGATTTTGTTGTATTTGGCTCAGCGGATAGTTCGATATATTGCCTGAATAAAAGCAACGGAAAATTAATCTGGCAAATAAAAACAAGTGCTGCGGTTCTTGGTTCGCCTTTAATTCAAAACAATGTTGTTTATACCGGAGGAAGTGATAAAACTTTTCGTGCTATTGATTTAGTTACCGGCAAGATTATCTGGGAATTTTCAGGACTAAACGGATTCGTTGAATCCAAGCCCGTTATCAATAATGATAAAATAATTTTTGGTGCTTGGGATGAGCATTTATATTGTCTCAACAAAATTACAGGTGATTTGATATGGAAATGGAAAGGTGATCGTGAAGGAATATTTTATTCACCAGCTGCTTGTACACCTGTAATTTCAAATGGAATAGTTTTTATCGTTGCACCAGACAGACAAATGACTGCGATCGAAATTGAAACAGGAAAACAACTCTGGAGAACCGGCAAATTTCAGGTGCGCGAGACAATTGGTATTTCTGAAAATGCTGAAAAGATTTTCATCCGAACAATGAATGATACAATTCTTGCACTTCCGGCATCAGGCGATTTACAGGAACCAATTTGGATTACAAACTGCGGACTCGGTTATGATATTAGCTCCGCTCAGATAGTTGAAAAAGACGGAGTAATTTTTTATCCGACAAAAAACGGAGTTATATATTCACTAGATTCATCAAATGGAAAAATTCTGTGGAAGCACAAAATCACAAATGGATTTGTAAATACTCTTACAGTCATAAATAAAAATCAAATCATCGCAACTGACTTTGATGGAAATATAACCTGTCTGGTTGTGGAAAATTAAATTATCCTGATTGAACTTCATCATTTCTATAAATTATCTCTCAGGTTTTTTCCCTTAAACTTTTTCCTTTGAACTCAAACTTTTTTCATATATTACAAAATAATTATCTGAGCTTTAGACAAATCCTATAAAAATAGAGGAAACACTATGGCAGAAATTCAGAATAAATCAAATAAATATCTCGAAAAATTTCTTGGCATTGTTGAAACGGTTGGAAATAAACTTCCGAATCCAACCACGCTATTTGCAATATTTGCTCTGGCTGTAATTGTTCTTTCGTGGTTGGTAAGTCAGTTTGATTTTTCTGTAATTCATCCCGGCACTGGAAAAGAAATCAAACCTGTAAACCTTATGTCGGTTGAAGGTCTGCATAAAATTATTCTTAATCTTATTACTAACTTTACATCATTTGCACCGCTTGGAACTGTGCTGGTTTCATTACTCGGAATTGCTGTTGCCGAACACAGCGGTTTAATCGGAACAGTACTACGCCTTCTTGTTCTGAAATCACCTAAAAAACTTTTAACATTTGTAATTGTGTTTGCAGGAATACTATCCAACACTGCAAGTGAAATTGGTTATGTTCTTTTGGTTCCATTATCAGCAATAATATTTCTTGCAGCCGGAAGGCATCCGATTGCAGGATTAGCTGCTGCCTTTGCAGGTGTTTCAGGTGGTTACAGTGCAAATCTTTTACTCGGAACTATTGATCCACTGCTTGCAGGACTAACTCAGGAAGCTGCTCATATCATTGATAAAAGTTATGAAGTGAATGCTGCTGCTAATTACTATTTCATGTTTGTTTCAACTTTCTTTATTGCTGCCGCAGGCACCTGGGTGACTGAAAAAATTGTTGTGCCACGACTCGGAACATATAAAGGAAGTGCTGAAGCTGAAGAAATTAAACCACTATCGGGAGATGAAGTAAGAGGACTTTGGTATGCCGGAATTGCATCTCTGGTTTTTGCAGCAATTATTCTTTGGGGACTTATTCCAGAAAACGGATTCTTAAGAGATCCTAAAACACAAGGAATTTTAAAATCTCCTTTCTTAAGTGGAATAGTTGCCTTTATTTTCTTTGGAGGTGTTATTGCAGGGCTTGCTTATGGAATTGGTGCAAAGACAATTAAATCAGATAACGATGCAATTAAAGGAATGAACAAATCAATGGAGACGCTTGGATCGTATATTGTTCTGGTTTTCTTCGCTGCACAGTTTGTTGCATTTTTCAACTGGACAAATCTTGGTTTGATCGTGGCAGTGGAAGGCGCAAACTTTTTAAAGTCATCCGGCTTAGGTCCGATTCCTCTTCTGATTTCATTTATAATCATCTCTGCCATCATTAATCTTTTCATCGGAAGTGCTTCTGCGAAATGGGCTGTTATGGCACCTGTTTTTGTTCCGATGTTTATGCTTCTGGGTTATTCTCCTGAACTTGTTCAGGCAGCATACAGAGTTGGTGACAGTGTAACTAATATAATTTCCCCGATGATGTCATACTTTGCTTTGATAATCGCTTTTGTTGGCAAGTATGATCCGAAAGCGGGAATAGGTACTCTGATAGCAACAATGCTTCCATACACATTTGTGTTTTTCATTATTTGGACATTGTTATTTGTGGTTTGGTTTGCCGCTGGAATTCCTGTCGGACCTGGAGCTCCAATGTTTTTGGAGTGATTAAATAGTGTTGTTTGCAACATTTATTTAAAGTCCTGCGGATTATATCCTTGTTCTCTGAGAATAGAATAAATTTTTTCTAGTGTATCTTGACTAAGTTTAGATTGTCTTGCTAAAATCCATCCGTACTTTCTGCTGGGAGTTCCGACAATTGCCCACTGATAATTCTCATCAAGACCTATTATCCAGTAATCACCCCAGATTGGTCTCCAGCCAAGTATGCTGAAAAAACTTACTTCCAGTTT
>CALHAB010000155.1 GCA_937934185.1 uncultured Ignavibacterium sp. | reverse complement strand
GCGTGCGGAACAGGTGATGTTGCTATCGAAGCCAAAAGACAAGGCGTTCAGAAAATTGTTGGTGCTGACTTTTCACACAACATGCTTTCGTTATTCAACAAGAAAAGTAAATGGATTATTGGCAGCAATGTGCAAATGGTTGCAGAACAAATGCCTTTCAGAGACAATACATTTACTAATATTACTGTGGCGTTCGGTGTTAGAAATTTTTATGACATTCAGCAAGGATTTAATTCATTCTACAGAGTTCTGAAACCAGGTGGCAAAGCTACCATAATTGAGTTTAGGATGCCGAAGAATAAATTCTTTGCTGCTTTGTACAAATTTTATTTTAAGAAAATTCTTCCTGCTATTGGCGGACTGATTTCCGGAAATAAATCTGCGTATACTTATCTGCCTGAGTCAGTGGAAGAGTTTGATATGAAAGTTGACTTAATAAAACTGCTGCAAAATTCCGGTTTCAAAAGAATTGATGTTTATAATTTTACATTCGGAATCGTTCAGACTTTGATTGCTGAAAAATAATCACGGAATAAAATAGTTTCTTAATTCTTCAGTAACATAACCTGAAGCCGAACTTAAATCAATTCTTCCGCCTCTAATTAAACTCAAAACAAATGCTTCACCTTCCCACTTCACAAATCCAATATTTTCAGCAACATAACCATAAGCAAAAAATCTTTCGACTGAACCTTGCGGATCAAGTTGAACTTCCAATTTATATTCTATCTTATAAACATCAATTGTGTACTGAGTATCTCTGCGAACTAATGTTAATTGCAAAGCTTCCAGAACTCTTGCGCTTGTTTTGAGAGGAGAAAACACGGGAACGCCGCCAACAGTAATATCAATCTGATAAACAGGCCATGTTTGATTCAGCTGTAAAGGGAAAAATAATAATCTGGATTCAATATCAATTCTTAAAACATTTCTTAAACTATCTGGGATTAAATCGCCCAAACCTGTTGTGTCTGTGTAATAAAAAACACCCGAATTACTTTTACGAAAATATGTTGTATCAAGTGATAATGTTCTTTCAATAATTACTGAATCAACCTGAACAAAATATTCTGTTCCGGAAATTGTGCTTGTGTTTGTTACATCCGAAATTCTGACTCCGCTTAGAGAATAATTAGTATCAACTACTAAGTTGTAAGTAAACTTTGACCCAACTTTTGCCGGAAAGTAATCTTTGTTGTTTTGTGGTGGATTTATGATTGTATCATCTTTGCAGGAAATGTTTAATAAAAGAATGCCCGCTGTGACTAAATAAAACATCTTTTTCATAGAACTGCCTCCAACTTTTTGTGAAGTTTTTTAAAAGCCATTGAACGATGACTTATTTTATTTTTTTCTTCGTGAGAAAGTTCACCAAAAGTTTTATCATATCCATTCGGAATAAATAAAGGGTCATAACCAAAACCGTTTTTGCCTCTCGGTTCGGTAATTACTCTGCCTTTAACTTCACCATAAGCATTTACAAATTTTTCTCCGTCAAAGTAACTGGCAACACAAACGAATTTAGCTCTGTGCGGTTCAGGAAACTTCTGAATCTCTTTAATTAATTTTTCATTGTTCAGAAAATCATTTGCATTCTCTCCTGCATATCTTGCAGAATAAATTCCGGGTTCACCATTAAGCTGCTCAACAACTAAACCTGAATCATCACCAACTGAAGGAATTTTATATTTATCATAACATGCTTTTGCCTTTAACTGAGCATTTTCTTCGAATGATTTGCCTGTTTCATCAACATCAGGTGAATCATCAAAGTCCAGAAAAGATAAGACTTCGATATCCAGATCTTTAAATATTTCTTTGATGTCGTTCAGCTTACCTTTGTTTTTTGTGGCGATTAAAATTTTTTTCACATTAAGCTCTGCTTAAAAGTTTATGCAATTCTGATTTGGCAATTTCAGTAATTTCATTTTCATCATAAATCAGAGACTGATAATCTTTTACAAGCCAATTTCCATTAACAATTACAGAACTAATATTCTGAATTCCACTTGAATAAACAATATCAGAAAAAATACTTTTACCATCATCAACATAAGAATTAATTGATGAATTCAGATTCATTAGAACTAAATCAGCTTTTTTACCGACCTCAATACTTCCTATTTCATTTTCAAGATGCAAAGCTTTTGCACCTTCAATGGTTGCAAGTTTGAAAACTGTTTTTGCATCCATCACATCAGCGCCGTAAATTGGTTTCTGAATCAATGCAGCCAAGCGCATTTCGGTTAAAACACTGAGGTTATTATTGCAAGGTGCTCCGTCAGCACCGAGTGACACTGAAATTCCTTCTTTCAAATAGCGCGGAATGTCAGCAATTCCGGATGCGAGTTTCAGATTTGATGACGGACAATGAGCAACACGCATTTTGGTTTGCTTCATTATCTGAATTTCATTCTCACTGGTATGAATACAATGCGCAAATACTGAATGATCATCTATTGAATTTATGGAATGGAAATATTCTATGTTCTCTTTACCATATCGTTTTCTGACTTCTGCAATTTCATTTTTATTTTCAGATGAATGTGTATGATAGACTGAACCTTCAAAATCATTTTTCATTTCAAAAGATTCTTTTAGTAATTCCTCTGTGCAGGAGAGTACAAATCTCGGTGAAAATCCGAATTTAATTCTTCCATCAGCTGAGTTATGAAAATCTTTCGCAAGTGAATAAGTATAATCAATTTGTTCTTTGGTTGTGGATTTAAACTGAGGGAATAAATCGTTATGATCAATCAGACAATTGCCTGCAAATGCACGCAGACCAGAGTTAATAAGCTCTTCAAAAATGACTTCCTGATGTCTGAGAGTCCCCATATCAAGTATTGTAGTTGTACCGCCGCGAAGTAGTTCATTTATACCAACTTTTACAGAGACGCG
>CALHAB010000154.1 GCA_937934185.1 uncultured Ignavibacterium sp. | reverse complement strand
ATTATGATAGAAGTAGCAAAAAAAACACTTGAACGGGCTATGCTGATTGCCCTCGATACAAAAGAGTTCAGCAAAGAAACGGTTGAAGAGCATATTGATGAACTGGAAGAATTAGCTTCAACAGCAGGTGCTGAAACTATATTTAAAATAGTTCAATCAAAAAGAGGAATTGATCCTGCTTTTTATATCGGTAAAGGAAAAGCAGAAGAACTTGCACAGCTTATCGAATTAAATGAAATCAATATTGTAATTTTTGATGATGATCTTACACCAGTGCAGGTAAGAAATCTTGAAAAACTTTTTAACCGAAAAGTAATTGACCGAAGCGGATTGATCCTCGACATATTTGCTTCCCGTGCAAAAACCAAAGAGGCAAAAACTCAGGTTGAACTTGCACAGCTTCAGTATATGCTGCCGCGCTTGACCAGAGCGTGGACTCACTTATCAAAACAATATGGCGGAATTGGTACAAAAGGTCCTGGCGAAACTCAGATTGAAACTGACAGACGATTAATCAGAACAAGAATCAGTTTATTAAAAAGTAAACTCGAAAAAATTGAAGCGCATCGTTTGACTCAAAGTTCTGGCAGAAAAAATTTTGTAAGAATTGCTATTGCAGGATATACAAACGCCGGTAAGTCAACTTTATTCAATCTTCTTACAGAATCAAATGTCTTTGCTGAGAATAAACTTTTTGCCACACTTGATTCCACAACAAGATCTTTGGAAATTGATGACACTCACAAAATTCTCATTTCAGATACAGTTGGTTTTATAAGAAAACTTCCTGCGCATCTTGTTGCTTCATTCAAAAGCACATTAAATGAAGTAAGAGATGCAGATATAATACTACATGTCATAGATATTTCTCATCCTTACTTTGAAGATCATATAAAAGTAGTTGACGAAACTCTCAAGGAATTCGGCAGTTCTGAAAAAAGAGTGATAAAAGTTTTTAATAAAGTTGATACTGTTTCAGATAAATCATTGATTGATTTTGTGAAAAATGTTTATAAAGAAAGTGTGATTATCTCTGCATCGAGAGGAATTAATATTTCATCACTCAAATCAATGCTTAAGAAGATTCTTAATGAAAATATAGTTGAAGAAAAAATAGAACTTCCGATCACTGCATCTAAAAAAGCATCACAGATTCACAACTTTGCTGAAGTACTAAGAACTGAATATGATGAAGATAAAATTCAGATTTTTTATCGGACAACCAAACAAAACTCAGAAAAAATAAAAAAAATTCTTTTTCAGGACAGCTTAATTCTTGCAAAGATTGAGAGCCGTTAAAAAGTTTTTAATAATTAGTATCTGTGTGTGAAACTATCTTCCTCTTTCTTCCTGACTTAGTTTATTTTTACATACAATATTTAATTTTTCTCAGGAGGAACAATGTCAATCGTTCTCGATGGTTCAAATCTTACAATTGAAAAACTTGTCGCCATAGCCCGCTACAAAGAAAAAGTTGAACTTAGTCCGCAAGCACTTGAAAGAATAAAAGTCTGTCGTGCAATGCTCGAAGAAAAAATTCAGGCACACGAAATAATGTATGGAGTTAATACAGGAATCGGAGAATTCTCAGAAGTTGTTTTAACAGATGAACAGGTTAAAGACTTTCAGAGATATCTGATTTACAATCACTCAGCGGGTATCGGTGATCCTATGCCGATTGAGTATGTCCGCGGTGCAATTGCAAGCAGGATAAATGTTCACGCTCACGGAAATTCCGGCTGCAGACCAGAAATCACTTTAACTCTTATTGAAATGCTTAATAATGATTGCATTCCTGTTGTATGTCAGAAGGGCTCTGTTGGTGCCTGCGGAGATTTAGCTCCGATGTCGCAGATTGCTTTGCTTATGCTCGGTGAAGGCGAAGCTTTTTACAAAGGTGAAAGACTTCCTGGTAAAGTTGCTTTTGAAAAAGCAGGAATTGAGATTCCCGGTTTGAAGGCTAGAGACGGGCTTGCAGTAATCAACGGCTCAAATTTCATTACTGCAATCAGTGCTCTGCAACTGTATGATATTAACCGCTGGCTTAAACAAGCTGAAATTGCTGCAGCTATGACTCTCGAAGCTCTTCACGCAAATATGAAACCTTATGATGTTCGTCTTCATAAACTGCGCGGATTTCCCGGTGCAGTCAGAAGTTCTCAGGCAATCAAGAAATGTATCGAAGGCAGCGATCTTCTGACAGGAAAATTAAAACAGAAAGTTCAGGATGCTTATTCAATGCGTTCAACTCCACAGGTTATTGGTGCTGCTCACGATGCAGTTGCATTCGCAAGAAAACAGGTTGAAACTGAATTGAACGGAGTTGGTGATAATCCAATCTTCATTCCCGAAGATAAAGTTACTTTAACAGGTGCAAACTTTCAGGGAACACCTGTTTCACTTCCAATGGATATGATTGGCGCTGCTGTTACTATGGTTTGTGTGCTTTCCGAAAGAAGAATGAACAGATTAAATAATCCTGCTTTAAGTGTTGGACTACCTGCATTTCTTACTAAAGGTGCGGGAATGTTTTCGGGTTTGATGTTAAGTCAATACACAGCAGATATGATGATAGTTGAGCAAAGAATTCTCTCTATGCCGGCTTCAATTCAATCAATTCCTGCGGCTGCTGATCAGGAGGATTTTGTTTCGATGGGAATGAATACTGCTATAAAAAATGCTCAGATACTTGATAACGCTTATGGTATTCTCGGAATTGAATTTATGGCTGCTGCTCAGGCATTGGATTTCAGAAATCATCAGACAGGAAAAGGTGTTGCAAAGGCGAAAGAAGTAATCCGAAAGTATGTTGATTTTCTTGATGTTGATCGTCCGCTTTATCCTGATCATAATAAAATGAAAGAGCTTGTTAAGTCCTGTGAAATTCTTGAGGAAGTGGAAAAAACAATAGGTAGTCTGGAATAAAACAGTTTGGAACGCTGATTTAGCGGATTGAGCTGATCATCGCGGATTAAATCAGTTCTGATCCGTTTGATCCGTTTGATCAGTTAGGTCAGTATTCCAATTCATTGAAAGGATAACAAATGGAAATAATCTTTTTAATAGCCGGCTTACTAATTGGATTTATTATTGCTTTTCTGTTTCTGAAAAGTAAAAAGACAATTCCGATTGAAGAGGCAAATAAACTAACTGAAGAAATTAACTCACTCAGAGTTGAAAACGGAAAATTGAGTGAGCGAATAAATCTTCTTGAAGCTGATAAAATGTCTCTTCAAACCGAACTCAAACAGGAAAGAGAAAAAACTGAAAAACTAACATCAGAAAATTCATCACTTAAATCTGACTATTCTAATCTTCAGGAAAAACTGAGTGAACAAAAAGCTGAAATAGAAGAACTTCAGCAGAAGTTTGTAAAGGAATTTGAAAATCTTGCAAATAAAATATTTGAAGAGAAATCCGCAAAGTTTACAGAGCAGAACAAAGAAAAGATAAGTGAAATTCTCAATCCACTTAAAGAAAAAATTTCTGAGTTTGAAAAGAAAGTTGAAGAATCCAGCAAGGAAAGCATCAAAGGACATTCATCACTGAAGGCAGAATTGGAAATACTTCGGCAGATGAATCAGCAAATTACTCAGGAAGCAAAAAATCTTACCGAAGCACTAAAAGGACAAAGCAAAACACAGGGCAACTGGGGTGAATTTATTCTCGAAAGTATTCTTGAAAAATCCGGACTTGTGAAAGGAAGAGAATATTTTGTTCAGGAAAGTCTGGTAACAGAAGCCGGAAAAAGATTTCAACCTGATGTGATCGTAAATCTTCCTGAAAATAAAAGTATAATCATTGATTCAAAAGTTTCATTGAATGCTTACGAAAGATATATCTCATCAGAGGATGAAAATGAAAAATTAAAAGCATTGCGGGATCATATCATTTCGATTCGTTCGCATCTGAAAAGTCTGAGCTCAAAAAATTATCAGACACTTTATCAGCTAAACAGTTTAGATTTTGTATTGATGTTTATGCCAATTGAGCCAGCATTTGCATTGGCAGTTCAACAGGATGCAAGCTTATTCAATGAAGCATTTGAAATGAATATTGTGATTGTAAGCCCTTCAACATTACTTGCAACACTCAGAACAATTGCAAGTATCTGGCGTCAGGAAAATCAGAACAAAAATGCTTTGGAAATTGCAAAACAAGCCGGTGCACTGTACGATAAATTTGTCAGTTTCTATCAGGATCTTATTGATGTAGGAAAAAAACTTGATGCAGCAAAAGACAGTTATGAAGAAGCGATGAAGAAAATCCACGATGGAAGAGGAAATCTTATTGCAGGAGTAGAAAAAATGAAACAGCTTGGTGCAAAAGCTAGTAAGTCTTTACCACCTGCGGCATTAAATCGTGCCAACTTTGATGAAAATAATTTATTGACCAACGAATGATTATTAAGTCACCACAGACACGAAAAGAATTTTTTGATTATTATGATTTAAGATGGCGAATACTGCGCGCTCCCTGGAATCAGCCAAAAGGCAGTGAGCAGGATGAACTTGAAGGACAGGCAATACATATTATTGCAGTTGAAAATGATAAGATAGTTGGTTGTGGTCGTGCGCATTTCAACTCTGATGATGAAGCACAGATAAGATATATGGCTGTTGAAAATGAATGGCAGGGAAAAGGTGTCGGGAAATTAATTCTTGATGAACTTGAAAAAAGAGTTGTTGAAAAAGGTGCGAAGAAAATTATTCTTCACGCAAGAGAAAGTGTTGTTAAGTTTTATGAAAAGAACGGATACAT
>CALHAB010000153.1 GCA_937934185.1 uncultured Ignavibacterium sp. | reverse complement strand
ACACATAAAGATTCTCTTCATTTACCGCCGACAATTCAATTTGAAAAAATAATAGATACAGGAGATCCTGAATGCAGTTTATTTGGAAGTGGGTGGTTTACATCGGCAAATCCTGGTTATTGGGGCAATACACCTGCTTATCTTAATGCTATTGGAGATGGAAGTGCTTATGCTGAATTCAGACCACAATTCCCTGCTGACGCAAACTATGAAGTTTATGGTTGGTGGGTTGCAGATTTGTCTAATAGATGTAGTGATACACCATTTATAATCAAGCATAAAAATGGTATTGATACCGTTCGTGTTAACCAAAAAATTAATGGATCATCATGGCAATTGATAGGTAATTTCCAGTTTTCAGTTGATACATCTCAGAAAATAATTATTTCTGATGCCGGAACCACTGGTACTTATGTTGTAGCCGACGCAATAAGAATTACTTCGTATGATCCCGCAACAGAAGTTGAACAAGAAAGATACGATGTTCCAACAGATTTTATTTTATATCAGAATTATCCAAATCCATTTAATCCGACAACAAAAATTAGATTCAGCATCCCAAATGCAGGGACAGGGCTTGCCCTGTCCGTGTTAAAAATTTATGATGTGCTTGGAAATGAAATTGTAACGTTAGTAAACGAATTTAAACCTGCTGGAATTTATGAGGTTGAACTTGATGCCTCAAAATATAATCTACCGAGCGGTATTTATTTTTATAAGTTAAAAAGCGGTACTTTTGTCGAGACCAAAAAATTAATATTAATGAGATAGGAGTAATCATTGAAGAGACCTTATCTGTTTTTAATTCTGATTGTTTTTCTAAACTATAATTTGTTTTCTCAAACAATCTCAGGAATTGTTAAGGATAAAATTTCACTTAAACCATTGAATAATGTTAAGGTTGAAGTTACAAACCTTACAACAGGATTAAAGGATTCTGTTTTTACGAATACTTCCGGGCAATGGCAATTCAATCTTCTTACCGATGTTGAAAATGATATTATTCCGAATAAATTTTATGTGAGTCAAAACTTCCCCAACCCTTTTAATCCATCAACAAAAGTTCAGTTTGTAATTGATAAAGAAAATAATGTTGAAATTATGGTTCACAATATTTTAGGTGAACTCATAGATTATAAGCAGCAACATCTGAATCCTGGAATCTACTCCATTGATTATATAGCAAAAGGTGCTGCAGGAGTTTATTTCTACACAATTAAAAGTGGAAATGAATCTGTTACAAAAAAAATGATTCAGCTTGATGGAAATAGTAACGGCTTAGGATTACAACATATTTATTCAATCGGTAATATTGAGAATAATACTTTAACCAAGGTAGCTTCTGACAATTACAAAATAGTCTATTCAAAAAATTCTCACCTCTCCGATTCAACCCAAATTGAATTGAATGGTGGTGAAAGTCTGACGATGCTTTTAAATTCATTTCATTCGGCTTCAACTTTAATTGATTTACACAATGATGTTCTTGAAGTAATGGTAAATGACACTTCCTATCACTTAAAGCAAAGACACAGTTACAATCATACAGATATACCAAGACTAAAAGATGGCGGAGTTGATCTGCAATTTTTTTCTGTTTGGGTTTCACCTTCTCAATATACAAACTACTATCAGCAAGCTCAGGTAATGTTAAATATTTTCAATTCAGAGTTAAATCAGAATACAAACTCAATCGCTCAGGCAAGAAACTGGAATGAAGCTGATTCAGTAATTCAGCAAAATAAAATTGCAGCTGTAATTGGTGTTGAAGGCGGTCATCATATTGAAAACAGTATTGAAAAGCTTGTAAATCTTTACAATGCCGGAATGCGTTATATGACAATTACCTGGAACAACAGCACTGATTGGGCAGTTTCAGCTCAGGATTCAAGATCAACAACTGTTGGATTAAGTGATTTCGGAAGACAAATTATCAGAGCCATGGATTCATTGGGAATTATTATCGATGTTTCTCATACAGGAATAAAAACTATTCAGGATATTCTTCAGGAAACTCAGAATCCGATTATTGCATCTCACTCAGGTGCAAGAGCTTTAAGAAATCATTACAGAAATTTATATGACTGGCAGATTCAGGATATTGCAAACAGCGGTGGAGTAATCGGAGTTGTGTTCTATCCTTATTTTCTGAATGGTTCAAGCAATGCAAGCATCAGTGATGTCATTGCTCATATTGACTACCTTAAAAACCTTGTGGGGATTGATTATGTAGCAATAGGTTCTGATTTCGATGGAATTGAGGTAGTTCCTTTGGGACTGGAAGATACATCAAAATTTCCAAACCTTACAGAAGCTCTGTTTGATCACGGTTATACCAGAGAGGAAGTTGAAAAAATTCTTTACAAAAATTTCAAAAGAGTGTTCGAACAGGTCTGTGGAAACAAATAAAAAACCCCGCTTGTTCAGCGGGGCTCTTAATAATCATATTAAAATTACTTCATCAGAATCATCTTGTTAGAAATTCTGACTCCGTTTACATTCAACTGATAGAGATAAGTTCCTGATGCAAGATTCTGTGCATTGAATTTAACTGAATGCTGACCAGCTGTCATCTCTTTATCAATTAATGTAGCAACTTCATTACCAAGCATGTCATAGATCTTCAGAGTTGTATAACCACTCTTCGGCAATTCAAAATTAATTGATGTAGATGGATTGAAAGGATTAGGATAGTTTTGTGAAAGTTTATAACCTTCAACAACTGTTAATCCCTGATCATCTACAGAAACATTTGGATTACGGAATTTCTGAACTGCCGGATAGTTACTGGCACCAAAGCAGGTAACATAAGCATATCTGTAGTCAGGACTAAAAGCTATTCCTCTTGGTCTTTCATTTGGATTTGCAGGAGTGTTGAATTGCCACTTAATACTGTCAACAATCTGACCGGTGCTCATATCTCTTGCATACCAGGTAGCAACATCCCAGTAAGTTGTTTCACCGGGATACCTGTTTGGCTGATCATTATATGAACCTGATGAAGCCCAGAGATATTGTTTATTAGGAGACCATGCAAATGATTCACAATCGAACCCTTTAAAGATTGTATCAACAACTGCAAAAGGATCAAATTCACTGGCTCTGTTATAAACAAGCACACAATGGTTAGTATAGCCAGCCCAGTAAATCGTGTTTCCATCAGGAGAAACTTCAAATGATCTTGAGAAACCAACTGTTGTATCGACAGCATTTCCGAGGAATGTAAAATCAGCTGCAAATTCCTTAATTGGCATAGCACCCGGAATAACAGGGGCTGTGAATACTCTGCCATCATCGGCAACCGGGCAAGATGTTAAGGTTTGACCTGCAACTGGTTGGACTTTAGCAATTCCTTCACCAGTCTGATAATTAATTTTATAGAGCACATCGAAACTTGATGCTAAGATATTTCCATCATGTGCAGTATGTAGTCCTCTGTTAGAATTGTAGAGTGGTTCCAATATACCATTTATTGTTACGGATTTAATTGGTGAAAAAGAAGCTGGCGTTCCATCGGGATTAAATACATGAATAACTCTTACAGGGAAATATCTGCCGCTATCCGGAACGAACAAACTATCCGTTGCGCCAAAAAGTTGAACCCAGACTTTACCATCCGGATCAACTGCAACACCGTGACCACCTGAACCACCTTTGAGGTTTGAGTCAGGGAATACTCCCTCATAAATCCAACCCTGCGAAAAAGCAGCGGTGGAGAATAAAACAAGAAATGAAACTGTTGTTAGAAGTTTTTTCATACGGTTCTCCTTTGTTTATTGTTAGTAATTATGTCCGTTAAGACAATTTCTTTATTGATTAAAATAACTTGCACCTGGTTTCTGGATATCAATCTTCAATACAGTCTGTGTTCTGATTATTTGTCCTGAAGTAGCATTTCTTTCAGCTTCTCTTGTCACATAAAGGAAATTTCCATTAGGCCAATACATCGAAACAATATTCTTAGCCGGGATTACTCCTTCATACAATGTCTGAGCACTTTTATCAGGTTTCACAATTATAATTGGATTTGTTGCTCTGTCAGTACCAAGGAACAAATCTCCATCAGCTGAGAAAGTAATTGCATTAATTTTAACACCTGGAAAATTTGTCGTCATATTAAAATATAACTCTTCAGTTCCTAAATCACCATTACCATCAATAGGAAGTTTCCAGATACCTTCAACACCGGCTTTTAAGCCGGCAACATATAATGCACCATTAAACACCCTCGCTGCTCTTAGCTGAGCTTGAAATGGATACTGAGCAATACTTAAATCCTGTTTAATTCTGAAAATAACATTATTGCTTCCCACAGCCCATAAATTTGTATTCTGATCGAAATCGAAATCAATCAGTACTGTTCCGCTTGGTGTTGCAACCCAGGGTGCATTAGGAGGCGTTACACCTGCAGTCAGTTTCCAGATACCTCTCAAACTTTTGGATGCATAAATTTCTCCATTAGAGAACTGCCGTAAAGTATTCCACTTGGTTTCAGCACCTTTGGGAATGTATGTTTTATTAGGATTAGACTCCCCTTCAAACTTCCAGATACCTTTGCCTTCAACAGAAACAACCATATTGTTGCTGTTATCAAAAGCAACTGCCCATGGAGTTTCGCCGTTATTAGGATCAAATTTGTAAACTTCAACTACTGCAGCAGTTAGTTTATAAGTTAGTGTGTTACTCAAATTAAGTGCGCCGGCAACTTTAACTTTTACCAAAACAGTATCTGCAACAACAACAGGTGGTTTGACCCGAATCTGAGTAGTAGTAACATTGAGCACCTGACCTTTTACACCGTTAAAGTAAACATTAGTTTCACCAGGCACATCAGAGAAATTATTTCCAGTGATAGTTAAAATGGTTACACCAGCAAGAGCAGAGCCGGGAGGATCAATGTTTGTAATAACCGGGTCTTCTCTGAACTGATATTTACCCGGATCATAAAGACTTGGTGCTGTTTCTTCTGAACAACTGTAAAGTACACTTAATCCAAGTGCTGCGATTATGATTAATAGTTTGTATAGTTTTTTCATAATTCTATCTCTTAAAATTTTTAATAACCAATATTAACTGATACTCTGTGAACATTGTCGAATATTCCAAAAGGAGTGTAGGAATAATCGATTGCGAAATTAACTCCGGCTAATTCCTGTTTAAATCCAACACCTGCACTGAATTCCTGTTCATCAGTCGGGAAAGTATATCCACCACGAATTGAGAAAGTATTCAGGAATGTGTATTCAGCACCGATTGAAACCTGCTCGGGATAATCACGCGGATGCGAAGCATCAACAGAAAGCAGGAATGAGTGCATTCCTCTGTCAATTTCTGTAATATCAATTAGATTCATTGACAAACCAATTTTGAAAGTGAGAGGTAACTGAAATGATTCATCAATATACTTTATTTCTTTTGAGAAATTTCTGATACTCATACCGAAGTCAAGACTCTTAAATCCAGTATGGTACAACATACCAAAATCAAAAGATAATACTTCGGCTTTATGTTCTTTTGTAACTGCTTTACCCGTTGGGTCAACTGTAACAACAGCCGTTCCCATTGACTGTCTTACAAATCTTACATTTCCACCAACAGAAAATTTCTGTGAAAGTGCTTTGGCATAACCAACGCCCAAAGCAACTGCAGTAGGTTTGTAAGTTCCAACATCAAGGTAACCATCATCGTTATTGGCTACAATAGTACCGTTGAATTCACCATAATCCACAGCAACTAGTGAAAGACCTATCACACCATACTGTCCGTCAAAAAGATTTAATGCTGCGGTTCCGTGTATGTAGTTGATGTCCGCAATCCATCTCGTTGTACCAAAAGAGTAATCAACCATTCTATCCATTTCTGCCATACCTGCTGGATTATAAAGCATTGATGCAGAATTATTTTGAACAGTGGTCATAGCATCACTTAAAGCAGCGGCACGAGGATCAAGTGATACACTTAAAAATTTCATTCCGGTTTGAGCCAGCTTTTTTCTCTCCTGTGCATTTACATCAAGCACAGATGTGATTAGTAAGCTGACGACTATTAGTAAAATTATTTTTTTCATTTAAATACCTATAATTTTTTTTCAGATTTAAGAGTAATAAATTTTCTACTCAACTAAATCCACTTTTATAACTGCATAACCTTGCGGCAAAGTATTGTTCGTAAAATTCAAATCATATGATTTCTTATGAACTGCATTTGCTGGAATATTAGCACTGTAAAGTATAATGTTTGGTGACAAACCAGATGTATCACCGCTTTTTCTTTCCAGACTTATGTGAACTTTAGCTCCTCTGAGGTCTAACGGAAATGTAAACCCTGAAGGGGCGTTGTTCAGAAAATCTTCACCGGGAAAAGGATAAGCTGCAGATGTTCCACTGTAGCCATTGAACAAATCAGCCGCGGCAGGATTTGAAAATCTTCCTGTTGAAAGAAATTTTCCATTCACTTCAATCCAGCCCTCATAAATCCAACCACCATAGAGTAGAGGTAAATCCAAACCTTGTGCTGGAGTTCCTGCATCAAGTGAATCAACAAACCAGATTCCGCTGAAATCATTTGCAGCAGGATCATCTGTCGGGGTATCGAGTGAATATTTGGTTCTTGCAGTTGCATATTTATCAGCGTTTTCACTTATCCAGAGATTTGCTGCTCCTTTTGTAAATCTGCCCTGAAGAATTTTTCTTGTGCTCGGTCTGAAATTAGGTGAACCAACATCCGCTTTGCTTTCTATTGTAATGTAGAAAATCTGAGCGCTGTCAAGAAATTTTAATGGGGTTTGATCATTTGAATAAAATATCTTTCCGTTTGCATCAGCATCTTTATCAAAAAGATAAGTTGCAGGAATATCATCGCCATCAAACCAACCAACATAAGTAAGTGAAGACGGAAGCAAAGGCAAACCGGTAAGATTCACTTCAAATGAGGATATGTTCAATGTATCGCTGTTCTCGAAATATTCGCATCCTGCAAATGAAAGAATTGCTGTTGCAATCAGTAGTGTAAATAATCTTTTCATTTGTAATGCCTTTTTAATTTTCATAAAATTTTTGTTAACGGATAATTGCAAATTTTTCAATTTTACTTTCGCCTGTATCATTATCTGTGAACACAGCGATATAAATTCCGCTTGCAACTATCTGATTTGATGAAGTAACATTATACCAGTAATTATCACCGCTACCTTTATGTTCAATAGTCTTAATTAACTCACCAAGTTCAGTATAGATTCTGATAGTGCAATTTGTCGGGAGATTGAAGAATGAAATTTTATCATCGTCATATCTTCCTGAATATCTGAAATCAGAATCAATTACATAAGGGTTTGGAACGATTCGGATGTTTGCCAATCCTTTTTCAGGCGGTCTTTTTAATGTAACCGGCTCATAAGTTTGCGTGTAGTATCGGCTGCTTTCGAGTTTTCCCGGAGGAGTTCCCGGACCGCCCGGCTGATCAGCACCGACAGCTGTGATGTAATAAAAATAACTGAATCCGCGAATTGCTGTTATATCATCAAAACTTCTTGCATCTGCAGGAAGTTCTGCTATCAAAGTGTAGTCTCTGTAATAATCATTTATTGCGCGATAAATTCTGAAACCTGTCGGAGGATTCGGATCAGAAGCATCAACAGACCAGCTTAATGCTATTCGGTCACCAAGTCCCTGCACTTCAAAGGTTTTAGGTGGTCTTGGCGGCTGAGGAATATTCCAACCAGAATTAAAGTTTTCAGTGGCGCGTTGGAATGTTTCCATAATTTTTACTCTGCCCGAATCAATAACGATTCTGTCTTTATCAATAGCAGTGATACCACCAGTTTTAAATAATCTTCCCACTCTTATTTGTTCTGCTCTGGATAGACCATTAGCACCTTCTACCATTACAATTCTTACACTTTCACCGGGACCGAGTGTGTAAGGTCCATAACCATTGTTGAATGAAAATCCTCCTGTG
>CALHAB010000152.1 GCA_937934185.1 uncultured Ignavibacterium sp. | reverse complement strand
GACAGCAGCTTCGTTTTTTTCAATGCAAACCGTGATGGATATTCATCACTTTATAAATTAGCACTAGATAAAAATTATAATCCCGTTGATGAACCGGAACTTGTTTTACGAGGAGAGAAAACAGACGAGTTTGAGTCTTTTCATCTGTTTCAATCAAGTATTGATATTTCAAAAAACGGAATTCTGACTTTCGTAACAAAAAGCGGTGCAACTGATGTTATTCATTTTATGGATGTTAATTCTTATCAGATTATTAAAAGCTTCAGAAAAGACTATCTGATTTCTGTCAGTTCACCTAAATTTTCTGAAGATGGAACCAAAATTGTTTTTCAGGCAGTTGATCAGAAAGGGTTCAGTGATATTTATTTTTATAATCTTGATAATGATACTCTGATAAGATTAACTAACGATTATTATGACGATCGTGATCCTTGTTTTGGACTTGCAGACAAAATTATTTTCTCATCTGACAGAACTGCAGGCAAATTTTCCGGGAAATACAATTTATTTTCAATTGATATCTTCGATAAAGAGATAAAGTACATCACATTAGCTGATGCTAATTTCTCGAATCCTGTTCTGTCGTCAGACAAATCAATGTTAATGTTTACAAGTGATATTGACGGAGTAAGAAACATCTGGATACAAAAAATTCAGGACGGAAAATTTGATAATAAAATTTATCAGGTATCAAATTTTTTCACCAGCGCTTTTGACCCGGGATTTATCAATGACACAATGATTGTTTTTTCCGGATTTCAGAATTTCTCTTTTCACTTGTACCGGAAAAATTTAGACTTAACTTCAATAGATTCATCAAAGCTTGTGATATTTGATTCACAAAAACCAAAAGGGAAATGGTTTGCTTCTTCAATTCATTATGAAAGTGAATTTCAAAAGTTGAAGTATGAGAAAGAATATGCATTGGACTATGCACAAAGTGTTGTTGCAACTGATCCTGTTTTCGGAACAAGAGGTGGAGCAATTCTTACTCTGAGCGATTTGCTTGGAGATGATCAGTACTACATTCTTCTTTATAACACAGCTGAAGTTCAAAGTGATTTTCTGAAAAGTTTTAATCTTGCAATAACCAGAATTAATCTTTCGAAAAGAGTAAACTTCGGCTACGGGATTTTCCATTTTAACGGAAGAAGATATGATATTCGTGAATCAAACGAATTCTTTTTTGAAAAAAGTTATGGCGGAACATTTCTATTAAGCTATCCGCTCACTAAGTTTGAGCGAATCGAAGCATCAACAACTCTTGCTGATACAGAAAGAGAAATAGTTGAAGGTATATCTGAAAGAAAAGCATTTCTCTTGAGTAATTCAATTTCAATGGTACACGATAATTCACTCTGGAGTACTTCTGGTCCTATTGATGGTTCAAGATGGTTAGTACTGCTTGGTTATACAACTGATATTAAATACAGCAATGTAAATTACTTCAGCGTTATTGCTGATTACAGATATTATTTGCGATTAGGTTTAAGAACAGCTTTTGCAACACGAATCGGTATATTTTATAATGAAGGTAAGGATGCAAGAAGATATTTTATGGGTGGAAGCTGGGATTTGCGAGGCTGGCCAAGATGGTCAATCCGTGGTGAGAAAATGTGGCTGACTTCTCTTGAATTTCGTTTTCCATTGATAGATCAGTTAAATATAAAATTTCCTTTTCTTGATTTAGGTTTCTGGGGATTTCGAGCTGCAACATTCTTTGATGCAGGTAGTGCCTGGGATAAAGAATATAAAACAACTTATGGAAGTGTCGGACTTGGTTTCAGGTTTAACATTTTCGGTGTGCTTGTCTTACGATATGATATCGGTAAAAAAATTGAAAATGATTTCAGACAATTTCAACCGGGTTTATTTTATCAGTTTTTCTTCGGATGGGATTTTTGAGAAAAATATTTTTAATCATATCAGCATTGATTTTGGCCGGCTGTGCTAAATCACTGATTCAGACTGGTAGCAGCGCTGCAGAAGTTGTCCATCCTCTTTTTGGTAAAAACAGTGAGAGAAAATTTTATTATGATTTTATTTCATCAGACAGCTTAAAGCTTATCTGGACTGCAGATGCTTTCGGAAGCTTCAATAACTCATCTGTTGTGGCTAATGATTCTTTGATTTTCATTGCTGATCTTGCCGGCAGAGTTCATGTTTTTAATATTGAAACAGGAAAACAGAAAGGAGTACTTAAAACCAAAGGGGCAATTTTCTCAACACCTTTACTTTATAAATTCAGAATTTATTATCCGCTCGTTAAAGAAGGGAAAAAGTTAACTGAATTAATTGTCTATGATTACTATGCAGGAAAAGATTTATACATAATCGAAATCGAGGATCTAATCACTAATCAGATTCTGAATGATGAAGAAGGAATTTATCTTCTTGCTGAAGATGGTACAATTTATAAATACAGTTACGAAGCAAAACTGATCTGGACAACAGAAACAAATCAGAAAATTCATTTTGTTCCTGCATTAAAACAAAACAAAATATTTTTTGGAAATGATGCCGGTGAGTTTATAGTGGTTGATACAAGAGCAGGAAAAATTATCTTTCGAGAAAAAGTTACTTCACATTTTTTCTCAGGAGCGACTATTGATAATGATTTATGTTATTTAGGTGATGACGAAGGACAAATTTTTGCATTCGATATAAAATCATATCAGATAAAGTTCATTACTAAAACTGATGGCAGAATTCTAATGAATACTGCAGTTGATGATAAAAATATTTATTTCGGAAATATGAAGAGAATGCTTTACTGCATAGATAAAAGAGATGGGCGAATTGTTTGGGATAAAAAGACGAAAGGATATTTTAATTCAACTCCTGTGGTAACAAAGAACCGGATTATAATTCCCAATAATTTTAAGTCAATTATGATATTTGATAAGAATGATGGAAATCCTGTTACTCAGATTGAACTTGATAACCGTGCAAAACTTTCACCTGTAATTGTAAGAAATAAACTAATTATTGGTTATGATGAAGGAATAATAGCAGTTTATGAATTTGTGGATTAAAATAATTTCAATCAGTGTATTCTGTTACTTTAATTTATTCTCTCAGGAATGCACAAATATTCTCAGGATAAATTCTGATATTCCTGAAGTTAATATTTTTATAAACGATTCACTGATTTCTGCAAACAGTAATTTAGAGATAGAACTTCAAAATGGTGTGTATGTAGTTCTGGCTGAGGAATTTAGCGACAGATGGAACTCTAAAAGTTTTTGTGATACAATTTATCTTTCAGATTGTGAAACAAAAACAATTAATTATTATTTCAAAAATGAAGTTCTGATTGAAACGATTCCGACTGATGCTTATGTATTCGCCAATGATTCATTAATTGGTTTTACACCAGTAAAAATTCCTGCAAATCTTAGTGAGTTAAAAATACTAAAGCCAGGTTATCTTGAAAAGAAAGTTTTTCTTGAAGATAATCCTATTCAAACTATAAGATTGGACTTTAAAGGAACAGTGAAAAATGAACAATTCGTAAAAACAACTATGTTTAAATTTCTAACGGGCTCAGCAATATTCCTTGGAGCCGTTACGGCTTACTTTAAACTCAAAGCAGATGATAAATTTGATGAATACAGATTTTCAGGCAATAGAAAATATCTTGATGAAACAAACCGTTACGATACGATCAGCGGAATTTCATTGGCACTTTTTCAAATAAATTTTGGATATATCATTTACAGATTTTTAGCTGAATAATTTTTCCTTCCTTATTTTTGCTTTGTATGATTACTGTATTAGAAGCACTGAATCTTTCAACAGATTATCTTTCAAAAAAAAATATTGAATCGGCAAGATTAAATGCCGAGTTAATGCTTGCTCACATTCTCAAATGCAAAAGACTTGAGTTGTATCTGATGTTTGATCGTCCATTGGATGACAATGAATTAAATCAATACCGGACTTTTCTTTCAAGAAGAGCTCAGAGAGAACCTCTGCAGTATATTCTTGGAGAAGTTGAATTCTTTAATGTCAGATTGAAAGTAAACCGTAGCGTTTTAATTCCGCGTCCTGAAACTGAATTGATCGTAGAAAAAATAATTGATGACTTCAAGGAAAAAACTGATATCAGATTTCTCGACATTGGTGTTGGCTCAGGAAATATTTCAATTGCTCTGCTGAAAAACATCTCTCAGGCAAAAGCGATTGCGATTGACATAAGTGAAGAAGCATTAGCTTTGGCAAAAGAGAATTCTGAAATGAATGAGGTTCAGGACAGAATCGAATTAATTAAATTTGATATACTTAATGAAAATATCGAAACTCTGGGAAAGTTTGATTTGATAGTCTCAAATCCACCCTATGTTTCTGCAACGGATTTTGAAACTCTTGAACCGGAATTAAAAGTTTATGAACCCACAATTGCTTTAACAGATATGTATAACGGGTTTACATTCTACAAAAAAATTATTCAGATATCATCTTCACTATTGAATAGCAAAGGAAAAATTTATTTTGAAATAGGAAAAGATCAATCTGATGAAATAAAAAATATGATGGTTGAAAAAGGATTTGATAACATCATAGTGATTAAAGACTATCAGGATATTGACAGAATAATCTCTGGAGAAATAAAGTGAAAGTTGTAGTGCAAAAAGTTTCAGAAGCAGGAGTTTATATTAAAGAAGAAAATTATTCGGCCGAGATCGGAAAAGGTTTGGTGATTTTACTTGGAATAAGTAATGACGATACAATCGAAGATGTAAATTTCCTCGCTGACAAATGTTCAAACCTTCGGATATTTCTTGATGAGAACGAAAAGATGAATTTATCAGTTAAAGATGTTGATGGTGAAGTTCTTATCATTTCACAGTTTACACTTTATGGCGATGCGCAGAAGGGTAATCGTCCCAGTTTTATTGAAGCAGCAAAACCTGAAATTGCAATTCCTCTCTATGAAAAGTTTATTGAACGAATGAAAGTAAATCTGAGTTCTGGAAAAGTTAAATCCGGAATATTCGGTGCAATGATGCTGGTGAAAATTTTTAATGACGGGCCGGTTACAATTATCATTGATTCTAAAAGGAAAAATAACAGTTGAATTCTGTACTGATGATATTTATTGATGGTGTTGGAATCGGCAAAGCAGATTCTGAGTACAATCCTTTCTTCAAGTATGGATTTAAAACATTCAGCAAAATTTTTGATCAGATTCCTCAACTTGAAAATCCATATCTTAATTCAGATTCAATTTATCTCAAACCAGTTGATGCTAATCTTGGAGTTGATGGATTACCTCAGAGTGGAACGGGTCAGGTTTCAATTTTCTGTGGAGTTAATGCTGCTAAGATAGTCGGCAATCATTTCGGACCGTTTCCACATTCAAAAACAATTGATGTATTGCGTGATAAAAATATTTTCAGAGAATTTCTGAACAGAAATAAAAAAGTTTTTTTTGCCAATGCTTATCCGAAAATATTTTTTGATTATCTGAAATCAGGCAAAACAAGATTAAGTGCTACTACTTTGAGTTGTAAGCTAACAAACATAAAACTCAATACAGTAACTGATCTTCGGAAGGCAAAAGCATTAACTGCAGAAATAACAAACGAAAGATGGAATAAAAAACTCAATTATAATATTCCTGTTATTTCAGCTAAAGCAGCTGCAAGGAGATTATTAAGAATAGCTTCAAATTATAATTTTACTTTGTATGAATTTTTTTTAACAGATCATCTTGGTCACGGAAGGATTAAAGATGAGCTTGAAAAAATTCATCACAATTTAGATGATTTTCTGAATGAAATATTAAACAAAGTTGATAAAAAGAAAATGAGTATTGTTATCTGTTCTGATCACGGTAATTATGAAGATTTATCTGTTAAAGGTCATACAAGAAATCCAGCACTTTTTATTTCAGCAGGGAAGAATGCAAAGCAAATAGCTGAATCAATTAATGATCTGACTCATATCAAATCTGCAATAATAAATTATTGTATGTGAAGAACTATCCGTTTATAAGATTTGCTATTCTGTTCACTTCAGGAATCATCATTGGAAAAATTATTCCGATTCCGATTGTGATTACTTACGCTTTAATTTTATTCCCGATAGTTTTATACATCATTTCACAGAAGATTTATTATTCAAAATTTTTATTGCTGACTTCATTTGTAATATTTTCCTTCTCACTTGGTTTAGTCATTTACTCATTCCACAATAATGAAATTCAATCAAAACTATCCTCATTCAATAAAGAGAAAAATGTTTCAGCTTATGGCACAATAAAAGAAATTGAATTGAAAAAAGATTATGAAGTTTCATTCATTCTTCAAACTGATAGTATCTTAATCTCAAATGAAATAATTATCACAAATGAAAATCTTTTATGCAGATTAAGAAGCGATAGTGTTGATAGAAAAATATTTTATGATGAAGCAAAACCCGGAAATAAGATTCTAATAAAAGGAACCTTCCAGCAGGGTAGAAATGTCCGAAATCCCGGTGAATTTGATTACAGGAAGTTTCTTCTTTCGAAAGGTATTACAGGAATTATAACTTCTTATGATTCTGCATCAGTTTTAATTCTCTCTTATGATTATTTTGTTTTCAGTAACATAGTTTTTCAGGTAAGGAAACAAATTGATGAACTAATCCACAAACTGCATAACAATCAGACTGCTGGTTTACTTAGAGGTTTGCTGCTTGCGGACAGAACTGAAATTGATTACGAGACCAAACAGAATTTTGTAAACTCAGGTGTAATTCACATTCTTGCTGTATCAGGATTACATGTTGGATATATCCTGCTTTTCTTTTTAGTTGTCTTTGGGAGATTCAATATATACACGAGATCTTTTCTTACAATTCTTGGCTTGGTTTGCTTTATGATTATTACAGGAATTCCTGCTTCAGTATTTCGTGCTACTTTAATGTCTGTAATTCTGATCATTGCATTTCTTTCCGGAAGAAGTACAAATCTGTTAAACTCAATTGCCCTTTCAGCAGTAATAATTTTATTATTCAGACCTAATGAAATATTTAATCCCGGATTTCAGCTTTCATATTCAGCAGTGCTATCAATTGCTCTGATTTATCCTATAATTCAGAAGATGATTTTGCAAACATCAATAACAAATAAATTTGTGAAAAATATTTTATTGTTTGCCGCAGTATCTTTAAGTGTTCAGATTGGAACTTTACCTTTTACACTTGCATACTTTAATAAACTTTCAGTTATTTCTCTCTTTGCTAATTTAATTGTAATTCCTCTCGCAGGAATAATCGTTGGTTTGGCAATAATAACTTTGTTAATTGGAAGTTTGTTGCCATCAATTGTAATCTATTTTGCAATCGTAAATAATGTAATTACAGCTTTGATGATGGACTTAATAAGATTCACCGGCAACCTTGATTTTGCTTTTATAAGAATAAATAATTTTTCAATAATCGATTCAATTATATTTTATTTATTCATTTTGATATTGATTTATTCATTTAGAAAGTCAGAAAATCTAAAATTCAAGTTTGTTATTGGTTTAATGGTCTTTGCAAATATTTTTATCTTCAATCAGCTTGATAACAAAAAGCTTCTACCAGATGGAGTATTAAGTGTATTGATGATCGATGTAGGTCAAGGTGATTCCTTTCTCATAAAATTTCCTGATAACAAAACTGCTCTTATCGATGCCGGAGCTGTTGATCCCTTTTTTGACACAGGAGAAAGAATAATTATTCCATTACTGGACTATCTTGAAATTGAAAAAATTGATTATGGTTTTATAAGTCATCTTGATACTGATCATTACGGAGGTTTTGCTTCATTGATTTACAATAAAAGAGTTCGGGAAGTTTACCGACCAAAGCCGGATTCATCAGAAAAGTCTCTGCGGTTTGAAAAATTTCTTGATAAAATGAGAATCTCAAAACATACTTATGACAGAAATAAAAAAGAGATTGGAAATGTTGCTTTATACTTTTTGAATTATTCTGATAATGATTATCTGCAGAAACTCTCATCAAACGATAGAAGCGGAATAATTAAAATTGTCTATGGTAATAATAGTTTTCTATTTGTTGGTGATGCAGAAATTCCGGCTGAAAAATTTTATTTGAAATCAAACAGAAAATTTCTGGATTCTGATGTATTGAAAGTTGGGCATCACGGCAGTCAAACAGCTTCCTCCAAAGAATTTCTTGAAGCAGTTTCTCCAGACATTTCTTTGGTTAGTGTGGGAATTAAAAATAAATTTGGACATCCGTCTGAAATAGTTTTGAAGAGATTAATGGACTTGAACTCCAAAATACTAAGAACAGATTCTCTCGGAGCAGTTTTATTGCAGTCTGATGGGAATGAAATTAAAATTATTGATTGGAGAAATCTTTAAATGTCTGTTATAAGAAAAGATAGAAAAACAGTGATTGGAATTTTGGGCGGAGGACAACTTGCCCGAATGTCAGCTATGCAGGCAATCAGACTCGGATTTGATGTAGCGATATTGGACAAAGAGCAAAACTCACCTGCAGGAGTTTTAACAAAGAAAGAATTTGTTGGATGGGTTGATCAAAAAAAAGTCCTGGATGAATTTATCAGCTCAAGCGACATCATTACTCTTGAAAATGAATTTATTGACTTTAAATTTCTTCAGTATATAGAAAGCAAGGGTAAGAAAGTTGTTCCTTCTTCTAAAACAATATCCTTGATTCAGGATAAGTTCGTACAGAAAACAGTTTTTAATCAGGTCGGAATTCCTGTAGCTAAATTTATTGATTTAACTGAAAAAATTAATTATGAATCAATAAGAGCTGAGTTAGGAAACAAATTTGTTTTAAAGTCAAAAAAAATGGGATATGATGGATATGGAAATGCTACAATAAGAACAAGAAGCGAATTCAATGATGCTTTAAACCGACTGAAAAAAAGACATCCAGAAATATACGCTGAAAAATTTGTCCCATTTGTAAAAGAACTTGCTGTTTTGGTTGTAAGGACAGAAAAAGAAATCAAGACCTATCCAATAGTCGAGACGATACAGAAAAACCATATCTGCCACACAGTAATAGCTCCTGCCAGAGTAAAGTCAGATGTTATCAGAAAAATAAATAAGATTGCCATTGCAGCAGTTGAAGCGATTCAGGGATTTGGTATTTTCGGGATAGAATTTTTTCTGCTGAAAGATAATTCGGTATTAATAAATGAAATTGCTCCAAGACCGCATAATACCGGTCACTATACAATTGAAGCGTGTACAATTTCGCAATTTGAGAATCATATCCGAGCTGTGCTTGAATTACCATTGGGTAATACTGACCTAATCAAACCATATGCTGTGATGATCAATTTATTGGGAAAAAGGAATGGTGTTGGAGTTGTTCAAAATTATTTTGAAACACTGAAAAACGAAAATCTTCATCTTCACATTTATGGTAAAGCTGAATCAAGAATCGGAAGAAAAATGGGTCATATCACTTTGTTAGGTTCTGATTTGAAAACAATTCTTTCACAGGCAAATAAAATTGAAAGGCAAATAATTCTATGACGAACAAAATAAAAAAAAGCAGTCCATTGGTTGGAATCATTATGGGTAGTGACTCTGATTTGCCGGTAATGAATGAAGCTGCAGAAATATTAAAAGAATTTAATATTCCTTTTGAAATTAAAATTGTATCAGCACACCGGACACCAGATTATATGTCCGAATACGCTAAAACTGCAGAGACGAGAGGATTAAAAGTTATAATTGCTGGTGCTGGTGGTTCAGCACACTTGCCTGGAATGACAGCCTCTCATACAACACTCCCAGTGATTGGTGTTCCAATAAAATCAAAATCTCTTGACGGACTTGATTCACTTTTGTCAATTGTACAAATGCCTTCAGGTATTCCCGTTGCAACAGTTGCTATCAACGGCGCAAAAAATGCAGGTATTTTAGCTGCTGAGATAATTGCTTTATCTGATAAATCTGTCTCTGACAAACTGATTGAATTTAAAAAGAAAATTAGTGAAGAGTCATTAAATAAAAATTTAAAGTTGAAATTATAGTTTGGGGTTGGCACAATATTTTTTCGATATAAAAACAGCAATATTATTTGTATTTAAATTTAATTATCAATAAAATTAAGATGTAAAAATTACACTTGAATTACACTTGCTTAAACTTATAGGATTATTTAGAATTTGGATTGCAGTATTTCTCTAACTCAGTGAAATTTCTTGCATCCAGTATAAATTAACTAACTAATCATTCAACAATCTTCAGGAGGGTCAAATGACCAAACATCTTCAATCTTTTCTGATGGGACTTGCTCTATTATTGAGTTTATCTTTATCAGCATTGGCTCAAAGTTCTGAACACTCTTTTGGACTTGCACCAAATGTGCAAAATGCAAAAGGTGAAACTGCTTATGGTGAAGGCGTAACTTTGCCAGAATCAGTTTATGGTTATGGTACTGATGCTTTATCCGCACCACCTAATGCTTTCGTTCAATTTCCTTTTCCGGCAGGCGCTCCATTTACATCTTTATCAAATGGACCTGACTGGCTATCAGGAGCAGATTTCGGACCTGGCGGACTAATTTATGGTTGCGGCTATGGAACTGGCGGTGCACCATTTACTCTGTATTCTGTTAATCCAACAACAGGTGCTTTCAGTGTTGTAAGCAGCAATGTAAATGTAACTGGAACTGTTACAGGTATGGGTTACCACGAAGCAAGTAATACTATGTACTTAGCTTCAACAACAGGAACAGCTTCATACTTATATACAATCAATGTAAATAATGGCACAACCTCGTTAATCGGAACAGTTACAAATTCCTCTCTACTTATTGCAATAGCTGTTAACTGTGCAGGACAAATTTATGGTGTGGATTTAAGTGATGTATTATTGAGCATTAATCCAAATACTGGTGCAGGTACTGTTATCGGGAATATTGGATTTGATGCTAATTATGCACAGGATGCAGATTTTGATGCTAATACTGGTGTAATGTATTTGGCTGCATACAACAATTCAGTTTCTCAGGGACAATTCAGATCAGTTGATTTGAATACTGGTAATACAACATTAATAGTTGCCTGGCCAGGTTCAGAAATTACCGGAATGGCATTAGACGGCACCTGCGGACCACCTTGTCCGGTTGGTCAACCTTCAAATCCAAATCCACCAAGTGGTTCTATAAATGTTCCTATCAATCCTGGAAATGCAACCTGGACAAATGGTGCAGGTACTACTCAGGTTGAAGTTTGGTTTGGACCAGTTGGTAATTTGACTCAGGTTTATAACGGACCTGCAATTTCATCAATTGCAATTCCAGGTCCGCTTAATTACAATACTAATTATGGTTGGAAAGTTGTCTGCAAGAACGATACCTGTGGTGTATCGGGTCCGGTTTGGACATTCAGAACAGAATTAAATCCTGGTACTTTATTTAGCGATCCATTCAATAATTTATCTAACTGGACACCTGTTGGTCCACTTGGATTAACTAACTGGTCAACACAGAACACCAACAATGCAACTGGTCAATCAGCTCCTGAATTAAGATTCAGCTGGACACCATCTTTCAATGGTGCTTCATACTTAAAATCAGTTGCAATAACTGGTCCGACAAATCAAATTCTTACTCTTACTCTTAAACACTATCTGGATTGGTATGCAAACCCAAGTGGTTCAATGGGAATCGCTGTAACTTACGATGACGGTGCAACCTATACACCATTATGGCAGTTAACAGATCCAACCGGAAATGTCGGTCCTGAGCAGATTTCAACTAACTTTACTGCAACTTCATCTCCGTTCAAGTTAGGATTGTTCTTTATTGGTAATTCATTCAATATTGATTATTGGTATGTTGATGATGTTGAACTCACTTATATAATTCCTGTGGAATTAACTTCTTTTGTTGCAAATTCAATAGGTAACAATGTTGAATTGAAGTGGTCAACAGCAACAGAGACCAATAATCAGGGATTTGAAATTCAGAGAAGTAACGGCGGTGAATTTGTAAAGGTGGACTTTGTTTCAGGATTTGGAACAACAACACAACCTCAAACATACCAGTTCGTTGATAAGAATGTTCCTGCAGGAAAATATACTTACAGATTAAAACAGATTGATTTCAACGGACAATTTGAATATTCACCTGCAATTGAAGTTGATGTTATCGGAGTAACTGAATACTCATTACATCAGAACTATCCAAACCCATTCAATCCTTCAACATCAATAAGTTTTGATTTAGCAACTGAATCAAAAGTTACTCTTAGAATATTTGATGTTCTCGGACAGGAAGTAGTTACTGTATTCTCAGGCAATCTTAATGCTGGTAATCATAAAGTTGATTTCAATGCAAACGGATTGAACAGTGGAGTATATTTCTATCAGATTGATGCAACAGGAATTGATGGAAAAACATTCTCAGCAACAAAGAAGATGATACTGAATAAGTAAATTTCGAAACATTCTTTTATTAAAAGCCGGTTGGAAACAGCCGGCTTTTTTTATGATAAATGTTGACAGTAATTGTTTTTTTTTCTATGTTCGTTCAGAAATTTCACCTTAAATAATATCAAGGAGGATCTATGCAGAAAAAACTATTTATAATTTTTTCTCTTGTTCTTCTCTGGTCTGTCTTTCCTGTAATTGCACAAGATAATTCCAAAGAAATTGCAAGGGATAGAAGCTTTACTGAGCCGCAAAAGCTGGAGTATCAAACTATTCCGCTCGAAAACTCAGAAGCTGTTCTATTTAATAACGGGCCGCTTGTGACATTACCAGGTGGCGGTTGTGCTGGTGGAGACGCCAGTATTCTTGATGGAACACTTGGTCTCACGGTATATGGCTTTGGGGCTCAACATTCCAGTGGTAATTATATTGCAGATGATTTCACAAACACTTCTGCCTGGAATATCGATTCATTGAAATTTTTTACTTACCAAACCGGTGCAACAACAGTTACAATCAATGGTATTTATGTTCAGATTTGGAACGGTCAGCCTAATGCTGGTGGCTCGGTTATTTGGGGCGATCTTACAACAAACAGACTTTCAGCAGCAAGATGGACTAATATTTACAGAGCATTAAATACAACCCCAACAGATTGCAACCGAAGAATTCAGGAAGTCGTTGTTAATGTTGGTGGATTAAACCTGGCACCCGGAACTTATTGGGTTCAATGGGGATTTACAGGAACCGCAACTTCCGGTCCCTGGCAGCCACCAATTACAATTTCAGGACAAACTAATACTGGTAATGCATTACAAAATTTAGCAGGCACGTGGCAAAATCTTCTTGATGGATCTTTTCCACAAGGAGCTCCGTTTATAGTTTACGGGACATCTGGGCCTGCTTGTCCAGTTGGTGCACCAAGTAACCCAAATCCACCAAATGGAGCAACTGGAATCTCTATTAATCCAGGAAACGCAAGCTGGACAAATGGAGCAGGAACTACTCAGGTAGAGGTTTGGTTCGGTCCTCAAGGAAATTTACAGCAAGTTTATAACGGTCCCGCAATATCTTCAATAGCCATCCCAGGACCATTGATGTATAATACAACATATGGGTGGAGAATAGTTGATAAGAATGACACTTGTGGAACAACCGGACCAACCTGGACATTTACTACTGAGCAAGATCCAAACCTATGGTGCTTTGTTGATAACTTTGAAAGTGGTACGGGAAACTGGACAATAACAAATGATGGCGGTTCTCCTGGTTGTGTTTGGACAATCTATACACCGCCATATCCAAACGCTTATACAATTCCAAACGCGTCTGGTGGTGTTTTCGCCGCTGATGTAGATGAGTGCGGAAGTGGTTCAACATTGTTATCAACAGCAACCATTACAAATCCATTTGACTTTTCAATTTACCAAACGGTTGTAATTGAATTTGATCAGGATTTCAGAATTTTAAATACTTCGGATGCTTCCTATGTCGAAGTTAGCACAAATGGAACTAACTGGACAATCGTTTGGCAACAGGTTGGTGTCAGTTTAAGAAATACACACGAAGTTATTAATGTTAGTTCAATTGCTGCATTACAACCAACTTTTTATGTAAGGTTAAGGTCAGTCCAACCAGGTTGGCATTGGTGGTGGGCAATTGATAACTTCAAAGTATGTGCAAGCAATCCAATTCCGGTTGAATTAACTTCGTTTGTAGCATCAGTAACAGGAAATAATGTAACTCTCAACTGGTCAACAGCAACAGAGACAAATAACCAGGGCTTTGAAATTCAGAGAAGCAATGGTGGTGAATATCAGGTTGTTGGATATGTGGCCGGACACGGAACAACAGTTGAACCACAATCATACAGCTTCACAGATCAGAATGTTGGTGCGGGTAAATATCAATACAGATTAAGACAGATAGATTATGATGGAAAGTTTGAATACAGCTCTGTTGTAGAGGTTGAAGTTTTTGGTCCGAAAGAATTCAGCTTGGCACAGAACTATCCAAATCCATTCAATCCAAGTACAACAATT
>CALHAB010000151.1 GCA_937934185.1 uncultured Ignavibacterium sp. | reverse complement strand
GGTTGGCTTATATATTTGGACACAAAATTTCAGCTATAAATCTTCTTTTGGAGAGGTGGGTGAGTGGCTGAAACCAACGGTTTGCTAAACCGTCGTACTCTGTAAAGGGGTACCGAGGGTTCGAATCCCTCCCTCTCCGCTACTTCTTTATGATTCAGCTTTATTCTTTTATCAACATTCTTTTTCCTTAAGTAATTTTCTTTTATAAATCTCTGTAATGGGCTACCGAGGGTTCTGCAATGCATCCTTCGGAGAATCCCTCCCTCTCCGCTCTTATTAACGACAAAATTTTTACTAATTTTTTTTCATAAAATTATAAAATCATTTAAGACAAAACTTTTATCTCATCATTTTTGACAGAATGTATTTTTATTTAATTTTGTTCAGAGAATAGAGCAATTAAATTGAAAGTTAAAATTAACTTCAAATATTTTATTATATTTTTTATCGTTTCAGTGCTGATATTCAATAGTAGTGGTTATTTGCTTCTCTATATAACTTCAACTCATTTTGTAAAAAAATTTGTAATAAAAAAATTATTAAACCACGAATTAGATCACGAAATCATATTATTAGCGATTAGTAAAAAAGATATTCAGAGTAAAAAAGTTTCATTTGAGTGGATTCATTCAAAAGAATTCAGATTCAACGGCAAAATGTACGATATTAAAAATAATCTTTCTGATAATGACAGCTTGAGATTTTACTGCTATTACGATGACAAAGAAAATCTGCTTGAAGAACTTTTCTATAAATATTCAACCTCAGAAAAGGAAACTAAAAAGCATACAAACTCAATAAATTTTATTTCATTTCTAAGTTTATTTTTATCAGATGATAAATATTTCGAAATAAATTTCACAGGTACAAAATTAATTTTTGTAGCTGTGAATCAATTAACCGAACCTTTAATCGATGTTCCTACTCCACCGCCTCAATTCTTCCTTGTTTAAAAATATCATTAATTACTTATTAACTAAACAAGGAGAATCAAATGAAAAGTTTTTTGCTATTCATTTTGATATTTTATTGTCCTGTTTTTACTGATATTGCTATCGCTCAAAATGAACAGGATGGCAATACTTTAACGACTGATACACTTCAGTATCAAACTGATGAAGTAGTAGTCACAGGTACCAGAACAAACAAAAAAATTATTGATATCCCCTATTCCGTCATACGGTTAAGTAACAAAACTTACAGATACGACCGGAAAACTTCCATCAGCGATGTATTAAATACAGTGCCAGGCGTGTTTATGCAAAACAGGTATGGTAATCATGATGTTAGAATTTCAATCAGAGGATTCGGAAGCAGATCTAACTCAGGCATAAGAGGCGTCAGAATTCTTTTAGATGGAATACCGGAATCAGAACCCGATGGACAAACAAGAATAGAAGCCATAGATTTCAATTCAATTGGTAGTATTGAAATTGTTAAGGGAAATTCATCTTCACTTTATACCAATGCACCTGGTGGCGTTGTAAACTTTATCAATGACATCAACTTCCCAAATAATTTTCTTGTACTATTTAATGATTTTGGCTCCTATGATTTGAGAAGAAACGGTTTTAAAACCGGTGTGAGAACAGATGACTACAGCTTTTTAGCCACTTATACATATCATAATTATAAAGGATACCGGGAACACAGTGAAGATTACTGGCATATTTTGAATACCGTTCTTGAAACAAATCCAGGCAGAAATACCAATGTTCAATTTCTTGGATATTTCACTTCAGGTTTAATCAGACTCCCCGGCTCTCTTAAAAAACAAGAGTATGAAGCTGATCCATTTCAGGCAGCTCAAAGAGAAAAGGATTTCGATTTCAGAAGAATCAGTAAAAAAGGAAGAGTTGCTTTAAGATTGAACAGCAGGTTTGGAGAAACTCTGAACAATGAAGTTGAAATTACCACTTATGGAACTATTAAATACTTCGAAAGAACTCAAAGGAACTACAGAATCATAAACAGATATGGACTTGGCAGTTCGGTGAGATTTACAAATAAATCCATACTGTTTGAAGACAGAGAAAATGAATTTTCAATAGGTGGAGATCTGCTTTATCAAACCGGACCAATTGAAGATTACAACAATATAAACGGGAAAAAAGGTGATTTGCTGAATAATCTCACTGATGAAACCATCGGTAATTCTGGTCTATTCATTCAAAATATTTTTGAATTATATGCTAAAAAATTATATCTGTTATTCAGTGGAAGGTATGATAATGTTTATTTTGATCAGAAGGATCAACTGCTTGGTTCAAGAAATGATATCAGAAGATTTGAGGCATTTACTCCCAAAGCAGCAATTAATTTCAAGATAACTCCATCGGTTTCTGCTTATACATCATTCGGATTAAGCTTCGACTCACCTGCAGGTAATGAACTTGACAATTATCCGCTTAGTTCAAATAATGGATCTACCTTAATGAATCCTGATCTTAAACCACAGAAATCGAAAAACTTCGAACTTGGAATTAAAGGCAATATTGTTGATTTTGATCAGAAATATTTTGGTAAAACATTTTTTGAAATCACTTTCTTCAACAGTGTGATTGAAGATGAAATTATTCCGTTCGAAGTTTATGGAGATGTTTTCTACAGAAACTCAGCTCAAACTACCCGACGAGGAATTGAGTTAGGCGGAAAAACGGAATTATTGGAAGGACTGCGGTTAACTTTATCTTATACCTATTCGAACTTTGAATATGATAAATATGAGACTGTCTCTATTGACCTTGATCAAACAGGAAATATAACCACTGAAACAAAAAATTTTTCAGGGAACAAGGTGCCTTCAGTACCTGAGCACAATTTTTTTTCAGCTCTCGAGTATGAACATCGGTTTACTTATGATCTCACAGGTTTCATCAAAGGTTCTTTCCACTACATCTCAGGGCTTTATGTTAATGATGCCAATGAAGATAAAACTGAAAGCTATGGTCTGTTAGGAAGTACGGTTGGATTAGACTACAGGATAGGAAGAATAAATATACTGCTTTCAACAGGAATGAATAATATTTTAGATAAAAGATATGTTGGCTTTGTTAATATTAACTCAACCAGTGGAAGATTTTATGAAGCCGGCGAACCAAGAACATTTTTTGCTTCACTACATTTGGGATACACATTCTGATGAAAAATTATTTTTTATTGATTTTTAATTTCATAATCCTTCTTTCATCCACTTCCCTTTCGCAGGGAAGTGGACTGAATGTTGGCCAAAACTATATTTTATATCCAAGCAATGTTAATCAATCTGAAGTTTTTATTACTGCTCACCCCTCAAATCCTGATATTTTATTTGCATCTGCCAATACAATTGTATTTGTACCCTTTTTTGTAAGTGAAGGAATTTATGTTACCACTAACGGTGGTAATAGCTGGTTTGGAAGTGACACCTGTAACGGACCAAACATTTCATTCCATCAGGGCGATCCGGGTGTTGCAATAGATAGATATGGCAGATTTATTTTAACCAGATTAGGCAAACAACCATTTTATGGAATTTACTCTCATTATTCTACAGATAATGGTTTAAATTGGTCACCACAGAAACCAATTACAACCGAAGGAGAATTCGAAAAAGCCAGTATTGTCAGCGATAATATCCTAACAAGTCCTTATTACGGTCGAACATATGCAACCTGGGTTAAACTAAGTGGAACCTTCCCTGTTGAATTTTCTTTCACTGATGATATAACTCAATCTTGGAATCAGGTTCAAATCATTAATTCTTTCTCTCAAAGATCATCCGGACCGGATATTGACATTGGAAACAATGGTGAAGTTTTTATTACCTATGCTTTGGTGCGTGATGTTTCTCCTTTCAATGAAACTGCAATAAGTTTTGCCAAATCATCAGATGGCGGTAATTCCTGGAATGTTGTGAATAATATTTTTCCTGTAAATGGAATCAATGGCACTTTACCCCAAAAATCAAATATCAGAGTAAATGGTCTTCCAAGAATTGCTGTAGATAAATCTAACTCTTCGACCAGAGGAACTATTTATATCGTTACTACTCAGATAAATCTTGCACCTGCAGGTTCTGACCCGGATATCATTCTTTATAAATCAACAGATAGCGGACAGTCGTGGTCTGATGGAATCAGAGTGAATCAGGATGCACTCAACAATGGTAAAACTCAGTATTTCCCTGCAATCGATGTAGATCAATACGGTGGAATAAACATAATTTATTACGATGACAGAACCACAACTAATGATTCTGCATCGGTATTCCTTTCAAGATCAACAGATGGTGGTTCAACCTGGATTGATACTAAAATTTCTGATCATAACTTCAAACCACAACCAATTGGTGGACTTGGTCAGGGTTATCAGGGCGATAACATAGATATTGTCTCTGTTGGAAATAAGTTGTTCCCTGTGTGGATGGATAATTCAACCGGTATTTATCAGATTTGGTCTGTTCCGATTTCTTTTAATCCAAATAGTATCAAGACAGAATTAAATTCACCTTCTTCATTTGTGCTCTATCAAAATTATCCAAATCCATTTAATCCAGGCACAAAAATCAGTTGGCAGTCGCCAGTAAGCAGTTGGCAAACATTGAAAATTTATGATGTGCTTGGAAATGAAATTGCAACTTTAGTTGATGAATTCAGAGATGCAGGAATTTATGAAGTTGAATTCAATGTAGCACAGACTATCAGTCTGTGCAGCGGAGTATATTTTTACAAGTTGCAGGCAGGCAGCTTTGTTGAGACAAAGAAGATGATTTTGATAAGATAATTATTTCAAAAGAATCATTTTGTTAATCAGTTTGCTTTGAGTTGCATTTTGATTAACACTCTGGACTTCAATAGAATAAAAATAAATTCCTGAAGAAAGATTTTCTGCATTGAATTTAATTTCTTTATAACCGCTTTCACTATGTCCATTATAAACAGTCTGAATCTTTTGCCCTAAAGAATTATAAACCGTAATATTTAAAGTACTTGGTTCAGTCAGCTCAATTCTAAAATTTGTGTATGAATTAAAAGGATTGGGATAATTATGAAAAACTTTTACTGTTGGATTACTAAAAATCAACTCACCATCAACCGAAGAAATTTTAGGTATGTACTTCAAAAATTTTCCGCTTTGTCCAACTACAAACCCATGAAGTGAATCAGTAAAAGAAATATCATAAATGAGAATAGAATCTGGTGTTGTAAATGTCTGCCAGTTTTCCCCCTGGTCTGAACTTACAATAAATTCTTTTCCAAATGTTCCCCAGATTTCGCTGATAGTTCTTTTATCAATTCCATTACAAACACCATAATAAGGAATCTCTTGATAAAACCATGTATTACCTAAATCCGATGATTTGAAAACAGCACATGGAAAACTTCTTTCAATATCACTTGCTAAAGTCAGGACAGTTTGACTGTCAACAAATACCATATCAAAAAATGGATCGGCATATGCAGAATCGGTGATCCAATTGAAACCACCATCAGTGCAATGCCAGATAACTCCCCCACGATCAAATATTCCACCAACAGCAAAACCAACGGAGTCATTAATGAATCTTATTTTCCTTACAGGAAAATGAGAGAAAGTTCCAGAGTCCCTTTGAACTTCAATCCATTCTGCCCCACCGTTAGTAGTCATTGAAAGCACACTGTTATCTCCTCCAACAATTCCCCGGAGACTATCAAGAAAGCATATTGTATATAAATTAACATTATCAGGCCTGAATCTTGTTGACAGCCAATTAGCCCCGCCATTTGTAGTACTAAGAATAAAATTCACTACATTGATTTGATTTTCAACTCCATTTTCAATTGCCCAACCCAAATCTGGATTAATGAAATAGATATCATTGATTTGAAAATCCGGTCTGTAGTTTTGAATTGTCCAGTTCTCTCCCATATCACTTGAATAAAGAATATATCCACTATCACCTGCAACCCAAATATGTAAAGAATCAAGAGCAAAAATCTGTTTCAAATTAGCTGAGACTGGCGTTTGAGTAACGTTCCAGTTACCAGGTTGGGGATATGAAACTGAAAAAGGAATGATTAAATAAATAAATACTTTTATCATCAGATTAAAACTAGATTTTTCTTCAATTATAATAATAAAGTAATCAGCAATAATAAAATTATTTTCTCAGGTCTTCTTAAAAAATATTTCGTATAAAATAAGACTAACCATTGTGAAATAAGAAAGATAAATCAATGTCGAAGAAACTGCCATCAGGAAGACAAAATTAGGATTAACAAATCTCATTAACCAAAGACTTCCAAAAGAGATTATAATCGAAATAAATGGTTCAACTAGCAGAAAAGTTTTCAAACTATTATTAATAATTGAAGAAAAATAAAAAATTGATGCAATTACTGCGAAGATAAGTGTGAAAGCAATGATATGATTGTGTGTTGTGATAAATATTTCAGAAATTGGTTTGGGATAATTTTCGGTAATCTCAAATTCTTCAGAAACCTGAGAGCCATTGTATCTCTCAATAGCTCCTTTGGTCGAATAAGAAGTTGTGTAGTAAAGGAATCCTAATCCGATTAACACTCCAAAAGTTAAACTCAGTAATAATGCAGCAATCATTTTTTTTAACTGAACAGGCAACTGATAAATTTTGATTTTCATTTCTTTAACAGAGATTTAATTAGAATGGATAATTTTTTAATTCCTATAGTAACAGAGTGAACAGAAATTGTTGCTCCACTAATACCGGTTATGTCTTTTCCTACAGCAAATTCTGAATTATCATCTTTACCTATAAACTGACTATTCCATTCTTTGCTTTGAATTGCACCTCCATATGGTTCGCGATATTTAATTATTTCAGAGCATAATATTTTACCATTGGTATCAAACATTACAATAAAAGTAATCGGAAGTGATTTTCCATAAACATTGTCCAATAAAGCAAAACCTTTCAAGCTCTTGTCATTAAAAATTTTATAAAAATAAATTTCATCCGAAAAAAATTTTTGACTAACCTTAGTTTCAATTTCCTTTTTCAGGTTTTGTTCTATTTTTACTTTTTCATATTGAACCTGAATATCTTTTCCGAAACAGGATTGTATTGCTCTGTTAATATTCTCTTTAATATCCTGCGGAAATAAAGCTGCATTCAAAAGCAAGAAAAGAATAGTCAGTTTTTTCATATAAATTTTATCCTAAAACATATATCCGACGCCTAAATTCAGGAACTTGCTTTTTCTATCATCTGACTTTCTTGTTCGCTCACTGTAATCAAGTTTAAATACAATCTGCTCGATTGGTTTAATACTTAATCCAATCATCCATTCAGTGAAATGATAAAGTTTTTCACTGTTTCCACCGCTTAATGTTTCTGCAGCCGTATTTATATCCGAATATCTTACAAACGGAATTATCTTGGAGTTCCAATCGGGAATTGAAGCAATATTATAACCAAGATCAAAATAATATCCTCTTGAAGCTCTGAGCTCGCCGGAATTATAATTTATATTTCCAAATTCAAACACTGCTGTTAAGTTATTAGCATCATATTTTGCATGAAATTCAGTTATTGTAATATCAATGCTTGTGGAATCTCCTTTGGCATTATTAAAAGAAAATGAACCACCAATTTTTAGCCCCGGGAAATTCAGATAATCCAATCTTACACTATAAAGAAATCTGGATGCATCAGGTTTAAATCCTTTCATTCTACCAGGTCTTATTCCTTGTGAAAGTGAGAATTTATCACTGTTAAGTGTTTCGAATAGAGTAAGTTTGTAATCAAAGCCATTGTAATTACCGTATATGGAAGCACCGCTGCCAAACCAGGTAGTAGGTATGATCAGATTGTGATAAACTGGTCTTTCGGTTCCAAAAAATAATGGCGGTTCGTGAAATTCATTTATTAAACCTATGGAAGGCAAAATTATTCCAACATTGAATCCAAATAAATCTGAATGATGGTAATTAACATAAGCTTGTTCTAATTCTAACTCACCTTGACCATTCTTTACAAAATTATGTTCAAGTTCAACCTCTGATTTGAATGACCATTTTTCAGACCAACTGTAACCAAAGAACAGAACGAATCTGTGAAAATCCCAAATAGCTTTTGAAGGAGCATCCCCAATTTTTTCATTGTTATAGTGAAGTTCGCCATAACCACCAATTGTTGTTTTAGGTTCGAAAAAATCAAACTCCTGTGCAAAGAGTGATTGAGTTAAAAGGAAAGTAACACTTAGTAAGAAAATTGTTTTCATAAAGACTCCCGTAATTTTTGTTATACTTATTAAGACTAAATCTAAATTACAATACAAATATATTAATGATTAGTTTAATTGCAATAGCCAGTTCTTTTATTTCTTGATATGTCTCACAAACATTTTTTTAGAAGTTACAACGAAGTATGGTTGAAATATCTTGTTTTTGAAATTTCAAGGTCAAAGAAAAATTACTTAGAGCTGCAGGCAGGGATGATTAGAGAGTAGAATTATTTTTTATCTTTTCACGAGCCAACATCATTTCAAGATACTGAACATTTAATTCTTTTTTAATGCCATAAAATTGTTTTGCATAGTCCGTAAAATAAGAATGACTCTTATTGAAACTTATAGTTTTTTCAAGCCAACCTTCGTCAGTAAAATCCGTATTGTGAGTAAATTCTATTTCACGCCGGAGATTATTCCCTACTTCAAGAAAATCATCAGAACCAAGATGATGAAGATCAGCATCGCAAACAATCATTTCTAATTTGTTTTTAGGATTCTGAGGGATTTTTGTTGCTAAGATGCAGGACTCTATCTGCAGTATATTTCTTTCAGGATAATTTTCATTTTTTAAGAAATTTCTTGCGTAAGCACAGCTCTTTAACTCATGTCCTTCACAAATATCAATATAGCCAATGTCGTGAAACAAACAAGCAAGTATTATAATCTCTTTTTCATCATCAGTTAACTTTTCTGATTCCGAAATAGTCTTTGCAGCTTCAACTACTTTCTGAACATGATAATAGTTATGATATTTATATTTATCAGAACATCGCTCAGAAAGAATACTCTTTACATAAGACTCAGATTTTTTTATCAGTTCTAAATTCATTTTTATAAAATATCTTATACTTGCTTGTGTTTGATGCTTATTCTATTTTCGTGGCGAAACTTAGTTGCTTGATTCAGTTTAGCAAATGATAACAATCACAGTGAAAAATAATTATGAGACAACTCATATTAATCAGACATGCAAAATCAAGTTGGGATAATCCGGAATTATCAGACTTCGAAAGACCTTTGAACAAGCGTGGGGAAAAAGACGCACCATTTATGGCAAAGTTACTTTCAGAAAAAAATATTTCACCTGAGCTGATTATTTCCTCACCGGCTCAAAGAACTAAACTCACCGCTCTGGAATTTGCTCAGAAATTTGGCTACAAAGAAAAAGATATTGTATGGGATAGAAATTTATATCTCGCATCTGCAGTAAAATTATTAAAAATTATTCAAAAGTTAGAAGATAAGATTAAGTGTGCAATAATAGTTGGTCATAATCCTGGTTTAACAGATCTTCAAAATTATTTGTGCAATGATGAAATTGATAATATACCGACTTGTGGTATAGTTTGTATGAGCACTGATAAAAAATGGATGAAAGTTGGAGCTAAAGATTTTGAATTACAGTTTTTTGAGTTCCCTAAAAAGTATCGGAAGAAAATCTAATCGGTTGGAAGTTTCATCTTGTTAAGTAATTCTCTGTAGCGGGCATCATCATGAATTTCTTTCCACGAGCGACTTCTTATAAATATCAAAGCACCAAGTTTATCTTCCAAAGCTTTATTGAGGTATTCAAAAACTTTATCATAGTCTCCTAAACCCAGATAGATGAAAGCATAATCAATTGAATAATTTACTTCTTCAGCAGCTTTCTGTTCTTTAAGTTTTAACTTTTCAATACATTCAAATGATTTTTTAGTCTCTCCCATTTTCGCATAGATGAAACCCAGAGTAGAATTAGAACTAAAATCATCACCGGCAATCTCCTGAGTTTTCTTAAAAAGTTTTAACGATTCATCAAGATTTCCGCTTTGATAATAAGCCCAGGCCAGTCCATTTATTGCAGCACGAAAAGTTGTATCAATCTCAAGTGTTTTTTTATACTGTTCGATAGCATCGGATATCATTCCTGCATTCATATACATATCACCAAGAAAAGCATTTATTGGCAGTGAAAGCGGATCAAGTTCGTGAGCTTTTTCTGCCTCAATTACAGCTTTGCGGGTATTGTTTATCGCCATCATATAATAAGCATAATAGTGATGAGCGTCAGCGTTGTTCGGACTTAACTCTAACGCCCGCTGGAAAGATTTATATGCTTCATCCCATTTCCAATCAAACAAATTTGCCATTGCCAGTGAAAGATGACCATCGGGAATCTGCTCATCCATCGATAATGCTTGAATAGCAAACTGCTTAGCACTTTCGAAAGATTTTTTGCCAGGTATTTGTCCTGTTGCACCAAGATAAACATAACATGCAGCTAATGCAGAATAAGCCTGAGCAAAATTTGAATCCAGTTCAACTGATTTTTTAAGAAGTTGAAGTGACCTTTTTACATCTGTTGGAGTCCATTTATTCCAAAAGTAATTCGCTTTCAGAAAAAGTTGATATGCTTCGAGATTTGTTGTAGGAATTTTTACTAAAGATTTTTTTTGAGTTTCCTGAATGTTTAAAGATTTCTTCAGAGTGCTAACGATAGTAGTGGCAATTTCATCCTGCACCTGAAAAATATCTTTTATATCACGATCAAATGTATCTGACCACTTATGATAACCATCAAGAGTATCTATCAATTGCGCAGTGATTCTTACCCGGTTTCCTACTTTCCTTACGCTTCCTTCAAGCAGGTTTCTTACCCCTAATTGTTTACCAATTTCTCTTACATCGATTGTTTTTGATTTAAATGCAAAAGAGGATGTTCTTGAGGTGACCTTAAGTTCTTCAATTTTGGAAAGAGCATTTAATATTTCTTCTGTAATACCATCTGAAAAAAAATCATTATCTGGCTCATTACTCATATTAACGAAAGGCAAAACCGCAATTGAATTATTTCTTAAATTAAGTCTTGATTCAAAATCGCTTTTAACAGGTACAACAATATCATCGCTTTGAAGTGCAAAAATTTCAATTGGATATTTTACATTTTTTAATTCAAACAGTCCCAAAGATTTGGTTTTGAATTCAGATTGATTTTTAAGCTCATCATTTACTTTTGATGAAAACAGAACACTGCCGCCTTTACTAAGAGATTCAATTCGTGATGCAATGTTAACAGTATCGCCGTAAACACCCTCATCATCGTAAACAACTTCTCCGGAATGAATTCCAATTCTGAGATTAACTTTAGGTTCTTTTAATAGCTCTGTTTGAATTTCTTTAGCACATAAAACTGATTCAATTACACTACCAAAAATTACCAGAGCTCCATCACCGAAATAATGGATAACTTTTCCGAGGTGTTCAAATACTTTTTCTTCAAGAACTTTTCTGTATCGGTCAAGCAGAAGTTTGGCTCTCTGCTCATCATCCTGCATCAATGAAGTGTATCCTACCATATCGGCGAACATAACTGATGCAAGCATTCTTATTCTGTTTCGGTTTATCATATTCTATTGCAATCTTCTTATTAAAAAATATTCTAATAAGATTCAAAAGGCAAAAATTGTTTTATAAACGGTAAAAAAAGAGCCGGCAATTAAACCGGCTCACTAAATAAATATTCTTTTACTTTTTCCTGAGATATTTATTTCTTGATTCTGCATCTACTACAGCTATTGCTGTCATATTTATTATATCGTCAACAGATGCACCTCTTTGCAGAACATGAACAGGTTTTGCCATACCTAAAAGTATTGGACCGATAACAGTAGCTTGTCCTATTCTTGCCATAAGTTTATACGCTATGTTTGCTGCATCAAGATTAGGAAAGATTAAAACATTAGCACCACCTTTTATTTCTGCAAAAGGGAATGTCTTTTCAATAATTTCAGGAACAACGGCTGTATCTGCCTGCATTTCTCCATCAACGATGAGTTCAGGCCTTTTCTGCTTAATTAATTTAACTGCTTCTTTAACTTTAATTGATTCCGGATATGGCGCGCTTCCAAAATTGCTGAATGAGAGCAAAGCTAATTTAGGAATAACATCAAACTCTTTAACAGCATCTGCTGTTGATAAGGCAATTTCTGCTAATTGTTCTGCAGTTGGATTTACATTAACTGTGCAGTCTGAAAAGAAATAGGTTTCTTTTTTTGCAATGACGATATACATACCGGAAACAACGCTCATTCCTTCTCTTACTCCAATACATTGTAAAGCAGGTCTTATTGTATTTGGATAGCTTGTTGTGTAACCACTTATCATCGCATCTGCATCACCTGATGCGACCATCATTGAACCATAATAGTTTGGTTTTCTTATAAGATTTCTGGAATCATAAAGTGTAGCGCCTTTTCGTTTTCGTTTGTCAAAAAAAGCTTTAGCATATTCCTCACATTTATCACAATTTTCGGGATCAATAATTGTGAATTCATTAAAATCATATCCTATTCTTTCTATTTCCTGTTTAATAATTTTTTCATTACCAAGTAAAACAGGC
>CALHAB010000150.1 GCA_937934185.1 uncultured Ignavibacterium sp. | reverse complement strand
GTCTGAGTATATTAAGCTTCAGACGATTAGGCCACCAATCATTTACGCTTGTGCCGAATGCACTCACTCCAACGGAATGAGGAAAAGGACATTTGCCGCCGTTGTTTGAATTGCTGCTCATAGTTGAACCCTTTCTTTATTTGTTAGAAAATTTCTTTTGATGTTCAATTTTGCCCCTGAATAAGTTTGTAAATATCTAATTAAAGATTTGAGTAGTCTAAGGTAAAAATCGCACAAAGAGAGCTATAAATCAAATTGATAATTTTTATATTAGTATAAGATAATCCTATAATACTTATGACATTGACTCAGCTTGAATATCTGGTTGCTATTGAAAAATTCGGAAGTTTTTCCGAAGCGGCAGAGAATTGCTTTGTTACTCAGCCAACTTTAAGTATGCAGGTTCAGAAACTTGAAGAAGAACTTGGAGTAATTATTTTCAGAAGAGACAAGCAGCCGATTGAACCAACAGATATTGGTAAAAAAGTTTTAGAGCAGGCAAAACAAATTCTTAAAGAAAAAGAAAAACTTCATATAATTCTTCAGATTGAAAGAGGTGAGTTTGTCGGTTCTCTTCGTGTTGCCATTATTCCTACCATTTCTTCTTATCTGCTTCCGATGTTTCTCGGTAATTTCACAAAAAGATATCCTGATGTTGAACTGATAATTGACGAGGTTACTACTGATGAAGTTATAAACGGACTGAAGAAAAGTCATTTCGATATTGGTATAATTGCTCTTCGTTCGAACAATGAAAATTTTCTTACCGATACATTATACTACGAACCTTTCGTGGCTTTTCTTCCACCGGAACATAAACTGATGAAGAAGAAGAAAATATCTCAGGAAGATCTTGATGTAAGCGACTTTCTTTTGTTAAAAGAAGGTCATTGTTTGAGAGATCAGACACTTGCTGTGTGCAAAAGCAATGAGAACGAATGGATAAACAAAAGCAGTAAAGTAATTTTCGAAAGCGGTAATCTCGAAACTCTTATAAAACTTGTTGAACAAAGATTCGGAATGACTTTGCTTCCTTATCTTGCGCTTCAATACATTAAAGATAAAAAGAAACTAAATCTGATAAAGGAATTCACTTCTCCTGTTCCGAAGCGTGAAGTTGGATTGATTTATACTAATACATTTATAAAGAAACATTTATCAGAAGCATTGAAATCGGAAATATTAAAAGTTATTCCGGAAGAACTGAAGAAAAATAAAAATGGTTTGATAGTGCATTGATAACCTTCTGATTTAAGATACCGTCGTTTGAGCAACTAATAATTTCTTTATGAAAAAGGTCTGGCCATAACGGCATATTAAAGATAACACAATTTTCACAAAGAGGTCAGTCAATTATAATCTCATCAACCATTAACCATACTTTACCACCAAAAGCCGGATGCCACTCCGGAACCTGCATTGGATTTTTTGCAAATATTTTTATGTAACGGGCATTTATATTTTTCACTTCAACTGATAAATCAATTCTTTTCCACAAAGGATTTTTAATTGAGAAATTCTCTGACACTTTCCAAATGGAGTTAAAGTTAATCCCATCGTCTGAAACAAAATACTCAACATATTCCGGTAATAATACAAGCGAGGATGATGCAGTAAAAAATCCGCTGGTGATTTTATTTATTTCTGTTGACTGAGTTAAATCAATAACTGCTTCAAAATCTGTTGCCTGAAAACCAAGATAACCACCGACTCTGTAATTATTCCCGCCGCGGATTCCATCAGTAAGTATGAATGATTTCCCACCTTCAAATCTGTTCGAAGGAGAAGTTAGTAATTCAATTTTTTTATCCCTGGCTTTTGAAATGGAATACGATTTTTCAATTATTTCTCCAACCCGCTTCTGTTTTCTAAATAGTCCGAATTTTATATGCGTTGACTTATCCAGAATAATTTTGTCTGAAAATCTGTTGGAATTAACCGTTGGTTCGCTGCCATCGGTTGCATAAAATAAATCTAATCCTTTCTGATTAAAGGTTACATCAACAACAAATTGTTTTTTCTCCTCATCAAAAGATTCAACGAAATTTATTGGTGGAATTTCATAAGTATAGTTTACATTCATCTTATCAAGCTGATCATAAAAACTCTGAAGTCGATTTGTAAACTCATCATAATTTCTTTCATTTGGATAAGTCCACAAAACTTCTGCAAGAGCAGTTAATCTTGGAAACAACCTGTAATCGACAAGATGCTGCGGTGCATATTCAGTCCACATATTTCCTTCACTTCCGAGAACATGCTTTGACTCTTCTTCGGTTAATTCAGCAGGAATCGGATTGAAAGAATAAACTTTGGGAACATCTGTGGTTTCAATCGGATAATCGAAATAGCAATGACTGGTTGGGGAAACAATTACATCATGATTCATTTTTGCTGCTTCAATTGCACCTTTAGTTCCGCGCCATGATTGGACAGTTGCGCCGGGAGCTAATCCGCCTTCAAGTATTTCATCCCAACCGATAATTTCTTTTCCCTTTGAGTTAAGAAATTTTTCAACGCGTTTTATAAAATAACT
>CALHAB010000149.1 GCA_937934185.1 uncultured Ignavibacterium sp. | reverse complement strand
GTTAAATTATATGTTACTTATAATGGTACTGTGAAAGGATTTGGCGGAGGTGAGGTTGCAGGGTTCGAAATAAATGGAATGTTGAACAGATTTGACTTTGGATTAAAGTGGAATGCTCTCACTGAAGCTGGTGGAATTGTGGTAGGCGATGAAGTTAAAATCGAAATATCCTGCGAGCTTACAAAAGCGAACTGACAAAAAAATCACTTCAACAGGTTGTTTCTTTAGCAGAGAGCTGCCTTAGAAACAACCTTCATTCCTGCATATAATTTTCAATCTCATCTTTAAATAATTTAACCTCTTCATTAAATATCAAAATCATTTTCGTTGTATATTTAGCATCGAAAAAAATTTAGACTTAAAGATTTCTGAAAAATGTTATTCTGTAAATCCGATTGAGGAAGGCAAATTCATTCTTCAATTTTAGATCTGTGCTTAAGCTAAATACAGAATAATTTCGGAGGTCTCATTTTATAATTTATAGAAGATAACGACTTTCTATGGGCAGGAATACCAAAAATCTTTTTTATTCTTTAATAATATTTCTTTCTTATTTTACCATAAACTTGTTTGCCCAGCCAAATATTGATTCTTTAATTACCCTTGCTGAAAAATCCGGAGGCAAAGAAAAAATTTCCTTACTGATAAAGTTAGGTTATTACCTCGGCTCAGATAATCCCAATCAGGCAATTAAATATCTGGATGAAGCAATTATACTTTCTGAAAAATTAAATCTGAAAGGAAAACAGGCAGATGCTCTTTTCAATAAAGGCGTAGCTTTGTGGCATCTGGGTAAAATTCAGGAATCGGAGAATTATTATAATCAGGCAAAGCGCATTTATGAAGAACTTAAAGACACATTAAGTTTAATAAAGCTTTACAATTCTGAAGCAATAAATTATTCAATGCGCGGAAGGTCTGACATTGCACTGGAAATGTTTTTCAAATCACTTGATTATGCTTATAAGCTTAACGACAGACCAACAATTTTTAATACACTTTTTAATATTGGTATTGTGTTCGATAATCGGGGTGAGTTTGAAAAAGCAATAGAAAATTATAATAAATCATTACAATATGCTGATGATAAAGGATCGAGAGCATTAGTCGAAAATTATCTGGCAGAGATTTACCTGTCCAAAAAAGATCTGAAAAAAGCAGAAGAATTACTTAACACTGCAATAATGAATGCTGAGGAATCGGAAGATGTTAATAGTCTGATTTGGTCTTATACAAATTTGGGAATACTGAACTTTGAAAAAGGAAATTTTAATCAGGCAGAAAAAAACTTTATTTCTGCTTTGGAGCTATCAAGAAAGTCAGAATATAAGCTTGATATAATTCATTCTCTTACAGAGCTTGGTAAGTTCTACTATAAATCCAATAAACCAAAAGAAGCAGAAAAATATTTGCTCGAAGCTTTTGATATTGCCAGGGAGATTAGCTCAGTTCAGGACTTAAGCAATGTTACCAGCATATTAAAAGATGTTTATGCTGATCTGAAAAATTACAAACAGGCATTCGAATTTTTGAAGCTGAATATGCAATACTCCGATACTTTGCAGGCAATAAATCAAAATGAAAAAATATTAGAGATCGAGACAAAATATGCCGTTGCTCAAAAAGAGAAAGAAGCCCTGCTGCTAAAAAGTGAAAATGAGCTTCAGAAAAAAATTATTGAGACACAAAGACTCATAGCTATTGTAGTTTCTGTACTTGGATTAATCCTTGTAATACTGCTTGCTCTTTTAATAAGAAGCAGAAGAAAAATCTTAGCAGCTCAAAAGGATTTGATTCTTAAAAATGAAGAGATTGAACTTAGCAGAAAAGAAATTGCGGAAAAGAATAAAGAGCTCGAAGATCTTAATTCTACAAAAGATAAGTTTTTTTCAATTATTGCTCACGATCTAAGAAATCCAATAGCTGGTTTTGTAAGTATCTCGGATATTCTTGAGACTGATTACGACAGAATATCTGATCAGGAAAAGAAGTCGCTTCTTTCTCAGATGAATAATTCATCAAAAAACCTTATTGCTCTGCTTGAAAACCTGTTGACCTGGGCAAGATTATCAAGCAACAAAATTGAAATTGTCAGGTCAAAATCTAAATTATCAGAACTTATATTTTCTGCAGTCAATCCATATGAACACTGGGCAAAAAGCAAGCGCGTTAATCTCCGCGTAGAAATTCCTGAAGATAAAAAGATTGAAACCGATCCGTTTATCTTTCAGACTGTTGTCGGAAATCTTATTAATAATGCAATAAAATTTTCTAATTCCGGAGATACTGTTTCTGTTATTGCAAGACCAGATAACGGAAAGATTAAACTTATTGTTAAAGATAATGGAGTAGGAATTCCCGAACACAGATTGAAAAACATTTTTGGTTTTGATAACAAGAAAACAACTAAAGGTACGATGAATGAATCGGGTACAGGTTTGGGACTTGTGCTTGTAAAAGAATTATCAGACAAGATGAACTGGAAAATTGAAGTCCACAGCCAGCCACAGCTGGGAAGTGAATTCATTCTTATTATCTCTGATTATTAAAAATTTATTAAATCTTTTTTAATACTTACTTTGATTGTTGAATTTCACACAATCATTCCTGATTTTTGCATAAGAAGTAAACGAAACAATTAATTCAATTTTGAAAATTTTATTCAAATCAAAATCAACTCAACAATATTTTCATCATCAAGCATCTTTATTAATCAATATCATCTCTTTTTATGAAATCAGAAAAATCTGTTAAAACTAAAAAATCTCCCAAAACATTTGTGCTTGATACAAATGTTATTCTTCACGATGCATCATCAATTCAGATGTTTCAGGAAAATGATGTTGTTATTCCTCTTACAGTAATTGAAGAACTTGACCACTTCAAAAGAGGCAGCCAGGTTATAAATCTTAATGCAAGGGAATTTGCACGAACACTCGACTCACTGACCGGCTCGGCAATTTTTAACGGCGGAGTTTCACTCGGAAAAGGCAGAGGCAAATTACGAATAGCCATTTCAAAAGGACTTCATCCAGAAATAAAAGATGTTTTCAGAGACGATACACCGGATCATCGTGTATTAAGCGTTGCTTTGGACTGGAAAGAAAAGTTAAAAAATAAAACCCAGGTTATACTTGTCAGTAAAGATGTTAACCTGAGAATGAAAGCCAAAGCTCTTGGAATTCCCGCAGAAGATTATACTACCGACAGAGTAAAAAGTATTGAAGAGCTTTATTCAGGAAAAGGGATAGTTGAAAATTTTGATGATGAATTACTAATAAAATTATTTCATCCACCTTATGAAATTACTGCACAGCCATTATTAAAGAAATTAAATGGCGAAGCACTGCCCAATAAGTATTACATTCTTAAAAATCATAATCGCTCTGTTCTTGCACAGCTCGATATGAACAGAGAAATTCTCAGGAAAGTAGATAAAATTTCTGTTTATGGAATTACACCACGAAATGCTGAGCAAACATTTGCTGTTGATGCTCTTGTAAATCCGCAAATTCAACTTGTGTCTATGACCGGCAAAGCAGGCACCGGAAAAACATTGCTTGCACTTGCAAGCGCACTCGCAGTAAAAAAACATTATCGTCAGATATTTATTGCAAGACCAATTGTTCCTTTAAGCAATAAAGATATTGGATTTCTTCCAGGTGATGTTGAAAGTAAACTCGCTCCTTATATGCAGCCGTTGTGGGATAATCTGAAAGTAATTCAGGATCAGTTTCCCGAACACGATAAACAGCATCAGGCAATTGATACTATGATTAAAGATGAAAAACTTGTGATAGAACCGCTGTCTTACATTCGCGGTAGAAGCCTTCAAAGAATATTTTTCATTGTTGACGAAGCACAGAATCTTACCCCTCACGAAATAAAAACAATTATAACAAGAGCCGGTGAAGGTGCAAAAGTTGTTTTTACAGGAGATATTTATCAGATAGATCATCCTTATCTTGATGGTCAGTCAAACGGACTTTCATATTTAATAGATCGATTCAAAGGGCAGAAGCTTTATGCTCATATCAATCTGGAAAAAGGCGAACGCTCTGAATTGGCAGAACTTGCAAGTAATCTTTTATAAGAAAGGAGCATTCAATGAAAAAAATTTTTCGTGGAGCAGTTACAATTTTCTTTGCCTTTTTCCTGTCGGGCTGTCTTCAGGTGGAAACAAATGTTTTTGTTAATAAAGACGGAAGCGGCATATTAGAAGAAACTGTTTTGTTCAAAGATGAAGTAATAGATATGATGAAACAGTTCGTAATGGCTATTGATACTTCTCAGACTCAGGAATTCAATTTATTCAAAGAAGAGGAATGGATTTCCAAAGCATCAAAGTACGGCGAAGGTGTAAGTTATATTTCGAGCGAGAAATTAAAATCTGATGGCTTTGAAGGTGTTAAAGTTAGATATGCCTTTAAAGATATTACAAAACTTAAATTAAATCTTGTCTCTGATGAAGCAGTTCCATCTTTAGGTGAGGAAGAGTCAGAAAAAAACGAAAGCGAACTTTTAAAATTTGTAATTGAAAAGTCACAAACACTGACAAACCTGAAGGTGTTTCTTCCAAGTATGAAAAACGATTCGGACGAAGTAACAAATCAGGAAGTTAATGATTCAACTTTTAATGATGAATTTGAAAAAGCCAAAGAAATGTTCGCTGATATGAAATTGATTGTAAAAGTTATTCCTTCCGAAAAGATTAAACAAACGGATGCTGACTTTATTGAGGGTAATCAGATTACTCTGATTGAAATGAATATGAACTCAATACTCGAGAAACCCGAGCTTTTCAAAGAATTATCCGGAAACAAAGTAAAATCTTTAGATGAATTCAGAAAGCTGGTAAATAATCTTGAAGGATTTAAAGTTGAATCAAAAAATGAAATTCTTATAACATTTTGAAATTGCTCAAAAGATTGTCGCTTTATATCTTTTGAGTGTAAAATAAAATCACAAGGAGTTACTATGATAAAACAAATTTTTTCATTGTTAATACTGATTTCAATATTTTCTTTTGCACAGACAGAAAAACTCGGTAAAGAAATCTCTCTTTCAGAAAAAACCAAAATATCTGAAATAACTGCAAACCCTGAAGAATTTTTGGGTAAAACGGTTTTGGTTGAAGGAGAAGTTCTGGAGGTTTGTCCTGCAGCCGGCTGCTGGATGGAATTAAAAAGCGATGACGGTGTAGGAAAAATAAAAATAAAAGTAAGAGACGGAGATATCGTATTCCCAGCTGCAGCTAAAGGTAAAAAAGCTGTTGTCGAAGGAACTGTTTATAAAATTGAACTCACAAAAGAAGAAGCTCTTGAATATTACAAACACTTAGCTGAAGAAGCCGGAAAAGAATTCGATCCGGCAACTGTGACAGGAGCAGTTACAATTTATCAGATTAAAGGACTTGGTGCTGAAATAAATTAAGAACCTTAATTAGTATTTGATTTTAAGCCGCCTTAGTGCGGCTTTTATTTTATCAAAACATCAAAACCCAAATGTTTATCTTTGGGTGAATAAAAAAGAATAATATGGAAACATTTGATTACACATTTTTAATCAGAATAATCTATCGTTACGGAAATATATTTATTACTCTGCTGATGATAATAAATTTAATTCCACTGGTTATTAATGTTGACTCCAACGCTTATCTTATCATTCCAATTATCATATCGCTTTTCATAATATATTTTACCAACAGATTCTATTTCATGCTTTATAAATCATTTCCGTTTCTGATAAAAGCTGATGATGAAAAGCTAATCTGTACAGACTTTATGTTCAGGGAAAAAGAAGTGATCATTTATTATAAAAATATCAAATCAATTGAAGGAGGAATTTTTGAAGGAAGACTTTCCGGCATTATGAAAATCTGTGATGCAGAGACAGGTATTTGTATTACATTCTCTCACAGAATCAGAAACTCGACAAAACTTATTGCGCTTATACTCAGTAAGATTGATAAAAAATTATATGATGAAAAAATTGATGCTTTACAAAAAATTAATTCGAAACTCAGAAAAAAATGACCTGCATTGCTCACTATTCTCTGGCTAACTTTGTATTAATGATTTTTATTGAAATATGAAAGTAGCAGTATTATTATCCGGTGGTGTTGATAGCTCGGTTGCACTTCGTCTGCTAAAGGATGAAGGACACGATGTAACGGCATTTTATCTTAAGATATGGCTGCAGGATGAATTTTCATTCCTTGGCGATTGTCCGTGGGAAGAAGATTTAAACTTTGCAAATGCAGTTTGTAAACAAGCAAATGTTCCTCTCGAAATATTACCTTTACAAACTGAGTACTGGGAAAATGTTGTATCTTATACAATTGCAGAAATCAAAGAAGGAAGAACGCCCAACCCTGATATGTTCTGCAATCGGTTAATCAAGTTCGGTGAGTTTTATAAAAAAATAAATAGCTCTTATGAAAAAGTTGCAAGCGGGCATTATGCACGGGTTGAAAAACTAAAAGATAAATATTTATTAAAAACTTCTCCTGATCCTGTTAAAGATCAGACTTATTTTCTTGCTTATTTGACACAGGAGCAATTGTCCAGAGCTTTATTTCCAATAGGGAAATACACAAAGAAACAAATCAGAGAGATGGCAAAAAAATATCAGCTTCCGAATAGGGAAAGAAAAGACAGTCAGGGAATTTGCTTTTTGGGAAGAATAAAGTTTAATGAATTTATTAAACATCATCTTGGTGAATTGCCTGGTGATATTGTTGAGCTTGAAACTGATCAGTTTAAAGGAAAACATAAAGGATATTATTTCTATACAATCGGACAGCGTTCTGGCTTAGGCCTCGGCGGAGGTCCGTGGTATGTTGTGAAAAAAGATATTAAGAACAACATCATTTACATTTCTAAACAGGATTACCACAATCGTGCGAAAAAAGAATTTTCTGTTACTAAGTTTAATTGGATTGCTGATAAACCACAAAGTGGTGAACAACTGAAAGTGAAGATAAGACATGGAGCAAAGTTTTATAACTGTGTACTTGAGTATGAAAATGATTTTGGTAAAGTGATACTTGATAAAGAAGATCAGGGAATTGCACCGGGACAATTTGCTGTATTTTATAAAGATGATATTTGTCTGGGTGGAAGCATTATCTCAGAGTAAAAGCGGTTAACTAAATCTTTACTTTTTGATTCTCACTGTTCTCAGTGTCTATGTGATAAAATAAATTTTCTTCAAAGTTTTACAAAAGTTATCACAAAGAAAAGAAGAAAAAGAGATCTGCCATCGTTTTACTGAAAAATCGGGAACCCTTCTTTGATAAGATATGACTTATTCTCTTCAATGAGCTTTATCAATGCTTCAACAGGAATTATTCTTGTTATTCCATATCTGATCGATGAATGCTTCTTAACATAAATATCTCCTTTGTAAGGAATAACCGGATTGTATCTTGCAGCTTTGTCTGTTATATCGGGATAAAGCATTTCTTCTTTCTCTTCCGGAACAGATTGGATTATTCCAACCAACTCAAAATTTGGTACTCCATCTCTGATTGCGAGAACAATTCCACCGCTAAAGCCGGGATTAATTACTGCATCAACCAGAAACGAGCCGATATCATCTTTGTTGGGACTACTTACAATTCCTTTTGTAATCATTTTATTGTTAATGGGAAATCCAAGCAGATAAACGAATGTACCCCATTCGAGATCTTTTGCTTTTCCAAGTTTAAATTTGAAAGAAGGGAATCGAATACCGCTTTGTATTCCATATTTTCTTCCAAGAATTGCAATGTCATTCTTAGGATCGTCAATCAAAACATTAACTGTACTGCCTTCCGGAAAGCCAGCCACATATACAACCTGTCTTTCTTTAATTGATATTGATTCGATAAACTTTGTTGCATTTCCTTTATTATCAGTTTTATATGCAATGATTGTATCTTGAAAATTTATAGTATGAGAACAGGTAACCAACGCAACATTACCGTTTTCGGAATAGAGCACCAGTGCTGTTCCCGAGCTTGAGTTGTCAATCAGAAATTCTTTTTCAGCAAGTTTATTAATTTTCTGTTTACTTAAATCTTCCAGTGTAATGTTTTCATTGAATGGAAATACATATACTCTGTAAAATGCTGATGAAATAATTCTCTGAATAGTATTACTTATTTTTTCGAGATCTGCAGATGTAGAACGATATGGAAATTCACTATCATACTGACCATCTTTCAATGCAGGATAGATAGTATCATAAGTTACTGTTGAGCAACTTTGTTGGAATAGAGATAGTAAAATTATCCCAAGCAGTGTAGCCCGTTTTGTGTTTTTCATAACTCACCCTTTAAAATGTTTTTAAAACGAGCCGGAAAATTTATAAGAATTAAAAACTAATCCTGATGTTTAACTTTAAAACCTTTCAGCATCCATTTTCTTGCAATCAGCAAACCAAGAGGACTAACTATTGCAATCAATCCATAAATGAACCACATCATTTCTGTATTCATTTCCGATGGCGGTTTATCTGCAGGACAATATTGCATCAGAAACCAGCCGGAGTATAAACTCGTAATAACTTTAGTTAAAAACCATGGAAACTGTCCAATTCCCATATAAATCCCTGTCATATTCTTTGGTGCAATTTCAGCAACCCATTGAAGAAACCGCGGCTGCCACATTGCTTCTCCAATTGTCATAATAAGTATGTATGCAATCAGTGTATTTATATTCGGACCGAGTGCAAGAATAAAAGTCGGCGCAGCCATCACGAATGTTCCGATTATCATCATATCATAAGCATTTTTCTTCGCTGTAATTGCTGCTACCATTGGCGTGAGTACGAAAATTAATATCGGATTAAGGTTAACGAAAAATTCAAAGTTGTCACTAACAAATCCTTCAAATGCCCGGCTTGTGTATTGAGGAATTGTTAACCAGTTGTGAGCAAAGAGCGTTTGAACAAAAATTAAAATGAAAATGAAGTAAAGAAATCTTAAATCACGCAAAGGAAAATTTTTGAAATAGAAAATCATTTTTTCTTTTGTTGACATACTTGCCATTTCATCGTTTTCTTCTTTCTGAGCTTTTACATAATCTTCACCTTTTCTCGAAACAGCTTCCTTCATTGCTTTTTTTGTGATGAGAAAATAAACCACAGCAATGCCCAAAATTGTTAAAGCTACATAAACCCAGTAAACACCGGTTATACCAAATGATTTCCTGACGGGCGGAGAAATTATTCCGGGCAAGAAGCCGCCAAGATTCATAAGAGCATAAAGCATTGCATAGCCCATTGCTGCGGTCTTTTCATCGGTTAATTGCTTAACTCCCGCATAGCACGCAGGTTGATAAATTCCATAACCGAGAATAATAAACAGAATACCAAGCATTGCTATAGAATGAGCAGAATTCCACAAGCCAGGTTGACCGGTTGATGGAGCAATTGTAAGAAAAATTCTTCCGATAAGCATAAGAGATAAAGCAATTAACAAAGATTTCCTCAGCCCAATCCAGTCAACAGTTGCACCTAAAAATAACATAGCAAGCGTAATTCCTGCAGTAAGAATTCCCACCATTCTTCCCGCATCAATATCATCTAATCCGATGTATTCGTTAAAGTAAATTGCAAGCAATCCAAGAACACCGAAGTAAGTTAAACCTTCAAGGACATATGAAATATTTACTCCAAGTAAAGCGCGTGAAGTATGCGCAAGATCAATAAACGGTTGTGTAAGTTCCAGAACAATGTTATCAAAAGAATTATGCTCTTCTTTTGATTTTACATTTTTGACAGGAAGTAAAAGAATAACTATGTAGGCAATTGGTGGAATTACCAAAGATAAAAGAAACCAAACAACTCCATTGTAACCTTTAAAGATAGCATTTCTTGCTGTTGCCAGAACAAAAAAGAAGTAAAAAATTAACCCCAGGCCAATGAAAACAATAATAAGGTCACTCATAATTATTTCGCCATTTATTTATTAAATAATTTTTTAGGAATCTTAACTCTGAAGATTGAACCTTTCCCGGGTTCGCTTTCAAAAGAAATTGTTCCGCCGTTCTTTTCAATAAAATCTTTGCAGAGAACCAATCCCAAACCGGTTCCTTTTTCCTGATCAGTTCCTCGGGTAGATATCTGAGCGTCAATCTGAAAAAGTTTTTGTTGAATATCTCTTGTTATTCCGATTCCGTAATCTTTAACCGAAAACTCTGCTAATTCATCATTTAAATTTTTACAAACCAACTCAATGCTTTTGCCCGAAGGAGTAAACTTAATTGCATTCGAAACAAGATTTCTCACAACCGATTCGATCATATATTTATCAGCGTAAACATTACAGGCATCATCACACTGAGAATGAATTGTTAATTTTTTTCTTTCAGCTTGTTCTGAATAAAGTTCCAGAACCTGATTCACTATTTCACACAAGTTGAACTGTGTCTTGTTAACTTCAATTTTCCCGGATTGAAATCTCGACCATTCAAGGAGATTAACCAGAAGATTATAAACATTATTTGCAGCGCGATAAATGTTCTGTGCTGTTTCTTTTATCTCTTCACTGCTCATCTCAGAGGAATAGTGTGCCAGAAGCTCTGAAGCTCCAAGAATTGTGTGAAATGGATTTCGAAGATCATGAGCAATGATCGAAAAGAAATTATCTTTTGCAGAGTTACTTCTTTTCAGATCTTCAGCATAGTGTTTTAACTTTCTTTCAGTTTCTTTAAGCTCGGTTATATCTGTAATAGTTCCCAGAATTTTAAGTGTGTTATTCTTCTCGTCTCTAACAAGCCGTCCTTTTGAAATAACCCATCGAATTTCTCCATCTGCTCTTTTTATTCTGTGTTCGAGTGAATAATGGTCAGTTTTACCGGAAATAAGATCATTTAATTTCGAATTGATCATCTCCAGTTCTTCAATAGGAACAAAATTTATCCACTCATTTCCTTCAGAGGATTTTGCTTCACCACTCAAACCCATTAACTTTAAGAATCCGCTGTCAACGATTGTTTTTCTTTCGTCGGGAATATACTCCCAGACACCTGTTCTTCCTGCCTCAACTGCAAGTTCATATCTTTGCTTTGTTTCAATTAATTCTTTTTTGATTTTGTGATTAAATAATGTGAGCTGAATTATTCTGTTTAGTTCATCAAGATTAAATGGTTTTGAAAGATAAGCTGCCGGTTCAGTGAGCTTTGCTTTTTCAAAAGTGTCTTCATCTGTATAAGAAGTTAGAAATATAACAGGAATATCCCTCTGCTGTTTAATTTTTTCTGCGGCTTCAATTCCGCTTATTTCGCCTTTAAGTTTTATGTCGAGTAAAATTATGTCTGGACTCTTTTCAATTGCGGATTTAATAGCATCGCGGCCAGTGTAAACTGTATCAACAACTTCGTAACCGGCTTTAATAAGCTTTGACTCGATATTCTTTGCAATAATAGCTTCGTCTTCGACAATTAGTAGTTTAATTTTTTCCATAACAGGTCATAATAAAATATTCAATCGAAATCTAAGAAAATAAGTAACAAAGTTCACAGCTTAATAATAATGATAAAATTATTCGCAAACCTTGGTTTCTTGACCCTTAGCCGGACTCGGCGCATATATATAAAAGATAATTTATTCTAAGCTCTCCAAAGATTTCTTTGTATTAATCCATTCAATCCCTGCAGGCCACCCGAATGATAAGCAACTATTGTACTTCCCTCAGGGAAGAAGTTTTTCTTTGCCAGATCATAAATTGCAAAGAGCATCTTGCCGGTATAAATAGGTTCGAGTGGAATATTAAATTTTTGTTCGAAAGATTTTATAAATCTCATTAATTCTTTGTTGAACTTTGCATAACCGCCGAAGTGATAATCGAACAAAATATTCCAGTCCGATTTTTTAGTATTTGAAAATTTTGAAATATCTTTCAGCAGGAATGAAGCATTTTTCAAAACAGCAACACCAAACACTTTTGAATGTTTTGGCGAGCCATCAATAATGCCCGCAACTGTTCCGCCAGTGCCGCAGGCACAAAACACATAATCATAATCAATCTGAAATCTTCCCGGAATTTCTGAACATCCTTTTACTGCGAGTTGGTTACTTCCGCCCTCTGGAATGAGAAAGAAATCTCCAAATGTATTTTTTAATTTTGATATAATCTCTTCCGAATATTTTTTTCTGTAATCACTTCTGCTCAGATAATAAAATTTCATTCCACATTCCTTTGCAAATTGAAGTGTCGGATTATGAGGCAAATGTTCTTCGCCTCTTATTACCCCAATTGTGCTGAAACCAAATTTTTTTCCTGCGTAAGCCAGAGAATAAATATGATTTGAATAAGCGCCGCCAAATGAGAGAAGTGTTGAATGGTTCTTTTCTGCTGCTTCAATCAGGTTGTATTTGAGTTTGAAAAATTTGTTACCATTTATGTGGGCATCAATCAGATCATCTCTCTTAATGTAAAGTTTGATTTGCTTTTCAATAAAAATATCATCAACAATTTGCTGAAGAGGTGTTTGTTCCGGATTGGAGAAATAATTTTTGATTTTGTCTGAATTCATAAATACTCAAAACAAAAATACGAAAGAGATAAAATAAAAATCCCGTCAACAGGGCGGGCAAACCTGCTGACGGGGAATATGAAGAATATCCCAATCCAAGAGGGTCTATGATCTACTTACTTGTTTCGGAGGGTTATGCACTATTTTTCTGATTGTATCGAATTGCAGATACGGATATTCTTCGCGTAAAGCATCTATTGCATCACCTGTTCTTATTTTTTGGGAGCGAAGCATTTTAAATTTTTTTCTGATCAGATAATCTCTTACTGAACGATCGTTTATTAATCCGCGACTGTATAGCAAATCCCAAACTTCGTCGCTAATTAAATCAGCCAAAGGATTACTGAGCTTTTTCTCAACTGCGTTTTCCATATTTCCTCCTTATTCAAGTTGATTGGTTAAGTCTTCATAACATTTCACTCAGGAGGTATCTGAAAGAAGTGAATGTTATCTGATTGTAAAACTATCAGATTTACTCAGTCAAACAACTGCACGAATGTGCGGTTTTGTTTTTTTGACCTTGATTATAAAATGATTCTATGCACAGATGTGTAGTTTGATGATGGAGACTGGAGTTAATTGAAAGTCTAGTCAGAAATTTTAATTTAATTTTTATATTCAGATTATTTTTTTTCTGATTGCTTTTGCAACTGCTTCTGATTGAGAGTGAACATGAAGTTTTTTATAAATGTTTCTGATATGATGTCTTACCGTATCAACACTTATAAAAAGAGCTTCTGCTATTTCCTGATAGTTATAACCATCAGCCAAAAGATTTAATACTTCAATTTCTCTGGAACTGAGATTATAATTTTCATTCGCGGTATCTTTTGTTTTACTTTCTTTGAATGCATTGATAACCTGTCGGGCAATTCCTGAACTCATCGGCGAACCTCCTTCATAGGCATCTTTGATTGCTTCAAGAAGTTTTGCGGGAGGAGTTTTTTTAACGAGATAACCTGTTGCCCCGGCACATAAAGCATCAAAAACTTTTTCACTTTCTTCATAAATCGTTAGCATCAGGATATTCAGCTCAGGTTTTTTATTTATTGCTTTCTGAACGCCTTCAATTCCACTCATTCCGGGTAAACCAATATCCATGAGCACAACATCAATCTGCAGCTGATTCAGCTTTGACAGAAATGATTCGCAATCTCTGAAAACTGCAGCACATTTATAACCATCCGTTCCGTTTATCAAAGCAGAAAGTCCTTCGCGGATTGTATCGTTATCTTCTACTATTGCTACATTTATCATTTTAATAATCCCCGAAGTTTTCCTGATTTAATTTTACCGCTAAAGATTATTGCTGTGCCATCACCTTCTTTGGAATCTATTTTCAGCTTCCAACCAATTGCTTCCGCACGGTTATTCATATTTGAAATTCCATTACCAAACTTAACTTTGTTAATGTCCATTCCAACTCCGTTATCCTTCAGAATAATTTTCAATGTATCGCCATCTGTTTCAAAGTTCATCTGAATCAGTGAAGCTTTGCTGTGTTTAATTGCATTATTAAAAGCTTCTTTAAGAATAAGATAAAGATTCTGTTTTATATCGATGGGAATTTTAATCCTTCTAAGTTTCTGAATACCAAAAATTTTCAGCTCACATTCCATTGATGATAAAATTTCATAATAAGAATTCTTTAATCTGATTATCAGATCGTGCAACGAATCTTTTTCAGGATTTACAACCCAAACTATATCGCTCATATTATCCACAAGTTGTCTGGACAACTCACTGATTTTTATTAGCTCATTTGCGGGAGCTATTTCATTTTTCCTTGATGCAACCTCACTAAGAATTGAAATTTCAGTCAAGCCGGAACCAACATTATCGTGAAGGTCGGCAGCAAGTCTTGATTTAAGTTTTTCGATAGCAAGCTGACTTTTAATCCGGACAGTAAAAACATAATAAAGAATTAAAATTGTAATCAATGATACGAGTGCAATAAACCAATATGTTTTCCAGAATGGTGGAGAAATCATAATAGTCACCGAGGCATAGTTTTCATTCCAGATACCATCACTGTTACTTCCTCTTACCTTGAAAACATATTCGCCGGGAGAAAGATTTGTGTAAGTAGCAATTCGCAAAGATGAATTTGTAAATTGCCAATCCTCATCAAAGCCCTCAAGTATGAATGCATATAGGTTATCCTTTGGATCAGAATAATCAAGAGAAGCGAATTCAAAGTTTAAAGTGTTTTCATCGTAATTAAGTTTCAATTCAACTGGCTCGCCCTTAATTACTTCATCCAAAACTTTTATAGATGTAACTACCACAGAAGGAATGAAAGTATTTGTTTTTATTTCTTCGGGTTTGAAATAATTAACTCCATTGATACCGCCAAAATACATTATGCCGTCGTCAGAATAGATATAAGCTCCGCCGCTGAACTCAAGACTTTGTAGTCCATCTTTTATATCAAAACGAGTAAAATCTTTATTTATTAAATCGTATTTAAAAATTCCATTATCAGAACTAATCCATAAATTTTTTAAGCGGTCTTCAAGAATACCATATACAACAGCGCTTGACATTCCTTCGCGAACAGAATACCTGGTGAATTTGCCCGATTCAATATCAAAACTGTATAATCCGCCACCATAAGTTCCAACCCACATTGTATTATAAGAGTCTCTTAAAATTGTCATCATATTGTTCGCTGAAATGTTTTCCTTTTCAGCAGCAGTGTTTGGGTATTTCTTAAATGTTTCTGAATCCGGATTAAAAAGATTTATCCCGCCTCCATAAGTACAAATCCATATCAATGCCTGTTTGTCTTTATAAATTTTATAAACGCGATTATCCGAGATTGAATTATTATCATCATCTCTGTGAATAAACTTTCTGAACTTTAATTTCTGATTGAATGGATTTCCGTTAATGGAAACTATATTCATTCCTCCGCCAAATGTTCCGATGTAATAACTGTTTCCATCAATGAGAATTGTTTGTATCTGATTACCTGAAATTGAACTTGTGTCGGTTGGATTATGACTGTAAACTTTAATCTCGCCGGTCTTCTTGTTATAAATATTTAATCCTCCGTCGTAAGTTCCAATCCAAAGGTTTTCATAATTGTCTTCAACTATTACCCTGATGTGATTACTGCTTAACTTGCTGTTAGATTTATTCTTAAAGAATAATAATTTAATTCTTTGAGGATCATAACAATTTATTCCACCTTTATAAGTACCAAACCACAAAAATCCGGATTTATCTTTATGAATAGCCCAAACCACTCCGTCGTTCAGGGAGTTTTGATTATTGGGATCAAATCCAATCATATTAAACTTAGTCGTACTGCGCTGAATTTTTGTGATACCTTTTCCAAGATGCGAACCAGCCCAGATAATTCCTGATTTATCAACACAAAGAGAAAGTATATCGTTATCTGCAAGAGAATTCTGATTAAGAGGGTCAGACTTAAAATTAAAAAATATTTTTGATTCAGGATTAAGTCTGTCAAGTCCACCTCCTAAAGTTCCAATCCAGATGTTTCCTTCTTTATCTTCATCGAAATACATAACGGTGTTATTTGATAAAGAATTTGTGCCGGCAGAATTTTTATACCGCCCGAATTTTACTTGTTGTGGATTTAATTGTTTCTGATCTTCGGACAGGAAATAAACACCGGAATAGTATGTTCCAATCCAAAGATTTTTCTTTCTATCTTCAAAAACTTTTATAATAAAATCATCACCATTACTAACAGTGTTTTTATTTAAGTAATTAATGAATTGTACTGAATCATATTTTTTATTATCAGAAAATTCAACTTTAAGTAATCCTTTACCAAAAGTTGCAATCCAGATATTGCCATCGCTGTCGCATTGAATATCCATTATCCTGTTTGTTGGTAATGTTGATTTATTATCATTGGGGTCATTGTAAAAATGATTAAGAAGTTTGAAGTTCTTATCAACTACAATAACTCCTTTTCCCCAGGTTCCAATCCAGAGATTATGATTTAAATCTTCGCATATTGCTGTAATGGTTTGTGACAGGTTTCTTGCGAAGGAAATCGGATAATCAAAATAATAATCGGAAGGCAGGTTGGTCTTTTCAATTATTTCAGAGATGTTTTTATGCGAAAACTCTTCATATGTTCTATTAAAGCGATTAATGTTTCCTGCAGAAGTTCCGATCCATATAATTCCCTCGTGGTCTTCAATCATTGATATAATGCCATTGTCAGAAATAGAGGTTGAGTCAGAGGGATTATTGGAATAAATAAAAAATTTATATCCATCATATTTGTTTAAACCATTACCAGTTCCAAACCACATAAAACCTTTCTTATCCTGAATAATAGAATAGACTGTGCTTTGTGAAAGTCCATCTTCAATCTTAAGATGAGTGAATTTGTAATCCTGATTTTCTGTGACGGCTGATAGCGCGGATGTCATAATCACAATAATCAGGAGAACCAAAAAACTATTTAACTTCTTTTGAATCAATATTTTGTTATTTTCGTTTGTAGTTTAAACTAATTCCTGAATCATTATAAACTAAAATAGAATAATAATCCACAAAATTCTTTATGGATAATTTTAATGGAGATAATATGAAATATCTAATTCATCGTTCGGAAGAAAGAGGTAAAGCAAATTACGGCTGGCTGGATACAAAATACAGTTTTAGCTTTGCACGATACTATGATCCGGAGAAAATGGGATTTGGTTTATTGAGAGTTTTAAATGATGATATTGTTTTGCCCGATTCCGGTTTTGGAACTCATCCTCACGACAATATGGAAATCATTACAATAATTCTTGATGGTCAGCTTCAGCACAAAGACAGTATGGGAAATGGTTCAGTCATTAGAACAGGTGAAGTTCAGGTGATGTCTGCAGGAAGCGGAGTCACACATTCAGAGTTTAATCCTTCAAAAACTGATAAGGTAAATCTTCTGCAAATCTGGATTTATCCGAAAGAAGAAAACATTAAACCGCGTTATGATCAAAAAGCATTTCCAAAAGAAGAAAGAAAGAACAAGCTTGCAACAGTTGCTTCGGGTTACGATGGAAATGGTTCATTATACATTCATCAGAATGCAGAGATAAAACTTGGATATTTTGATAAAGGAATGAAGATCAGTTACCAGATAAGAGATGGGAACGGAGTTTATCTTTTGGTGATCGAAGGACACCTGAGAATAGGTAATGAAGAATTGTTCAGAAGAGATGCAATTGGAATTTATGACACAAAAGAATTTGAAATTGAAATGCTTGAAAACTCTGAGTTTGTTCTGCTTGAAGTCCCGATGAATTAATTTTTTCTGCTTTGGAGTTGATAAATAAAATTCCTCTCGCCAAAAAATTTTTTTGTTTCAACCAGATTCATCTCAATTTTATTTTTGCCGGCAATTGACTTTATTTTTTCAATTTCACAATCTTCAGATAAAACCATTAAGGAGATCGTTGAGCGAGAGATGAAGTCACCTGTTTGCCTGAATAATTTTTCAAAATATTGAAACTCCTTTCCACAAAACCAGGCATACTCAGATTCATTTTCGGGATCTTTCGCAAAGTAGGGTGGATTGATTACAATAAAATCAAATTGTTGTTCGGGAATTGAATCAAATAAATCTGAATGAACAACAGTGATGTTACATTCATTTAGCTCTGCATTTAATCTGACATTTTCAATTGCAGACAAACTAATATCACTGGCGGTAACCAAAGCTCCTTTCTTAGCACAATAAACCGAAATCATTCCGCTGCCAGCACCGAGTTCAAGAATAGTTTTACTATTCAATTCGTATCTGCTTAAATGTGAAATGAGAAACCTGGTGCTGAAGAAGAATCCAGGATGAAAAACGCCCGGCAAAATTTTTATTTTCAATCCATTGTATGTGTAATTGCGGGTTTTGGACGAATAAATTTTATAAATACGACTCAATACCGAAAACAAAATTCGTTTGAGGGATTTCATTCCGAGTAAAATCCCTCTATTTCGGGTTGACGATATTTTAACCAGAATCGATGCAGAAATTTTATCTCATAGGGCAAATAATAAAATTTAGATTTATATCTCCAGGAAGAGAAAAACTTAATTACTTTTCTCTGAAATGAAGTGAGTTTGTAATCAGACACAGTTGGAAAATAGCCATTTAACACGGTTTCAAAATTTTTTATTCTGTCAATCATATATGGTTTAAGCCATGGAGTTAAAGGATTTTTACGAAGATCAAAATTTTCCCATTGTGGACTTAACCAATCTTCAAGCTTTTCGGGAAATTTAAATCCTGCGTTTGTTACCTGTTCATATAGTTCAGAACCTTCTGTAGGTACAGGAGAGTAAACATAAATAATTATCTCTGTATCAGGATTTACTGACTTAATTTCTCTTATAAAATCAATATCATCATTAATTTGTCTGAAGACTTTTTGATCATCATCAGCGGGCAAGCCAAGAACGAAAGAATACTCGGGAATTATATTAAACTTCCGAAGTCTTGAAGCAAAACTTAGAATCTGAGCACGGCTTTGCGTTCCGCCTTTATCCATTTGTTTCAGAATATTGTCATTTCCAGTTTCAGCTCCGAAGAAAATCATTTTACAACCGGCTTTATTCATCAAATCAAGAGAATCATCTTTATACTTGTCAATTGTATCTATTCTTCCTTCACCCCACCAATTTATATTTTGATTTTGAATCAGTTCAGCGAACTCAACTGTCCTTTTTTCGGAAACAAAAAAATTATTGTCGTGAAATTCCACTGCGTCAATTGAATAATTTTCTTTCAGATACATTAAGTCTTGAAAAATATTTTTTGCGGATTTCCCCTTCCATCTTGCTTCGTAAATCGGAACAACAGCACAGAAAGAACAGGTAAAAGGGCATCCGACACTCGAATGATATGCAGCAGTTCTTCTACCCAAAAATGTTTTACCAAGATATTTTTCGGTTGGATAGAATTTGTTCAGGTGTTCATAAGGTAGCGGAGGCAATTTATCCTGATCGAAAAGATCAGATTTGGGTGTTTTAATTATTTGATTATCATTCCTGAAAATAAGATTGAGTATTTGAGAATAATCTTTGTTTTTTTCCAGTGCATCAATCAGTTGAGGAAAAGCTTCGTCGCCTGGTCCGTTTATAATAAAATCTACAAAACCAGATTCAAGACAAACTTTGTACTGATTTGAAGGAAAATATCCGCCCCAGATTATTGTAACTTCAGGAAAAAGTTCCCTCACTTTTTTTGAATATGGAATTGCCTGCCTGAGCTGCATTCCCGGCATTACTGTAATGGCAAAGTACTTAAACTCACCCGACTGAAGGTAAGAACTGATTTTTGACCAGCAATCATTTTCAAGATTTCCATCAACAAAAACATATTCATATTTATTGTGGATTGAAGCACCAATCTGAAGAATTGAATTTGGAATTCTGTGCTTCCACTTTGCACTCTTTGGATTGAAAAGTATAATCTTGTTTTTCATTTCAGTTACTTACACCGTAAAGTTTTGCATATGCTTCTACTGTTCTCTCAATCGGAAAAACATTTAGTGGCCGGTGATCAAGATTTGAGGACAACAAAGATCTGACTTTATCAATCATATCAATCTCATCGTTTGCAATTTTCCATTTATGATTTTCCTGAGCATAACCAACATTAAATGATACTATGTGCATTCCGTTTGCAAGCGCTTCTGCGAATACTATTCCTGATCCCTCAAACAAAGATGGGTGCAAAAGTATTCTGCTTCTTCTCATATACTTATACACATTTTCTCTTGAATGATTGCCGAGAAATTCAAAATTGTTTTCAATATTTTTTTGCCGGCAAAGCTTTTTAAGTTTTTCTGATTCTTTTCCACTGCCAATCAGCTTACATTTAATTTGAGGAAAATCATTTTTAAGCTTAGAAACAATTTCAATCATTAACTTAAAATTTTTTAATGGAATTAATGAACCAACTCCCAGTAAATCTATATCTCTGTAACAATCATAGTCATATTTTTGTGATGGAACTCCCCAGAATATTTCATCATCAACTTCATAGTTTGTCAGTTTCTTAAAAAGTACTTTCTGGTTATGAGAAAGAGCAACGATTTTCATTTTTCTTTTATTCAAAAAGCGCAGATAAAAATTTTTCTTAGAAACATCCTGTCCCATCAATGTGCATATATGTCCGACACCATACTTCGTTGCAATTCTGTTTCCTATTAAAGCACATTCACCAACCCATAGAGAGTGAACAATATCAAGCTTACTCTTTTCTGCGAGATATTTTGCGATTGTTAAGGCACCATCCCATACAAAGATTTTATCACGCTTAAGATTTCTGCCCTTCAGACTGAAAACCGTAATATCATTCCATTTATAAAAAGACTTATCAAATGGATATTGAAAAGCAACAACGGTGAATTCCACATCAATAAATCTTGATTTGAAGTGAAGCAAAAAATCCTGCAAAGGCGGAATACATGTTGAATCATTTTCATCAGCAGGGAAACCGGGAGTAAGAATCAGAATGTGTTTTACATTTTTCATCTTGTAATTTTTATCCAGGGGAATGGCGAATCAGACTTAAATGCAAATGAAAGCAGTTTATTCTTCAGTTTCCGTGGATCGAATAATAACTGATAATTAAAATCAGATAAATTTTTGTAAGTGTGATGAAAATAATAACTGCTCATTTCAGCAAAGCCGATGGACTTGTAATATTCCTCCGTCCTTTGTTTTGCAAGAGGAAGTTCTTCAACCTCATAAAATGGTGAATCAATAATGTGTATTTCTCCATCAAGTTTCAGTGTGAAAATCAGCTCTTTCAGAAGTGAGGTTAAAGTTTCAAAATACTGCACAGATGAATTCAGAACAATCAGGTCAAAAGAATTTTTATCCAACTCCATTTTAAAAATATCTCCGCAAATAAATCGGATATTTTCGCTTTTGAATATCCTTGCGCCTTGTTTCAGCTCATATAGGTTTATATCAATGCAATAAAAATTATGTGAGAATGACTTTGACAACTCACCTGCAAACCAGCCATTTCCGCAGCCAAGATCAAGAATATCAAGTTGCTTGTTGAATGACCGCAGATATTCTTTGAATCTTATAAAAGATTTTGCGCGGTAGTCCCATTCTTTTTTATGCGGATTAAGTGAAGATGCAAACGGAAGTAATTTAACTTCATCATCACTGTATAAGCGTTTCTCTTTTCTTCTTAGTCTGAGATAATTTTCTTCAAAAGTATTTCTATCATTTTCAAAAAGATAAACACCATCTGATTTCGGAAGTTGAAGTATTTCAGATAAATTCATTTATAAACTTTCAGTATTAATTAGGAATATATTCGGCAACCAAAATTAAATGATCACCAATTAAATTGAATGGGAAATGTCTGCTCACCTTTTCGTCAATTCGATTTAAAAATTTTAGCAATCGGGGAAATCTTTCCTGAAATTTTTCCATCTGAGGAATCGGTGTAAAAACTGCTAAACCCTGTTTGTGAATGATTCTGAAATTATTATTCAGCGATTCTTTGAAATCTCTTGCTGTGAAGTAAAAAGTTTTGAACTGAACTCCCTCAACATTCGATTCAGCGCCAGACTTATTAAATCTTCTGAAAGCAAATTTTATTTTACCTCTAAAAATCTGAGCAACTTCCCACGGACAAAACGAGGGCATAATAACAGCCATTATTCTTCCACCTTTATTGAGAAATTCGGGAAAGTTTTTCGTTACTTTAGACAGATCATCAATGCAATTAAGTCCACCGAAATTTGAGAAGATAAAATCAAATTTTTCACTGTAAAGTTTTTGAAGATCCGTAAATGAACATTGTGTTACTCTGATTTTATCGGAAAGTCCCGCGTTCAAAATTTTATTACGAATTTTTTCAATCATTCCGTCTGATAAATCAGTAGCAACAACATCAAAGCCATTCTTTGCGAAAAATATTGCATCAGTTCCTGTTCCGCTGTTAAGCTCAAGAATTTTGTCGCCTGCTTTTAAGTATTTCAAAGCAACCTGATAAACCTGCTGACGCATCCAATGTAAAACTATATTCGAGGATTCATATTCATCATAAATTTCGGATTGCTTTGTAAAAGCCAGATTAACCTTATTAAACTGTTGCTGAGCAAATGACATTTTTTATTGTAAACTTTCAAGTTTCTTTAGAGTGAATTTATCAAGAATCTCAGCCGGAAGATAATAGAATGTTAGCAAAGCAGACCGTAGAGTTTTTTTATTGATGGAAAACGGTTTAAAGAAAATTTTTCTGATAGAGTCCATTCCAATTTTTTTCTTATAAACTTTATGCACATAACGATGAAGCTTTTTATAATAAGCAGGATGAAAAGTGCTTCTGAACATTACGGCTAAATCATCCGAATCTGTCCAGTTTGTTTTTTCTTTTAATTGTTCTTTAACTATATCATAAAATTTTGTTCCCGGTAAAGGATAAGAAACTGAAATTCCGATTTCATCGGGCATAAGATCAAGCACCATATTAATAGTCTTTTCGATATCTTCTTTTGTTTCATTCAAATAGCCGAACTGAAGAAAGAAAGCAACTTTAACATTTTTAGACTTGAGCAGTTTGGTTGCTTTATAAATTTCATCAACAGTTGTACCTTTATCCATTGCGTCAAGAATTTTTTGTGAGCCAGATTCAGCTCCGACCCAAACCACATCCGCACCCGATTCTGCTAGGGCATCAACAGTATCTTCTTTTAACAACAAATCAACTCTCGATTGAATTTTATATCTGAATTTTAATTTTCTCTGTATTACTAAATCTCTGAATTCCTGAACCCAGCCGGGCTTAAGTCCAAAGATATCATCACAAAACCAAAAGTAATTTACTCCAAATGTTTTCTGAAGATACCCGATTTCATCAACTACATTCTGTGGTGAGCGTGAATTGTATCGGGTTCCGTAAATTGGTTTTGCGCACCAATTACATTTAAACGGACAACCTCTTGTGGTTGCAATATTAAGCGAAAATTCTTTTCTTCCTTCGTTCCAAATGTTTTTATAATCATTAATGTTTATCAAATCCCACGCAGCCATTGGAAAGACATCAAGATTGCGTTCAATCTGTCGTGGATTTGTTTTGATAAACTGATTATTGCTTTTAAAAATTATTCCATCAACCTGAGAAATATTTTGTGGTTCAGAATTCAGAGTATCCAGCAGTTCTTTTAATGTGTGTTCGGCTTCACCAATGATAACATAATCTGCTCCGGCATTTATATATTTTTCGTAATGATCAGTTGCATCAGAGGAAGAGACGATAACAGTGAGATTCTTTTCCCTGGCTGTTTTAATCATCTCAAAAGCTGCCTCGCGCATATTAGTCAGACACATTTTAGTCAGATAATTGAAACCATCATCATAAATAACAAGATAATCAGGTTTATAATTTTCAATTGCGGGAATTATTTCTTCGGGTGATTTACGCAAAGCGGTGTCAAATAAATCAACATTATAACCATAAGCTCTGAGAAAAGCTGCTGCTGTTATTGTAGCAAGAGGCGGATAAGGTTGTTTTGCTTTCCATTGCTTTGGGTCAAGTCTGTAAAAGTAAGAATGAGTAAATAACACTTTTTTCATAATTACATCAAACTAATCTTTAAAGTCTGCTGAAGTTGCTTCAACTTGTCCTCAAACGATATTAAAACTTTTTTCTGAAAAAATTTCGGATGATATTTTGATTCACATTTTGTTGATTTGAATGCGAGGGAAAAATCTTTTTCATCAAAATATTTAAACTTTTTCCTTGTGGCAGTTGAAAATATTTTCATAGCAATATCATCGAGTTTATCACCCAATCGATTGTCAAATAAAAATTCAATGCTTTGTTGAACCCGGCTTATTCTGTTATCAAGTAGTTTGTTATTTCTTTTAGGAAAATTTGGATAATAATTTTTTACCCAGATATTCTTTGAATAAAAATCATCATAATATTTTTTTCCAAAAACCGGAATAAGTGTAACAATTTCAGTCGCAGTAAAAACATTTTTCTCTTCTATTTCAAGATGATTATAATCAATGTAATAGTTGATGCAAAAAACCTTTCTTGAGTTGAGAAGAAAAATTTTTTTGAATAAAGTTAGAAAAAGTTTGCATACCCAAAGTCTTCCCGGTTTTGTGATAATCAGATAATCAACATCAGATTCTTTATCCATATAACCTTTTGAGATTGAACCTGTAAGAAAAATTGCACGGACATAAGGAAACTTTGAGATGAGTTTTGACCTTCTGAAAGCAGATTTAATTCTTTTATCACAAAGATTATTTCCATCCACTCTTCTGCGAACAAAGTCTGGATTATTTTGAAGCAGATAAAAATCATTGATTCTGAAAACCAGTCCCTTTTCACAAAGTAAAGTCAATTCCGATTCAATATCCTTGACAGTACAATGATTAACGGGCAGATTATGATAAATTTCGTCGGCTTTAAGAGGATAAGAGAAAATATCATAATAAACCAGGGTTTTAAGAATATTTAAACTAATTGGTGATAACATTATTTGATTTGGAAAAACTCCTGCTTCTTATTAGTGAAAATAATTAAAGAATAGTGACATTGAAATACAACATTGAATAGTTTTTTGCTGGCTTGTTTAATAAGTATTTTTGATTAGTAAAAACAAAAAATTATTCACGGGGAAAGAAAAAGGTTCTTTATGGAAAAATTACTTTTACTTGGCGCCGAAGCAATTGCTCAGGGTGCAATTGATGGCGGAATGTCGGGCGTTTATGCTTATCCGGGAACACCTTCAACAGAAATAACTGAATATGTTCAGAACAATAAAATTGCAATCGAAAGAAATATTCATCGGCAGTGGTCTGCCAATGAAAAAACGGCAGTTGAAGCAGCACTCGGGATGAGTTATGCGGGCAAGCGTGCAATGGCTTGTATGAAGCATGTCGGATTAAATGTTGCCGCTGATCCGTTTATTAATTCTGCTATCACCGGTGTGAATGGTGGGCTTGTAATCACAGTCGCAGATGATCCATCTATGCACTCTTCGCAAAATGAACAAGACTCAAGATTTTACGGTAAGTTTGCAATGATTCCGATGCTTGAGCCATCTAATCAGCAGGAAGCTTACGATATGGCTTATGAATCTTTTGAAATATCCGAGCAGTTTAAAGTTCCTGTACTCATAAGAATTACAACACGATTATCTCACTCCCGTTCAGGCATAACAAGAAAAGAACTTAAATCAGAAAATCCGTTAACATATCCAGAAGATCCGATTCAGTTTGTGCTTCTTCCATCAAATGCAAGAAAAAGATACAAGGGTTTGTTAGGCATCCAATCAGCAATAGAAGAAGCAGCAGAAAAATCTGAGTATAATAAATATATCGAAGGAAAAGATAAGTCGCTCGGAATAATAGCTTGTGGAATTGCTTTTAATTATCTGATGGAAAATTATCCGGATAATAATTGTCCGCATCCGATTTTAAAAATCGGACAATATCCAATGCCTTATTCTTTACTTGATAAAATTGTAAGTGAATGTGAAAAAATTCTTGTGCTCGAAGATGGTTATCCTTTCGTTGAAGAACAGATCAAGGGTTACTTTGATAAAAGCGGAAAGATAACAGGAAGACTTAGCGGAGCAATTCCACGAGATGGTGAACTGAATCCGGATGTTGTTGGAAAAGCATTAGGCAAAGAGATAAAACAATACTTTAAAGTTCCTGAAATAATTGCAAATCGTCCACCGGAGCTATGTTCGGGTTGTGCTCACAGAGATATTTACAATGCACTGAACGAAACGATGAAAGAATTCGGTAAGCAAAAAGTTTTTTCAGATATTGGTTGTTACACGCTTGGTGCACTTCCACCGTGGAATGCAATTAATTCCTGTGTTGATATGGGAGCTTCAATCACAATGGCAAAAGGAGCTGCTGATGCCGGTGTTAGACCTTCTGTTGCTGTTATAGGAGATTCAACATTTACTCACAGCGGTATGACAGCTTTATTAGATTGTGTCTATGAAAATACTCCGGTTACAATTATTATTGCTGATAATGCTACAACTGCTATGACCGGCGGACAGACCTCTCCGGCAACAGGAAGACTTGAAGAAATTTGTATCGGACTTGGTGTTAAACCAGAACATGTTCGTGTGCTTACTCCACTGCCAAAATTTCATGAGGAAATGGTTAAAGTAATTCGCGAAGAACTTTTATATGAAGGTGTTTCGGTTATCATTCCAAGAAGAGAATGCATTCAAACAGCAACAAGAAGCAAAAAAGAACAGAAAGTTAAAACTGAAGAGGTTGCACAATGAAAGCAGATATAATTTTATCAGGTGTTGGCGGGCAGGGAATAGTATCAATTGCTGCAACAATTGCACAGGCAGCATTGGATAATGATTTATTCATAAAACAATCAGAAGTTCATGGAATGAGTCAGCGAGGTGGTGCCGTTTACTCACATTTAAGAATTTCTGATAAACCAATTGCAAGTGATCTCATACCAATGGGCAGTGCTGATATTATAATCTCAGTTGAGCCGATGGAATCACTGAGATATTTGCCCTGGCTTAAAGAAGAGGGTTGGCTGGTTACTAACTCAATTCCATTTATAAATATTCCGGATTATCCTGATCTTAATTTATTACATTCAGAGATAGAAAAATTTCCAAATCATATTTTAATCAATGCGGATGAAATAGCTCGTCAGGTTAAATCACCGCGCTCATCAAATATTGTTATGCTTGGTGCAGCATCACCGTTTTTAGAAATTTCTCTTGAAAATTTTGAGCAGGCAATAAAAAAAATATTCGGAAGAAAAGGAGAAAGAATAGTTGAGTTGAATATTCAGGCACTTCACGCCGGAAGAGAATTCTCACTAACTCATAAAGAAATAAAGTAACCGCAGCCTCTGGCTGCGTATTTATGATGCAGGGAGCGAACTCCTGTTCGCTCCGGATGAATGAACCGGTGAAAATTCTGATTTTAATTTTTTCCTTATACCTATATCCCTTATAACTTTCTATTCTGTCATTACGACTCCGATTTATTCGGAGGAGGAATCTTTTAGCCGTAGCTCAAGTCTCCAGACTTGAGCTGCAGAGCTTTCAGTTATTATCTCAGGCAAAAATACCCATCCGTAAGATGTTGCTCTGCAAAAGATTTTATTGCTCCGATTACTTATACTTTATTTCCTTATAACTTATTTCCTTATTCTTCTCTCCTTATCTGACTGTGTCATTCCGAAGCTTAATTCATCAGCCCGAGAAATCCTCTGCCATATACTTATAAATCACGAAGTGATGAAATTATTGTAACAAAATCATCAAGCAAAAGAATAAAATTTTGAAAGGGTGACATTTTTAAATCACTCAGTAAAACGAATGTAATTAAAGTCCTGACAGTGATTTGAATTATCATTACAATCCCTGCCTTAATAGACTGCGCAATAGAATCAATCATTCAATCAATAACTTCAAGGGTGAGAAACTGAATTAATTATTATTGTTTGGGATGGTACAAAAAGAATTATTCTGTCAACCTTTTCAGATTTATTGCAAAATTGTGAACTTAATTTTTCTTCCGGACTTATTGACTTCTGTAATCATTTGATTTTAATGTGTTAAAAATCTTTATTTATCCTCTACGAGGATACTGTATTTGTTGGGTCTATTTGTATTTCTACAATAATTAAATCCCTACGGTATTTTTGATTCTACAGCCTCGTAGAGGTTAAATTAGTGTAAAAAAGAGAGAGATTTTATTGTCATAATTAACTAAGCATAAAATATTCTGACAGAATTTAATATGTAAAGACATCACTTTTAACAAGTCCTTCCCTTTCCAATGGAAAGATTTAGGTTGGGTTAAAATCACCCAACTACCTTCTTTACCAACTTATCAATCTCTTTCATCTCGGCTGCAAGATGTTTTTTTATGTCCAAACGGAGTTTGCCGAGTCTTGTTGCGGTTAATTCTTTTTGCGGCGGATTGTCCTGCAAATATTTTGCTGCTTTCTCGTGAGCTGTCTCGCTTTTTTCTTAAACACTTTTCAAGCCCATATGATTTTTATTGAAGCTTTCTATTACTCGTTTAACAGATTTTTGAATGCTTCTTTTTTAGTCAGCTCTTTGCTTGCGTGAATAATCTTTTGAAGATATTCTTTTATATGATAGGATTTTTCTTTATCCGGCATTGAAATTTTGT
>CALHAB010000148.1 GCA_937934185.1 uncultured Ignavibacterium sp. | reverse complement strand
TAAGAAAAATAGATTATACGGCTTTAGCCAAATAACAATGAAACAAATAACAAAATCGAGATAAACAATGAGACAAAAAGTATTATCAATATGGCCTGAAATAAACTGGATTAAAGATGAACAACTGAGAGAAAAGGTTCTTGATTGCTGGGTTTATGCAATTGAAAATTCTGTTCTTACTCCTGAAGACCTTGAAGTAATTCCTTTCTCTCTTTTGATTAAAGATTGCAAAATATCTTTTATGAATCATAAACGGACTGCTGTTCAGCTTTCTGTTGATATCGCCAAAAGAATGAAAGCAAATTTTGGAGATGAAATTCAGATTGATATGGATATTCTGATTGCAGGCGCAATTCTTATTGATGTTGGAAAATTAATTGAATACGATAAAGTTGATGGACAACTTACAACTAGTAAAGCCGGAAAATTACTTCGTCATCCTTTCAGTGGAGTTGCAATTGCAGATCGTTTTGGTTTGCCGCCTGAGGTTCAGCACATAATTGCTTATCACGCCAAAGAAGGAGATCTGGCAAAACGAAGTGTTGAAGCAATAATAGTTCATCATGCAGATTTTGTTTCATTCGATCCTTTCAAAGTTTAATTGTCAAATTGTTTTATTGTTAAATTGTTTTTTATTTGAGAGAAGCATAATGGAAACTAAAAAATTCTTAAAGCTAAATGACATTGAAGCTTATAGAATAGCTTTCAAATTAAGTAATCGAGTTTGGGATATAGTGTTGAAATGGGATTATTTTGCAAAGGATACAGTTGGAAAACAGTTTGTTAAAGCAGTTGATTCAATTTCAGCAAATATTGCAGAAGGCTTTGGAAGATATTCTAAAAAAGACAAAATTAAATTCTTTAGATACAGTGTTGGATCTTTGTATGAATCTTTGGATTGGAATGAAAAATCTCAAATTAGAAAATTATTAACTGAAGAAGAATACTCGGATATCTTTTCCGAATTAATAAAACTTCCTAAGGCAATTAATAGTCTTATTCTATTCACTAACAAAAAATTAAATGTATAGTCTTAATAGCAATTTAACAGTTTAGCAATTAAACAATTAAAGGGTTTCGTTAAAGATGAGCCAAACATTAGTCGAAAAAATAGCACAAAAATTTGCAGTTGGATCAGATCCAAAACACGAAGTTCACGCAGGTGATTATCTTTCAATCAAACCTGCTTATGTAATGACACACGATAACACCGGCGCTGTCATTCCCAAGTTCAAATCAATCGGTGCAACCAAACTTGCAAATCCGCGACAGGTAGTTATAACTCTAGACCATAATGTTCAGGATAAGTCAGAAAAAAATCTTGAGAAATACAAAAAGATCGAAGAGTTTGCCAAATCAATGGGAGCTGATTTTTATCCTGCCGGAAGAGGAATCGGACATCAGATTATGTGTGAAGAAGGATATGCATGGCCATTAACTATGGCTGTTGCATCCGACTCTCACTCAAATATGTATGGTGGATTAGGTTGCCTTGGCACGCCAATAGTCCGAACTGATGCGGCTGCGATCTGGGCAACAGGAAGAACCTGGTGGCAGGTTCCGCCGATTGCAAAAGTTACTCTCACCGGAAAATTAAGAAACGGAGTTACCGGCAAAGATTTGATTATTGCTTTGTGCGGATATTTCAATCACGATGAAGTGTTAAATCACGCAATTGAATTTGTTGGCGATGGTGTGAAAAGTCTGTCTGTTGATGAAAGACTTGCCATTGCAAATATGACAACCGAATGGGGAGCTTTGGCAGGTGTATTTCCCGTTGATGAAATAACAATTCAATGGCTCAGAAATCGTGCTGATTATATTTCTGAAAGAGGACTTGAAGGAGTCGCTTCTGATATTGACGGAAATGGAATTCATCCAAGAGTTAATTATAAAAGAGTTGATGAACTTGAGAACAATATTTTAACTGCAGATGAAGATGCTTTCTATGCAAAAGAACTGACAATTGATCTATCTACAATTGAACCTTTTGTTTCCGGTCCGAATACTGTAAAAACTTTTGCACCTGTATCTGAATTAAAAGAAAAGAATGTTAAAATTAATAAAGCATATCTTGTTTCATGTGTTAACAGCAGACTCGATGATATAAGAGAAGCTGCAGAAGTTGTTAAAGGCAAAAAAGTTTCTGAAGGAGTTAAATTTTATATTGCTGCTGCATCAAGCGAAGTTCAGAAAGAAGCTGAGAAACGCGGATATTGGCAGACATTACTTGAAGCCGGTGCAATTCCTCTTCCTCCCGGCTGTGGTCCCTGCATCGGATTAGGAACAGGATTGCTTGAGGATGGTGAAGTCGGAATCTCTGCAACTAACAGAAACTTTAAAGGCAGAATGGGTTCACCAAATGCATTTGCTTATCTTGCCTCACCTGCTGTAGTGGCTTCATCAGCTGTTGCAGGTAAGATTGATTATGACTGGAATAATGGTGGTCAGAAAATTCTCGGCAGTATAAAAGTAAATCAAAAAAAATCTGAAAAGAAAACATCTGTAAGAATTATTGAAGGTTTCAAACCTGTTATCGAAGGTGAATTAATCTTTTGTCATCAGGATAATCTTAATACTGATGGAATTTATCCGGGCAAATACACATACAATGATGATATGACACCGCAGCAACAAGCAGAAGTTGTTATGGAAAATTATGATCCTGAATTTGTAAAGATTGCGAAGTCAGGTGATATTCTTGTTGGAGGTTTTAATTTTGGCACTGGTTCATCCCGTGAACAGGCAGCAACTGCACTAAAGTATAAAGGCATTCAGTTGGTTGTTGCAGGAACTTTCAACGAAACATATAAGCGAAATGCACTCAACAATGGATTTTTATTAATTGAATGTCCCGAGCTTGTAAATGATTTGAAATCAAAATTCGGTAGTGAAAAGCTTACAGTAAAAACCGGTTTAATTGCTAAAATTGATTTTCAGAATTCTGTAATCAATGTAAATGACAAAGCGTATAACATCGATCCGGTTGGTGAAGCAGCACAGGAACTTATTGTTACAGGTGGACTTGAAGAGTGGGTGAAGAAGAACATTTAGACACAATAGCACACTGATGACGCCTATTTTGCAGATTAGATCTGACTAATATCATCTGTTTCATCAGCGTGCTTATTTAATAGTTTTGAATAACAAGAAAGTTTCAAATACATTGACTATCTAATAATTCAGCTATCAAATAATAGAATAATATGAACATATCGTTTACAAGTTTAATATCTGTCACTGGTGTTACTTAAATACCCTATAAAAATATTTTGTAAATTATCACTACAAATGTTGAAAATTAAGTAAGGAAAATATTTTTAATGGAGAAGGCAAAGAAAAAAATAATTCAAATAAAAAAAGCAATTCAAAAGTAAAAGACTTTAAAAAATATGCACTTAAAAAAATAGATGATTTAAGCTGGCAAATGGGAAAGAAAAATTATTCATCCCGTGCAGAACTATATGATAGATAAAGTATTTATTGATACAAACATTCTGGTCTATCTTTTTGATAAATCAGAAAAGGAAAAACAAACGAGGGTAAAAAAACTAATTTCGGACCTTTTACCCCAAACAAGAATATTTGTTAGTTTTCAAGTTATAAATGAATTTATTAGTGTGACCGGGAAAAAAATAGCTAATCCAGTTTCTCCTGCACAACAAATGAAGATAATAGAGTTCATAAATGATATATTCATAATCACTTCCCTGAATGTGGTTACAACATTAAATGCATTAGAAATTTCACAGAAATATAAATTAACTTTTTGGGATTCTTTAAGAATTTCATCAGCATTAGAGAATAAATGCAGTATCCTTTATTCTGAAGATATGCAAAGCGGTTTTAGCATCTTTGATAAGATTAAAATAGTAAATCCATTTACAAAAGTTTAATAGCTTTGCTAAGCTATATATCCATATCAATTAAAAGCCAATTAAACAATCAAACAATAGAATATATATGAACAAATCAATCTCAAGAACAATCGCAGAATTTGCAGTCAATCTGCAATACAAAGACTTGCCAAAAGAAGTCATCCACGAAGTAAAAAGATATTTGTATGATTCTATCGGATGCGCCTTTGGCGGTTATCATACAAAGGATGTGAGAATCATCCGCAACATTTACAAAGATATGGGCGGAACAGAAGAAGCTACCGTCTTTGTCTTCGGTGATAAAATTCCCGCTGTTAATGCAGCACTCGTAAATTCGCTGATGATTCGCGCACTCGACTTCAACGACATATACTGGAAGGAAGATCCATCGCATCCATCCGATTTGATTCCCGCTGCACTTGCAACTGCAGAAATGGTTGGCGCATCAATGGAAGAAGTTATAACAGCAATCGTGCTCGCTTATGAATTTGAACAGCGGCTTTGCGAATTTGCTGTTCCGGGAATCCGTGAAAGAAAATGGCATCACGCAACACTTACGCAATTTGTTTCACCAATTGTTGCAGGAAAAATTCTTGGACTTACTGTAGATCAAATGGTAAATGCAATCGGAATCAGCGGAAGTCATAATCATACAATCGGTTGTCCGACTGCAGGCAAACTTACAATGATGAAAAACACTGTTGATCCAATGGCAGTTCAATCAGGTGTTTTTGCTGCAATGATGGCTCAAAGAGGTTACACAGGAACGGAAGCAGTGTTTGAAGGCAAAGAAGGTTTTATGGATTGCTTCTTCGGATGGGATGTTAAAGAACAAAAAGTCAAACCAGTTCAGATGCAGGGACGTGAAACTCTTGGTGAATGGAAATGGGATATTGATAAACTGATCGGCGGCTTGGGTGACTCATACAAAATTCTTGAATGCAGTATGAAAGCTTTTCCGACTGAAGCACTCACACACACACATATTTCTGCAACTCTGAAAGTTGTTACCAAGAATAATATCACTTATGATCAGATTGAATCTGTTACCATTACTACAATTGCCAGAGCTTGTGACATTCTTTTCGATCCTCATAAATATCGTCCTGAGTCGCGGGAAACTGCTGACCATTCACTTCCCTACTGCATTGCAGCTGCATTAGTCGATCATAAAATAACAACTTCATCTTTCTCAGAAGAAAAATTAAAAGACCCGAGAATCTGGGAAGTAATTGATAAAATTCACGGTGAAGCTTCTGAGGAATTTGAAAAGATGTTTCCCGCAAAACAACCCAGCAAAGTCGTTATTAAAACAAAAGACGGCAGAGAATTTTCCGAATATCTTGAATATCCAAAAGGTGATCCGCGTGAACCAATGACTATGGAAGACCTTGATAATAAGTTTGACGGACTTACTGAAAAACTTCTTGTTGCAGGAAGAAGAAAAGAAATAAAAGATGCGATCTTCAATGCAGAGTTAATGACTGCAAGAGAGTTTATGAAGAAAATGATTCTTTAGGATATGAGACAAGAATTTTCAGGAAATTATTTTTGTTGTTACTAATTATCTCACATGCCGAATTGTCTTATTGCTTTATTGTTAAATTTTCACACAACTATTTAACAGTTTGACAATTAAGCAATTGATTAATGCTCGTTTAAGTATTAATTTTCTGCCAGAATAATGACATTTTATAGGAAATGCAATGAAAGCAATAATTTATACTGAAGCGCGAAATAAACTCAATAAACTTATTGACAAAGTTCATGAAAACAGTGAGCCCTATCTGATTGTAGGAACCAAAGGCAGAAAAGATGCAGTTCTTATTTCAAAAGAAGATTACGACAACATGGTTGAGAATCTCTACATATTAAGTAATCCGAAATGGGTTAAAAGCATAAAGAAAGGGTTAAAAGAGCTTGAAGAAGGTAAGGGAAAAAAAATAGACATCTATAAATTGCTTGACAAAAAAAGTGGATAAATCCCTCGAGGTAATCTGGTCTCCTGAAGCATTGAGACAAAAGGAACTGATTGAAAAAACTAAATCGCAGCAACAACGCGATTTGTACTTTTCTAAGATAATTTTATTGATTGAGGACATTAAACGAAATCCATTCAAAGGGTTAGGCAAACCAGAACCATTGAAGTATAAAATCCCACCGTGCTGGTCAAGAAGGATCAATAAAACAGATCGCTTGATCTATCGGATTCAAAAAAAAGATATTCAAATAATTTCAATTCTAGGACATTATGATGATTAAAAAAATAAGTAAATCTTCTGCCGGCAAACGCGGCGATAATATTCGCTCTGACTGTTACTTTGAAATCCAACTTAAAAATTCAGGTGGTATTAAGCTCGACCTGAAAAGTAAAGTTGAAGTAATGTACGGAGAATCAATAAAAGAATTGATTCTCGAAATGTGTAAGTTCTTCAATATTAAGAATGCTAAAATTATTTGTGAAGATTACGGAGCGCTTCCATTTGTTCTTGCTGCAAGATTTGAGCTCGCAGTGAAAAGATTATTTCCCGATTCTAAAAAGGAATTCTTATTGCCGTTCTTAAAACAAAATGAATACTCTACAACAAAAGACAGATTAAGAAGAACAAGATTATATCTGCCTGGTAACGAACCCAAATTTTTTATAAATGCCGGACTTCATTCTCCCGACGGAATCATACTCGACCTTGAAGATTCGGTAGCACCGACTGAAAAAGATGCAGCACAGCTGCTTGTAAGAAATGCTTTGCGTTCAGTTGATTTTTCTTGTCTCGGCGAAGCGGAGCGAAGCCGGAATGGGGTTGAACGAATGGTTAGAATTAATCAGCTTCCAAAAGGTTTAGATGATTTGAAATATATTGTTCCTCATAATGTTCATGTGATTCTCATACCAAAATGTGAATCTGCTGAACAGGTAAAAGCTGTTGAGAAAGAAGTTGAGAAACTTAAAAAACTACACAACATTAAATCTGAAATTTATTTTATGCCGATTATAGAAAGCGCTCTCGGTGTAATTAAATCATATGAGATTGCTTCAGCTTCAAAAAATATTTGTGCACTTGCAATCGGATTAGAAGATTACACAGCAGATATCGGTACACAAAGAACAAATGAAGGACGTGAAAGTATTTTTGCAAGACAAATGCTTGTAAACGCTGCACGTGCTGCTGGTATTCAGCCAATTGATACTGTATTTTCTGATGTAGCTGATATGGAAGGACTTCGTCAGAGTGTTATCGAGGCAAAGTCACTGGGATTTGAAGGGAAAGGTTGTATTCATCCAAGACAAATTCCTGTTGTACATCAGGCATTTGCACCGACAACTGATGAAATTGAAAAAGCAAAAAAAATTGTTCTGGCATTTGAAGAAGCAGAGAAAAAAGGTCTTGGTGTCGTTGCACTCGGAAGTAAAATGATTGATCCGCCTGTGGTAAAACGAGCAATCAGAACTATCGACTTAGCGATTAAAAATAATTTGTTGAACAAAAATTGGAAGGAAAAACAATAGAACGCAGATTTCGCTGATTTGGCAGATATCCGCAGATTTTTAATCAGAGTAAATCTTTTTAATCTGAGAAATCTGCGTTCCATTCATATCGATAGAAAGGATAAATTAAATGGAAGAATATTTACATAAAGATGTTACCTCTATAATTATCCAATCTTTTTACAAAGTTTATAATACGCTTGGATATGGTTTTTTAGAAAAGGTATATGAAAATGCAATGAGAATTGAACTGAAAAAATTAGGAATGTCTGTTGAACAACAAAAAAATATAAAAGTCTATTATGATTCAGAACAAGTTGGTGATTATTTCGCTGATCTATTAGTAAATGATTTGGTTATAGTTGAATTAAAAGCAGCAGAAAACCTTTGCGAAGAACATGAAACCCAACTTCTTAATTATTTAAAGGCAACAGATATTGAGGTCGGTTTGCTTTTAAATTTTGGGAAAAAAAGCTGAGATAAAAAGGAAAATATTTTTAAATGAACATAAAAAGTTAAAAAACTAATCAGCGAAAATCTGTCTAATCAGTACAATCTGCGTTCTATTCTTTTATTTTGCCGTTAAGACAGATTTTTCAGAAAGACTATAGAAGGTAAAATATGAAACTAATTAAAAATGCCGCTGGCAGATTAGTCCCAACAGAAATAAATGGACAAGAACAAATTCCTTTTAAAGGAGTAAACAAACACAAACCTACTGGTTACAAAGCAAAACCACCAATCAGAAGTTGTGTTGATTATCCGTGGGACGGAAATAAACTTGTAAAAGATTTAAAGACAGCATTAAAGAAAGCCGGTATCAAAGATGGAATGACTATCTCGACACATCATCATTTTCGTAATGGTGATTATGTAACAAATATGCTGTTTGATATAATTCACGAGATGGGAATAAAAAACATTCGTTGGTTTCCATCCGCATCATTTCCTGTTCATCAGCATTTAATAAAATATCTTGAAGATGGAACTATTCATCATATTGAAGGAAGTATGAACGGACCTTTGGGCAAATTCACCTCCGAAGGTAAGATGAAAGGAACAGGTGTTTTGCGCTCTCACGGCGGAAGGTATCAGGCAGTTCAGGATGGCGAGGTTCATATTGATATCGCAGTTATTGCAGCACCAACTGCAGATGCTTTTGGTAATGCTACCGGAGATCGTGGACCTGCAGCGTGCGGACCTTTAGGTTTTGCATTAGTTGATTCTGAATACGCTGACAAAGTAATCGTTGTAACTGACAACTTAGTACCATTTCCATGCTATCCCTGGATGATTCAGGGTAACAATGTTGATTATGTTGTAAAGATTGATTCAATCGGTGATCCATCAAAAATTGTTTCCGGTACAACAGAAATAACCAAATCACCAGACAGACTTTTGATTGCTGAATACATTGCTCAGTTTCTTGACGATGCAGGAATAATGAAAGATGGATTTTCATTTCAGGCAGGTGCTGGTGGAACTTCACTCGCATTCATTCCATTTCTTAAAGAAAGAATGAAAGCAAAAAATGTTAAAGCAAGATTTGTTAGAGGTGGAAGTACAAAATATCTTGTTGAACTTTTGAATGAGGGATTTACCGATTACATTCTTGACGGACAAACTTTTGATCTCGAAGGTGTAAAAAGTCTGAGAGAAAATCCAAATCATATAAACACTTCCCCTTTTACGAGTTATAATTTTCACGGCAAAGGAAATTTTGCTTCAATAGTTGATGCTGCAATTCTTGGTGCAACAGAAGTTGATATTAACTTTAATGCAAATGTTGTTACTCACTCAGATGGATATCTGCTTCACGGTATTGGCGGCTGGCAGAATTGTCTTTACTCAAAATGCACAGTACTTGCAATTCCTTCTTTTCGTGATCGTATTCCTGTTATAGTTGATGAAGTTACAACTCTCTGCGGTCCTGGTGAACTGATTGATGTAATAGTAACAGAAAGAGGAATAGCAATTAATCCTAAAAGAAAAGATTTATTAACAGCAGTTAAAAATTCATCGCTTCCCATTCGTGATATTAAAGATATTAAAAAAGAAATTGACTCAATCTGCGGAGGTAAACCCGCCAAACCAAAGCTGAATAAAGATAAAGTAGTAGCAATTGTAAAATGGGTTGATGGAACAGTACTCGACTCAGTTTTTCAGGTTGAGAATTAAATCCTTTTGAAATACTGATTAAATAAATTAAGATTGCTCAAGTCATTTGAACTTATAGGAAAAGGTTGACTATAAATGAAAATCGGAATAGCTTTTGGTTCAGGTGGATCGAGAGGTATAGCTCATATTTTAATGGTTGAAGCACTTGAAGAACTTGGATTGAAAGCTTCGGTTGTTTCAGGGTCAAGTATTGGTGCTATTGGTGCAGCATTTTATGCGGCAGGTTTTGATTCAAAAGAAATGAGAGAAATTCTTGACGAATTAGTTAATCCAAAATCCGACAGCATATTTGATTTTCTTCTAAGGTCTGATGTTGTAAAACTTCTGACGATGTTTGATCCTCAGATTATCAAATCAGGTTTAATTAAAGGAGAAAAATTTCAGAAATTTCTTTCAGACAGAATTCCCGCCAAAACATTCAAAGAATTAAAAATTCCCTGCTACATAACTGCTACCGACTTCTGGTCAAAGAAAGAAATAGTTTTCAACTCAGGTGAAATAATCCCCGCACTGAGAGCCAGTTACTCCATTCCCGGTTTATTTACTCCTGTGGAATTTCAGGGTAAAGTTTTAATTGATGGCGGAGCTGTCAATCCATTACCTTATGATTTAATCAAAAATAAGTGTGATATTACCATAGCAATTGATGTAACTGCATCAAATAACTCTGATAACAAAGAATTGCCGGCAACACTTGATTCAGTTCTCAGCACTTTTCAGATAATGCAGATATCAATTATCAGAGAAAAATTAAAACACATTAAACCTGATATTTATATCAAACCTGAAATAAAAGATATCAGATTATTTGATTTTGCTAAAACTGATTTGATATTTTCTCAGGCACTTAAAGCAAAAGAGAAATTAAAAAGAGAACTAGAGAAGCATTTGAATAAAAAATGAAGTAATTCAATCTTAATTGAACTGAGATTTAATTACTGAAATGTTAATAGCATCTTTCATAATCTGTTATAAAAAACTTTGCGTGCTTATCCCCTCCGCGTGAAAAAAATAATAGAACACAGATTAAGCTTATTACCGCAGATTGATATCACAGTCTCTTAAAAAATTTCATTGAAATGAAATTATTTTAGGACGATGCAAGTTCAGCTGCCGTTGAGCAGTCTCTGTCCTTACAATTTATAGAATGAATTAGTGATTCATTCCTCCAATGTACTGAGATTACCCGGATCAATACCTAATGATCTTGCTTTTAATACTCTTCTCATAATTTTTCCGCTTCTTGTTTTGGGAAGTGAATCAACTATTTCAATATGTTCGGGTTTTGCAATTGGTCCTACTTCGTGAGCAACATGTTGTTTTAATTCATCAACCAGC
>CALHAB010000147.1 GCA_937934185.1 uncultured Ignavibacterium sp. | reverse complement strand
AGAAATAATTTCTTTTCTCTTGAAGATACTGTTTGTGCCGGTAAACTGGTTTCGGAATTAATTTCACTAAAACCAGAAGTTGAAATTAACGATTCAGTTTCAGCTTCATTAGCACTAAATGATAAATATGGCGGTGACTTGTTGAAAATGCTAAGAGAAAGTGATCACGGTAAACTTCTGATTGAAAATGGATTTGAAGAAGATATAAATTACTGTTCACAACTGAATATTTACAGCACTGTTCCTTATTATGCTAATGGTGTTCTTAAGTTAATGAAAGAAGTTGATTAACATCTCAGAATTAATTTGATTTTCTGTTCATCCGATTATTCATAAAAATGAAAAAGAAAAAATCAGTAAAAGAAACAAATGGCACCTCAAAAGAGCGTGAATTTTTTTCCTTTTCTCCGGAAAAGAAAAATAAAATTCTCGGCTTGTTTCTTATGCTGTTTTCAGTTTTTCTTTTTGTTGCAATTATAACTTATGACAGAACTGATGAAGCAAATCTTAATTCATTAGCCGATGATATCTACAACTCATTTGATCAAAGCCCGGAAATTCATAACTGGCTTGGTGTCGTTGGTGCACATATCTCACTTTTCCTGATTAAAGCAACTCTTGGTTATTTCTCAATAGTATTTCCAATACTAATTTTTATTTGGGGCACGCTTTACTTTAAAAAATTTGATACGAAAAAAATAATTCACATCTTTAATTTCCTTCTCATCAGCGCAATAATACTTGCTTCATTTTTTGGATTATTAAGATCGCATTATGATATGATTCAGGGCGTGTATGAGTTGTCAGGATTTGTTGGTGATTTCATCGGTGCTTTTCTTGGAAGAACTTTCGGAGGTTTAGGCAGCATTCTGATTTTGATTCTCGCTTCATCAATTCTTTTGATTTATGCTTTCGATGTCAGGATTGAAGAACTTTTAAGAAAAATAAAGAATCTTGGAGTTTATCTGTTCAGTTTATTTACAAAAGAAGCCGAAACTCAGGAAGAAAAATCACTGCAAGATGTTAAAGAAGATAACCTTGAAAAGATCAAAAAGATTTCTTCTGAAAAGAGAAAGAAAAAAGTAAAAGGAGAAAAAGAAGAAGTTCCTGCTTCTCAACTGATGGAAGAAGAAGCTGAGGAACAAACCAGAATAAGAATCATAAAGAAAGATGAAACACCGCAGCAGATTGTTGAGAACGAAGTTGTAAAAGAAGAAGTTAAAAAAGTTGATATCGAAAAAACCGGCGAGCTTCCGAAAAAGGAAGATAAAAAAACAGATGAATCAACTCTTCCGAATCAGTGGGAAGAAAAAATTGAATACAAAATGCCCGGGCTTGATTTACTCGATCCGATCCCGGAAGAAAATTATAAAGTTGCCGAAGAAGAACTTACAAGAAATGCAGAGCTGCTTAAAGACAAACTCAAACTTTTTGATATAGAGATAAAAGATATTTCCGTTACTCCCGGACCTGTTGTAACTCTTTATGAAATTGTTCCCGCACCTGGAGTTAAAATCAGCAGAATTGTCGGACTTGAAAATGATATTGCACTTGCACTCGCTGCAAAAGGAATCAGAATAATTGCACCAATACCCGGTAAGAGTGCAATCGGAGTCGAGATTCCGAATGCTCAGGCATCAATGGTGAATGCAAAATCAGTTCTTGCAAAAATTCAGGAGACCAAAGCTGAATTACCAATTGCACTTGGCAAAACAATCAGCGGTGATGTTTATGTAGCTGACTTGTCAAAGATGCCTCACTTACTGATTGCCGGTTCAACTGGTTCCGGTAAAAGTGTTGGCATAAATATGATTATCACAAGTTTGCTTTATACAAAACATCCATCAGAAGTCAAGTTCTGTCTTGTTGATCCGAAGAAAATTGAGCTCTCGTTCTACAACAAATTAAGACGGCACTACCTTGCTTCTTCTCCTGATTTGAATGAAGAAATTATAACTGAACCTCAGAATGCTGTTTTAATGCTTAAGGCAGTTGAGTTCGAAATGGAAAAGCGATATGACAAACTTTCCAAAGCTGCAGTAAGAAATATTGTTGATTACAATATCAAAGTTTCAAATCCTGATACGAAGCCGAAAGACACTGAAGTAATGAAACATTATCCGATGCCTTATATAGTTGTTATAGTAGATGAGCTTGCTGATTTGATGATTACTGCTGGAAGAGAAGTTGAAGAACCAATTACTCGTTTGGCTCAACTTGCACGTGCAGTTGGAATTCATCTGGTGCTTGCAACTCAAAGACCTTCAGTTAATGTTATCACTGGTGTAATCAAAGCGAATTTCTCTGCGCGAATTGCTTATCAGGTTGCAACAAAAATTGATTCGAGGACTATACTTGATATGAACGGCGCTGAACAACTTTTGGGACGAGGAGATATGTTATTCCTTCCGACAGGTTCGCCAAAACCAATCAGAATTCAAAATGCGTTTATTTCAACTGATGAAGTTGAAAGAATTACAAATTACATTTACTCTCAACCGGCATTTTCAAAACCATATCAACTGCCTTCTTTGTATGAGAAAAAGAAAAGTTCCGTTTCCGGCTTTGGTGAAGATTTAGATGAAAGATTTGAAGAAGCTGCAAGAATAATTGTCCGATATCAACAGGGTTCTGTTTCATTCCTGCAAAGAAAATTGCAGCTTGGTTATTCAAGAGCAGCAAGAATTATGGATCAATTGGAAGAAGCAGGTATTGTCGGGCCAAACGATGGAAGCAAAGCAAGAACAATTCTTGTTGAAAATGAAGAACAGCTTGAAACAATATTAAGATCATTATAGTCAAAACAGATAAAAAGGAATTACGATGAAAAGAATAATAATCTCAGCTTTAGTTTTAATGTTCAGTTCAATTAACTTTACTCAATCGGATGCATCATCAGTTTTAAGAGAACTTCAGAATAAATATAATTCAATATCAGACTTATCTGTTGATTATTCACAGAGAGCAGGCGGCAAAGTTGTCCTTTCAGGTAAAATCTTTTTTAAGAAAGAAAACAAATACAGAATTGAAAATAAAAATCAGATAATCGGAAGCGATGGAGTTTCTGCATGGAATTATAATGCCTCGCAAAAAAAGTATGTTGTTACAAATTATGATGGCCAGAACAATTCCATCTATTCTATCAACTATCTTGTTTATCAATTGCCAAATGAATGTCTTCTCTCGACACGAAGTGAAGGAAATTCTGTAGTGCTGGAATTAAAACCTAAATCAGCAAACTTGGATTTTAAGAAGATTGATTTATGGATTAATTCAGAAAAACTTATTGAGAAAATTGTTCTTAATGATTTTAATAACAATACCAACGAGATAAGTTTGAGCAATTATAAGTTGAATCAAAAAATTTCTGATTCTCTGTTCTCATTCAATCCACCGGAAGGAACCAAAATAATTGACCTCAGATAAGTCCGGAAAAATATTGTCGTTCAGAAGTATTCTTAATTACTTTTTATCATTTTTACTTGCAGCAGTATTTCTATACATTGCATTTAACGATGTTAATTTCAGTGATGTACTTGAAATAACTGCAAATGCAAATCTATTCTGGATGATGATTTTTATTTTATTATTTTATTTAGGACACATCATTCGCGCGTACCGCTGGAAAATTATTCTTCATTCTGTAAAACCCGATACAAAATATGCTCATCTTTTCGGCTCACTGATGATTGGTTACGGAGTTAATTGTGTTACACCAAAACTTGGTGAACTCACAAGAGCAGTTTTGTTCGGAAGATGGGAAGGACTTTCCCGTTCTTCGATGTTTGGAACAGTTATACTTGAAAGGATTATTGATATAATAGCATTAGCTGTTTCGGTTCTTGTAGCAATTATCTTTTCAACAGAAAACATTCGTGATAGTTTTCCGTGGTTGCTTACAACTGTCTATATTTCCGGTGCTCTGATAATTGTATTCATTCTGCTTCTGTATTTAATTCTGAAATTTGAAGAGAGATTCTCCCGTTGGATTATCAAAATTCTCAACCGCTTTTCACACTCACTTGCTGATAAAGTAGCTTATATCTTTTCAATGCTGACTCAGGGATTTTTCAGTCTTAAAGGAAGAAAAAATTATTACATAACTTTTATGCTGTCCGCACTTATTATTATTGTATATGCTCTTACTTCTTATGTCGGTCTTTTGATGTTGAATATGCAGCACATCCAGCCGGTAACTTTGAAAATGGGCTGGGTATTGATGAGTATAAGCTCAATTGGCGTGATTATTCCAACACCGGGAAGTACAGGTTCCTATCACACTCTTGCAAAGTCAACGCTTGTACTTTTATATGGATTTGGTGAAACTGTTAGTGCAGCTTATGCTTTTTTAACCCACATCATTTCTTATATTTTATTTATTTTAACAGCAGTAATCATTTATTTCCTCTTTTATAAAAAGAATTTGGCTGTCAAAGAAATTTCAAAATCTCAGGTTTAATTATTATGTATTTGAAAAAAGTTTTTTCTTTGCTGCTAATTGTTTTTTCAAGCAGCAGTTTATTTTCTCAGCAAAATCAGCTCAGGGCTGATATGGGAATTGATTTCATAAATACGCCATCGTTAATTGATTACATAAATCAAAGTAACTTTGCATCTGACGGAAGTCAGTTACCAACATTCAATACTGCTGTTAATTTCTCGGGTGAATATGGAAGATTATTAAGCGAAAATTTTCAGCTTTCTTTCGAGCTTGCTTATCTTATCTACTCATACAATGCGAGTAACATCAACGGCAGGTATGATATTTCTTATGGTTTGATTATGCCATCAGCTCTTGCATTTTATGTTTTGAGCGGCAATGGTTATAACTTTAAATTCGGTGGAGGCGCAGGCATCAGATTTCTCTCGGTTGATGAAACATTACCAGCTTCGGTCCGTTCAGATAATTATACATCAACAGGATTTGGCGCAATACTTCGTGCTGAAGGAAATACTTTATTAAGCGGAAACTTTTATGCAAATATCATAACAGATATCCGATATGACTTTAATGGTGAGCCAAAAGGAAATCAAGGCAATCTTCATAATAATGTTCTTGATGAAAATGTAAATTTTAACTCACTTTCAGTTGGGATTAAACTGGGAGTTTCATATTTCTTTTAGGAGGTTTTATTGAGTTATATTGATGCAGTTATCCTTGGTATAGTTCAGGGTTTAACAGAGTTTTTACCAATCAGTTCAACAGGGCACTTAACACTTGCCGGAAAATTACTTAACCTTATTTCTGAAGAGCATCCTGAGCATTGGACGGCTTTCATCGCTGTTATTCAGTTAGGAACTATGCTTGCAGTGCTAATTTATTTTTTCAAAGACCTTATCGCAATTGTCAAAGATTTCATTAATGAAAATCTGTTTAACAGAAAATCATTCGCAAATCAGAATCTGAATTCAAAATTAGGTTGGTTGATTATTGCAGGAACAATCCCGATCGTAATCATTGGTCTTTTATTCAAAGATCAGATTGAGGGTGCATTTACGAAAAATCTTTATGTAATCTCATCAAGTCTGATTGTTCTTGCTATAATTTTATTCGTTGCTGAGAAGATCTCAAAATTCAAAAAAGATTTAAAAGATATCACTTTGTTTGACTCAATAATGATTGGTTTAGCACAGGCAGTGTCATTAATTCCCGGGTCATCAAGATCAGGTACAACAATTACTGCCGGATTATTTCTCGGATTAAAGCGTGATGTAGCAGCAAGATTTTCTTTTTTGTTGAGCGTCCCTGCCGTTCTAGCGAGCGGTTTGCTTCAATTATACGAAGCACTCTCTTTTATCAATACTGATATGATTATAAATCTGATAATCTCAACTGTTGTAAGTGCAGTCAGCGGATATCTGGCAATAGATTTTTTAATAAAATTTCTTAAAAAAAATTCCACAATGGTTTTTATAATTTATCGGATAATTTTAGGCGCTTCAATTTTAATTTTAATATCGCAAAATGTAATCAATCCATAAGGAGGTAAAATGAAAAAAATTATCTTTGCTCTTATTCTCGTTTTCATAGCAAATCAAATTTTATTTTCACAACAAAAAAAGGATAAAAAGAAAATGGTTGACTCAATGACTGTTGCAATTATTCAGACAAATATGGGAACAATTGAACTGGAACTTTTTGCAGATAAAACTCCTAAAACTGTCGAGAACTTTGTCGGGCTTGCAAATAAAGGATACTACAACGGTGTAATTTTTCACAGAGTAATTGATAATTTTATGATTCAGGGTGGCGATCCTACCGGAACCGGAAGAGGCGGACAAAGTCTTTGGGGCGGTAAGTTTGAAGACGAATTTGTTCCTGAACTCAAACACAATGGTGCAGGAATTTTATCAATGGCTAATGCAGGGCCGAATACAAACGGAAGTCAATTTTTCATTACATTAAAAGAAACTCCCTGGCTCGATGGAAGACATACAGTTTTCGGAAAAGTTATTAAAGGAATGGATGTAGTTCAGGCAATAGGCAAAGTTCCGACTAATCAACAGGACAGACCTTTGAAAGATGTTGTTATGGAAAAAGTAACAATTGAAAAAAGACCTAAGCAATCATCAAAGAATTAAAAATTTTTCCAAACTTTCTGAATAATGAAACAGCAGGAATTCTTCTCGACTCGCTGGGCACTGATTATTTCAGTTCTTGGAATCGCTGTAGGAACCGGTAACATCTGGCGATTCTCAAGAGTAGTTGCACAGAATGGTGGAGGATCATTTTTAATTCCCTGGGTAATATTTCTTTTACTTTGGTCTGTTCCTTTAATTATTGCTGAGTTTGCAATTGGTAAATATGCCCGTTTAGGTCCTATCGGTGCAATCGGAAAGATTGCAGGGAAAAATTTTTCGTGGATGGGTGCTTTTATAGTGATGGTAGCAACCGGAATAATGTTTTATTACTCAGTTGTTACCGGTTGGTGTCTGAGATATTTCCTTTCTGCAGTCTCGGGCAATCTTATGCAGGTTGATAATCATCTTGAATACTGGAATCAATTTGCTTCAGGTTATCTTCCTCTGATTTTTCATTTCGCAGCAATTGGTGTTGTATCTTTTGTTGTATATCGTGGAATCACAAATGGCATTGAGAAGTTTTCAAAAATACTTGTACCAACATTGCTGATTATTTTGTTTGGATTGTTTATTCGTGCAATTACACTTCCCGGTGCAATCGAAGGAATAAAATATTTTTTTACTCCAGATATAAACATCATTCTTGATTATAAGGTCTGGCTGAATGCTCTTACACAAAATGCGTGGGACACAGGTGCCGGCTGGGGATTGATTATGACTTATGCAATTTATATGAGACACAAAGAAGATATTTCACTTAACGCTTCATTGATAGCATTTGGAAACAACAGCATTTCTCTGATTGCCGGTATCACAATCTTTTCAACTGTTTTTGCATTGAGTTCAGTTGATGCAATGCAGCAGATATCACAAAGCGGCCCTGCAAATACAGGACTGACTTTCATTTATCTTCCCAAATTATTTGGACAATTATCGCAAAGTGTTTTTATCAATTCTGTTTTTGCTTCAGCATTTTTTCTTGCATTATTTTTTGCAGCACTTACATCTTTAATTTCAATGGTTGAACTAGCAACACGAACCTTGATTGACTTTGGTGTTGGAAGAAGAAAAGCGATCCTATTTGTTTCTGTAATTGCATTTCTACTGGGATCACCTTCAGCTCTAAATATGAGTTTTCTGATTAATCAGGATTGGGTTTGGGGAGTTGGACTTCTTTTAAGCGGTGCTTTTATTGCTTTTACAATTATGAAATTTGGTGTGAACAGATTTCGCAATGAAGTAATTAATGGAATTGGAAGTGATGTAAAAATAGGGAAATGGTACAATGTTGTTATAAAATATTTAGTTCCCCTTCAGGTTATTGCTTTGGTATTTTGGTGGTTAATCTCTTCTGTATCCTGGGATCCGGAATGGTGGAATCCTTTCCACACTGAGAATGCCGGTACTGCATTGTTTCAGTGGTTGCTTGTTATAATTCTATTTATAATTTTCAATAAGTATATGTATCAGAAAACTGTTGAGAACAGTAAATGAAAATTGAAACAATCATCACTGCTGTTATTGTTTTGAGTGTTGTTTGGGGTGGATTAATTTATTTTATCCGCAAAGCTTTGTTTTATGAAAAACAGAAATTATTAAATGGCAAAGACTAAATTTTTATCAGTGTTTGATATTCCCAAAGACATTAAGACTAATGGTCTTAAGCCGATTTACTATATCTTCGGCGAGGATACATTCAGTTTTGATTATGCGAAAGAAATAATTGAAAAAGCAGTTACCCCTCAGCTTGCATCGGAATTTGACAAAGAAACATACTACGGAAGTAAAAATTCCTACTCAGAAATTGTATCTGCTGCATCAACTTTCCCATTTGGCGATGGCAAAAAATTTTTAATCATTAAGAATGCAGAAAAGCCAAAGGATAAAGATAAACTTGCTGAGTATGCTGAGTCTCCGTCTGAGTTTACAGTAATGCTTCTTTTTCACGAAGGTGCAATAACCAAACCAGACACAGAGCCTTACAAAACTTTGAACAAACTCGGAGAGATATTCGAATCAAAGGAAATGAAAGGTGATGCTCTTGTAGAGTGGGTTAAAAATAATGTCAAAGAAAATCAAAGAAATATCTCCGATGAAAATGCTCAATTGTTAATTGATATTGTTGGTGAAAATCGTTCTTTGATTGAATTACAATTAGAAAAAATTTTTCTGTTTCTTGATGATAAAAAAGAAGTTACACTTGAAAGTATTCAGCAGCTTGCAACTGAATTGAAACAATATAACATCTTTGATTTAATAAATGCCGTTGGCAGAAAAGACAAATCAAAAGCGCTGGAAATTGCATTTAATCTTTACGAATCAGGTACTGATTTGATTCAGATTATTGCGATGCTGAACAGATATTTTACAGCACTTAGTAAAATAAATGAAATTACTGCAATGAAACTTTCGGTTCAGGAAGCTGCCAGAATTGTTGGTACGCATCAGTATTATTACAAAGATTACCTTGATGCTCGCAGAAGATTTTCCGATCAGGATATTACAAACGCTTTCAGAGCGTTGTTCAATGCTGATCTTACAATTAAAACAAGTCCGCTTAATCAAAAGACTGTTCTTACAATGCTGATTGCAGAGATAATTCCGGATTGAATGATTGAGTGATTGAATGATTGATGAAAAATACTCTACAATTTTGCCATCTTATAATTTTTGAAAGCGAAATAAATTTCTGTCGCAGCTGTTTTTATAACCGTTGCAGTCGGAACTGCAAGTAACATTCCTAATAAACCAAACAACTGACTTCCGGCGATAATCAAAAGAATAATTACAATCGGATGCATATCAACACTTTTTGAAAATACATAAGGTTGGACAACGCCGTTATCAACTGTATATGTGATTGCAACGAGAAGAATAATTAAAGGCACCTGCGATAAATCACCTGTATAAATAATTGAAATAATTGCAGCCGGAACACCGCCAATAACCGGACCGAAATAAGGTATTAAATGTCCGAGTCCTGCAATAACTCCCAAAGGAAGTGCATTCGGAATGCCGATAATCCAAAAACCAAAACCAAGCACAACACCGACAAATGTAGCATCGAAAATCCAACCGCGGACAAATCTGCCTAATTGAAGTGTAACTCTTTTCAGTATCCAGTAAGCAGGTTCAAAAAATTTGTTTGGTGCAAGGTGAATCAGCTCTCTTTTTATTTTATTACTGTCTTTTAATAAAAAGAATGTAATGAACGGTACGATTACCAGCATGGCAACAATGGAAACTAATCCACTTACATAATCATAAAAATGAGTTATAGTATTTGTAAGCTGAGATGAAACAAATTTCTGAATGCGGTCAGAGATTTCTCCATGAGCAAAGAATGGAAATACCCTGAGAATTTTTCCTTCAAGAACTTTTAATTCTTCATTGATAGAGAATCCTTTTAATGAAGTGATCAGTTGATCCATCTGATAAATTAATTTCGGAATTACTACGGAAAGGGCAAGGTAAATGATAAAGAAAAATGCTATGAATACAATAAAAGTTGAAAAAGTTCTGTTAATACCTTGTTCTTCAAGCTGATGAACAAATGGCGCAAGTATTAAAGCAAGTAAAACTGAAATTGCAAGAATTATAAATATGTCAATTATCAGATAAGTGAAATAAATCAGGATTGCAAACAGAATCAGCAAGAGAAATGTTCGCGAAAATTTTTTGATGTTAGCTTCGGACATCAGACTGCCTCTATTCTTTTAATGCCGGGAACTTCTCTCATCAAAGCTCTTTCAATTCCGGCTCTTAATGTCATAACAGAGAGCGGACATTGTTCGCAGGCACCAAGCAATCGTACTTTTACAATTCCATCCTCAGTAATCTCAACTAATTCAACATCACCATCATCTGCCTGAAGAAATGGTCTTATAGAATTGAGAGCTTTTTGTAATGAATCTTCGGAAATCATTTAATCACTATTGAATTTTATAAGACAAAAAATTATCGAAAGAAAAATAATCAAATCTGTGAAAAGGTTACTTTTTTCATTAAAGAAAGATTCACGAAAAATTACTCATTTATAGATCTAAGTCATTATATAAAACAGTATAAATTCTTTTGACAGTCTTAGTTGCAATTAGATAAAGATATTTCACTTTGTTCAATATGATAATTATTACTTGTCAAGGATATTAAAGTATTATTTCAATCTTATCATTCTGATTTGCATTACGGATATTTACCTGCTCGGTAAGTTTTCTTGAAATATCCATCATAATTTTTGCATATTCAGAATCCGGTTGATCATAAACCATTGGTGTTCCGTTATCTCCGCCTTCTCTTATTCTTGGATCAATAGGGATTCCACCGAGAAACTCAACATTTAATTCTTTTGATATTCTTTCTCCGCCGCCGCTTCCGAAGATATCGTATTTCTTACCTGTGTCAGGTGCAATGAAGTAACTCATATTTTCAATTACTCCAAGCACAGGCACATTAACACGGTTGAACATCATCAATGCTTTGCGTGCATCAATTAAAGAGACTTCCTGCGGAGTAGTTACGATTACTGCTCCGGTTAAAGGAATTGTCTGAACCAAAGTTAATTGTATATCACCAGTTCCCGGAGGAAGATCAAAAATAAGATAATCGAGTTCACCCCATTCAACATCAGTCATAAATTGTTTTATTGCACCACTTGCCATCGGACCTCGCCAGATTATCGGAGCTTTGTCATCAACCAGAACTCCGATTGAAATAAACTTAACTCCGTAATTTTCAAGGGGAAGCATACGAACTGAATTTTCTGCCTGATAAACTTTTGGTTTATCTTTTACACCAAGCATCAGAGGAACACTTGGTCCGTAAATATCTGCATCAATCAATCCGACTTTTGCACCATCTTTTGCTAATGCAACTGCAAGATTAACTGCAACAGTACTCTTTCCTACGCCGCCTTTTCCGCTTGCAACCGCAATTGTGTTTTTGACTCCCGGAAGTATAGCATCTTTTTTCGGATCATTATGCTTGGAAATATTTGATGAAATACTTCTTGTCTGAAGTTCTATGGTTATTTTTTTGAGTGATGGAAAATCTTCCTTAAGCTGTTCTTCAAATTTTTGTTTGAGCAGGTCATTGTTTGTTTGAGCAGCAAAAGACATTTTGATTTTCAATTCATCACCATTCTGTTCAAGTGATTGAATAGAATTCAGAGTAAGAATATTTGGTTCGAATCCATCGGACTTTAATTTCTTTAATGAATTAAGAATGGCACTTTTTGTAATATCACTCATATAATTTTTCCTTGTTATAATGTTTAAGCATAAAAACTTTTTTAAGGTTTAATTGGTTCAAATAAATAATCAGGAAGTCTTAACTTTTTTATCACTTAACTCATCAAATATATCGGTTGAGAAATCTATGATGCCCGAAAGACTTCTCAGGCGCCTCGCTTCTTCTAAATGACAATATAATATTTTGATTTTTTATTTTCTTAAAGTTTTCTTTACCTGAGAGTTTTCTTTAGTAACATAATTCATCAACCATTCCTGACTATTTATTCTGGCGGCTCCATCCTGAGGTTTAACAAAGTGGTAAGTTCCATCCGGATGAAGTTCTCTTGCCTTAACATTATCTTTCAGATAGATATGAAGCATATTATTGATTATTTCTTCTTTAATTTTTCTGTCTTCAATCGGGAAAGTCACTTCAACTCTTCTGTCAAGATTTCTTTGCATCATATCAGCACTGCTTAAATAAACTTCTTCTTCACCGTTGTTAAAGAAATAAAAAATTCTGCTATGCTCCAGAAATCTGCCAACGATGCTTCTCACAGAGATGTTTTCGCTCAAACCTTTAACACCGGGAATCAAACTGCAGACTCCGCGAACAATTAAATCAATTTTAACCCCTGCGTTTGAAGCTTCATAGAGTGCTGCAATTATCGGAGGGTCCACAAGTGAATTCATTTTCATAATAATGTGTGCAGATTTACCGGATTTTTTATTGTTAATTTCCCGCATAATAAGTTTCAGCATTTTTTCTCTAGTATGAAGCGGTGATACAAAAAGTTTTCTGAAATCTTTTTGCTGAGAATATCCTGTCAGATAATTAAATACATCAGAAACATCGCTGCAGATATCTTCATCGCAGGTGAAAAGTCCGATATCTGTGTAGAGTTTTGCTGTTACTACATTGTAATTACCTGTAGAAAGATGAACATATCTTTTAACACCGTCATATTCTTTTCTTACGATCAAAGTCATTTTAGCATGAGTTTTTAATCCTACCAAACCATAAACAACATGCACTCCGACTTTTTCAAGTTCGCGTGCCCAGTAAATATTATTCTCCTCATCAAATCGTGCTTTAAGTTCCACAAGCACAGCAACCTGCTTGCCTCTGTCAGCAGCTTCAATCAATGCTTTGACAATAGGCGAATCAGTTCCGACACGATAAAGTGTTTGTTTGATTGCAAGTACATCAGGGTCTTCAGCTGCTTTTTTTATGAAATCAACTACCGGAGTAAATGAATGAAAAGGATGATGGAGCAATACATCACGCTGACGAATAACTGAAAATAAATCTTCCTCTTCAGTCAATTCTTTCGGAATAACAGGATAGAAAGGTTTTTCTTTCAGATGATGAACAGGGAGTTTGTAAAGAATCATTACATCACTTAAACCCAGAGGCCCATCAACCTGATGTACATCATCTTTTGTTATCTGAAGATTTTCCATCAAAGTTTCGAGCATAAAGTCAGGCATTTTCTGAGCGACTTCTAACCTCACAACGCTGCCAAATCTTCTTTGACGAATGTTCTCCTCGATCACACTTAATAAATCATCCGCTTCATCTTCCTGAAGTTCAATATCAGTATCGCGTGTAATTCTGAATTTATGAGTTTCAATTATTTCCATTCCGGGAAATAGTAAATGAATATTTTCTTTTATCAAGTCACCGAGCCAAACAAATCTTGCTTTAAATCCACCGTTTGTAATTTTTTTTCTGTTCGGATCAAGAATGTCATCAATCTGAAGTAAACGCGGTAAAATACTTGGGACTTTTACTCTTGCAAAATGATTTTCACCGTTCGGTTTACGGATAAGAACAGCGATACTGAGACTCAGATTTGAGATATAGGGAAAAGGTCTGCCAGGGTCAAACGCAAGCGGAGTAAGGACGGGAAAAATTTCTTTCTTGAAATATTCTGTAAGAATCTTTTTTTCATCCTTGGTAAATTCATCATACTCGTGAAGAATAATATTATTCTCACGCAAAGATGGAACAATATTATTTGTCCAGAGATCATAAAGTTGTTTCAGCAATGGCTGCAGGCATTTTTCAATTTTCTGAAGTTGTTCTCTTGGGGTAAGTCCATCAATTGAAGGTTCGAGAACATTTGCAGCAATCTGCTCTTTGATTCCGGATATTCTTATCATATAAAACTCATCGAGGTTGGATGAGAAGATGGAAACGAACTTTACTTTTTCAAGTAAAGGTAAATCCGGATTAAGAGCTTCCTGCAAAACTCTTCTGTTAAATTCAATCCAGCTTAAATCCCTGTTGATGAAATTTTCAGGTTTACCGTATTTTTTTAACAATTCTTTTGTATTCATAGAATATACTTTCACATCGTTCGTAAATATAAATAAAATACTTTGCAGAAACTGTGGTGAAAAACAGATGCCATTAAAAACAGATTGATAATTCGATAAAATCAGTTTGAAGAATTACTTTTTCCAGAAAGAGGGTGTGAAAATTACAAGAACAGTAAAAAGTTCAAGTCTTCCGACAAGCATCAGAAAAGAAAGAAGGATTTTTGCCAAATCAGATAAATGAGCAAAATTAGCTACAGGACCAACTGTACCAATGCCCGGACCAACATTGCCCAAACAAGTAGCACTTGCACCAATGGCAGTCAGAAAATCTAATCCCGATATTGAAAGTATTATAGATGAGAGCACAAAAATTAAAATGTAAAGAATAAAAAATGCCTGCACATTTGATATAATTTCAGGAAGAATTGCCTTACCATTAACTCTTACAGGAATAACTGCACGGGGATGAATTAATCTTTTCAATTCCAGAAATCCGTTTTTAAAGAGGAGATAATGTCTTACAATTTTAATTGAACCGCCTGTTGAACCCGCACAACCGCCAATGAATAAAAGAACAAAGAAAATCATTCTTGAAAAGATTGCCCAGTTTTCATAATCTGAAGAAACATAACCTGTAGTTGTAACAAGAGAAACTACATGAAATAATGATTGCCTGAACTTCTCTTCAAATGAAAGATTTAAGTGAGGATTATGAATTATCATTATTAAGAAAGATGAAATCAATATAAATAAAGAATAAGCTTTGAACTCATCATTAGTTTTCAGGAAGTTGAAATTTCTGTGAAGGGCATAATAGTGTAAAGTAAAATTTGTTCCCGCAAGAAACATAAAAATAATTATTATGTATTGAATGAACGGACTTGAATAAAATGCAGTGCTTGCATTTTTAGTTGAAAATCCTCCGGTAGCAAGAGTTGTAAATGAATGATTAATCGCATCAAAAAAACTCATTCCTGCAATCATCAGCAAAATTGTTTCAAGCGCAGTGAATATCACATAGATGCCCCAAAGTCGTTTAGCAGTTTCTTTGACCCGCGGATGAAATTTATCTTTTGTAATTCCGGGTACTTCTGCTGCATAAAGCTGCATACCACCAATTCCTAACAGTGGTAGTATAGCGAGAGAGAGGACTATTATTCCCATCCCGCCAATCCATTGTGTGATTGATCGCCAGAACAATAAACCGTGAGGAAGTGATTCTATGTCAGTTAATATGGAAGCACCTGTCGTTGTGAATCCAGACATCACTTCAAAAAATGCATCAACATAAGAAGGAATTGAACCGTGAATCAAAAAGGGAACAGCTCCAAACAAAGACATCACAACCCAACCCAAACTTACAATCAGATAACCTTCCCGCTTTCCTATGTCAGTTCTGTCAGCATCTTTTGTAATGTACCAGATAAAAAGACCAATGAATGAAGTTGACAAACCAGAAGATAACAGAGCCAGTATATCATTATCCTGATAATAAATTGAAAAGGGAATTCCGCTCATCATAAACAAACCGGTTAACATGAGCAGAAATGAGATTATGTTGAAAACTAATTTGTAATTCAAAACTTATCAGAAATTATTTGAAAAATTTTTCAATCTTACCAACAGCTTCAGGTAATGAAAATACAACTACTTTATCACCTGCATTTATTTTGGAACTTCCCAAAGCGATAAAGCTTTCATTTTTTCTGATGAAACCTCCGATTATTGCATCTTTCGGAAAGTCTGATTCTGCAATATTTTCTTCTGTGATTTTTGAGCCGGGCTGAGCAACAAATTCCATCACCACTGCATCAATTCCTTCCAAAGATGAATAGGAAATTATTTCACCTTTTTTGATGAATCTGACTATGTTATTTGCAGCGATAAGTTTTTTGTTAATTAAAGAGTCTAATCCGATAGTTTGTGTAAGAGGCACATATTCAACTTTATCTACGAGTGCAATAACTTTTTTAACACCAAGATGTTTAGCCATCAGGCAAGTTATAATATTCGTTTCAGCATCTTCAGTAACAGCAATAAATGCATCAACATCAATTATACCCTCCTGAGCAAGTAAATCAATATCTCTTCCATCACCCTGAATTACTAAAGTATTGGGAAGTTCGTCAGCCAGCTCAAATGCTTTTTCAGGATTTGAATCAATTAATTTAACAGTCATTTTATTACTCAACAGAGATGCAACCCGTCTTCCAATCTTTCCACCGCCAAGAATCATTATATTATCAAATTTTATATTCTCTTTGCCTGCAAGTTTTAACACAGTTTCAAGCGCTTCCGATTTTGAAATGACAAAAATCTGATCGTTAGGTAAGAACTTATCATTACCTTTTGGAATTATTGTTCGGAAGTTTCTGTAAATAGCAACAACACGAAAGTCGAATGTAGAGTATTGTTTACTTATTTCAGAAAGTGTTTTATGAATTATCGGTGCGTTCTTATCTAGCCGTAGTCCGATTACCTGAAGTTTACCATTTTCAAACTCAATAATATCTGTGGCGGCTGTTCTGTTTATAAGATTTACGGTTTCGAGTGCGGCAAGTTCTTCTGGATAGATCATAAAGTCGATACCAATTTCATTGAAATTTACGCCGTGCCGAGGATCAAGATATTCTGCGTTTGAAATTCTCGCGACTGTCTTTTTGGCGCCAAGTTTCTTACCAAGGATTGCCGTTGCAATATTAACTTCTTCTGAAGATGTAACTGCTACAAGCAGATCAGCTTTTTCAATTTTTGCTTCTTCAAGAACTTTAATTGATGT
>CALHAB010000146.1 GCA_937934185.1 uncultured Ignavibacterium sp. | reverse complement strand
TACTTTCAGTGCCTGCTTTGGTGCACCTTTTATGGTTAGGCATCCGTTTGAATATGCAGCTATGCTTAAGGAAAGAATGTTAAAACACAAAGCAAATGTTTGGTTAGTTAATACCGGTTGGGTTGGAGGAAGATTTGGTGTAGGCAAAAGAATTTCTATTCGACATACGCGAAATCTTTTGAATGCAGCACTGGAAGGTAAACTCGATAAAGTACAATACAGAAAAGATAAATTATTTGGATTCGAAGTTCCTTTAACTTGTCCTGATGTGCCGGAAGATGTTCTTGATCCATCAAGCAGTTGGGGAAATAAAGATGAATACTGGAAAAAATACGATGCACTTGCAGCAAGATTTATTGAAAACTTCAAACTTTTTTCAGATGGTTGCAGCGAAGAAGTTAAAAACGCAGGACCAATCAGACTTGGCAAATAAAAAAAATTTTTATTAAGTTTTAATGGAATCATTTGGGCACTTATTAAATCACCATCAATCAAAATATATTCAGGAGTTCCTCTATGAAGAAACAAATTTCAACTTTGTTTGTTCTTCTTTTTGTTTTTCTTTTCTCTACTGTTGATATCTATTCACAATGGGTTGCACAAACCAGTGGCACAACAGTAAGACTAAGACAGCTTAAAGCTGTTAATGATAATGTTGTCTGGGCTTGCGGTGCAAGCGGTGTTGTCCTCAGAACAATTAATGGTGGAAATACCTGGGAAGTTAAAACTCCCACTAATTCAGCAGTAACTAATTATTCAATTGAAGCACTTGATTCATTAACTGCGTGGGTTACAGGTACAGTTGGAGGTACTGCAGATTTTACGATCTGGAAAACTACCGATGGCGGAATGACCTGGACTGCTCAATATAATAATCCCGCAGGATTTAGTGATGGTATCCGCTTCTTTAACGCTAATGATGGTGTTTGTTATGCTGATCCGGATCCCTGGCCATCAACTTACTGGGAAATACTTGTAACAACCAACGGTGGAAATACCTGGACAAGAGTTCCGGCAAGCAATATTCCACCGGCTGACAGCGCAAATGGTGAATACGGTGCTGCAGGCTCCATTGATGTTGTTGGTAATACTGTTTGGTTCAGTGCATATTACAATAGCAGTGCTAATCCAACTAAAGTTTATAAATCAACTGATAAAGGAAATACCTGGACAGTTTCCGGATTCAATCAGGCACAGGGATTTGCCGGATCAAGTTATGTTGCATTTGCTGATGCTAACAATGGAGTTGCTGTTTGCCTTGATGGTACTACAGCAAAAACAACCGACGGTGGTGCAACATGGAATGTTACACCTGTAACCGGCGCCGCTTTCAGATATGTTGTGAATGTTCCTGGCTTTAATCTCTATATGGCTGTTGGTTCAAACGGAACAAGCTGGTATTCTCAGGATGGAGTTAACTGGACTGCTCTCTCAACAGGCACTACTCAAAATTTATTCGGAATTGATGCAACTGCAAATTATGCCTGGGCTTGCGGTAATGGAGGCACTATTTTAAGATTCTCTGGCCCACCTTTGCCCGTTGAATTAACTTCTTTCACTGCATCTCTTGAAAAAGAAGGCGTTCAACTGGTTTGGATAACTGCATCTGAGTTAAACAATCACGGTTTTGAAATACAAAGAAGTGCAAATAAATCTGACTTCACCACAATCGGATTTGTAAAAGGTTACGGCTCAACAACTCAGGTTCAGAATTATTCTTTTATCGACAGAAGTGCTTTTGATGGAAAATATTATTACAGACTAAAACAAATCGATTTTAATGGTCTGTATAATTTCTCAGATGTTATTGAAGTTGATGTTAGAAGCATTGATAACTTCGCTCTTGAGCAGAATTTTCCGAATCCGTTTAATCCTTCAACTTTGATCGGATATGTTCTGAAAGAAAAATCTTCTGTAAGATTATCAGTTCATAATATAATTGGTGAAGAACTTGCTGTGCTGGTTAATGAAGATCAGGAGAAAGGTTATCATAGTGTTAACTTCAATGCTTCAAACTTACCCAGTGGTGTTTATCTGTATAAACTTCAGGCAGGTAATTTCACCGCTATGAGGAAAATGATTCTTATGAAATAATTAAAAGATTGTCTGTAGAGAATTCTTTTAAGAAGTTTGTCAGCCCTGTCTTAATCAGGGCTAACATTTTTTTAATAAACTTATCTAATGTTTAAGAATCATTGAAAAACTATTTAAATAGTATTAACAGATTCTTTTATTTTTATAATCATCCAATAATCACAAACTCTAAGGAGAAAAGTAAATGAAAATGCTTCAGGAATTCAAAGCATTTGCTATGAGGGGAAATGTTGTTGATATGGCTGTCGGTATAATTATAGGCGGTGCATTCGGAAAAATAGTATCATCATTCGTAAGCGATGTAATAATGCCGCCAATCGGTTTAATTCTCGGTGGTGTTGATTTCAGTGATTTGGCTTTAACGCTCAAAGCAGCTGAAGGAGATCAGCCTGCTGTGATGCTTAAGTATGGAATGTTCATTAACACTGTTATTGACTTTGTAATAATTGCCTTCGCAATTTTTATGGTTATTAAAGCAATGAACGCTATGAAAAAGAAAGAAGAAGAGAAACCTGCTGCTCCGCCCGAACCGCCGGCAGATGTTAAACTTCTAACAGAAATAAGAGATTTGTTGAAGAAATAATAGTGTAATCTTACGCAGATTAAAAAGTCACGCTTGATAGAATTTCCATTCGGCGTGACTTTTACTTTTCACTTCAACAAATTTTCTTTAAAGAACTTTAATGTCAATTCTTTTGCTTCCTTTGTTGCTTTCTCATCAAAGTTTGTGTTACTTGGATTTGCAAAAGCGTGATCAGCATTGAAACTTTTGATTGTTACTTTCTTTCCGGCTGCTTTTAAGTTCTTTTCCAGATTTCCATAAACTTCAGGAGTAATCCAACTGTCTTTTTCTGCAAAGATTCCAAGTACAGGTGCGTGTAAGTCTTTGAATGTCTCCGGTGTATTTTCGATTATGCCATAGTAAATAACACAAGCTTTTCCCTGTTTGCCTGCTAATATACTTGCCTGCAATGACCAGCCGCCACCGAAACACCAACCGATTGTTCCAATTTCAGCATCTTTGCCGGCAAAACTTATTGCGCCTTTTATTATTTCCAATGAACGGTTCTTGTCATTTGACTGCATCAGTTTTGCTGCGTCTTCTCTTTTGGTTGCAACCTGTCCATCGTATAAATCAAGAGCCAATACATTCACATTTCCTAATGTCTTCTGCAATTCATCTGCTTCTCTTTTAATATTATCATTCAATCCCCACCATTCGTGAAAAACAAATATAAATTTTTTTGAAGTTTTCGGAGATTCAACAAAATATGCATTTGCTTCTTTTCCATCCGAAGTTTTGAATTTAATCATTTTGCCCTTTGCATCTTTTAGAACAAACTCATTCGGCAACTGATGAGCATCACGGAAGTTTTTATCTTCACCAAATCCTGCAAATGAAACATCCATCTGACAACACGATTTTTCCTGAGCAAACAATGATGACGAGAGTAAAACAAAAGAAAGAAAAAATATTATTCTGAACATACTAACCTCCTTTTAAGTGATAAATATTTAAGCGGTGTTTTTATATTTGTGAGCAACGATAAGAAATTTTGGTTAAAATAAACAGGTTAAAAGATGAACATTAAATATTCACTTCTGGTTTCATTTTTATTTTTACTAACAGCATATTCCTGCGCAAGCCGTGAAGAAAAAGTTGAGCTAATCAAACAGGAAGTTGAAGTAATAAAAATTAAAACTGACAAAGCTGAAATGTACGCGGGGCTTTTTGTGCAGGGCGAAAACCGCTCTAATTTCAGAGCTTATTTCGATGGTAAAGATTTAATTTACATTTACGAAGATATGGCTAAAGGATACTGGAGTGGTGCCACAAATTTATATTTTTTTAAAGATGATGAACTGATTTACTTTTCACAGAAAGAGGTTGGTTTTGACGGTCCTGATTCCAAAAGCAAGAAAAGTGTTGAAATTGAAATTTATTTTGATGGTCAGAATGTTCTTGATTCATCCAAGAAGCTAAAAGGACAATTTGTTGATATACCTCAGGAAGAGATTACTGAAATTCTTGAGCATACAAAAAAGCTGATGGAAGTTGCTAAGGCACTTAATCCAAAACTAAATTAATTTTTGTCGATTCCTCTGCGACAATTATCTTTGCATAAAAATTTTCTCACCAAACTAATTCCGGACAGGAGTAAAAAGTGATTGCTGATCGTGTAAAAAATATGGACGCTTCACCAACTATGATGGTAGCTGCTGAGGCAAAAAAATTAAAATCGCAAGGCGTAAATATTATTGACTTAAGCGTCGGTGAACCTGACTTCCATACACCAAATCCGATTAAAGATGCAGGTAAAACTGCTATTGATGAAAACCGTACAAGATACACACTTAATCAGGGAACAGTTGAACTTCGAACTGCAATTGCTGCAAAATTGAAAAGAGATAATCACCTTGATTATAATATCAATGAGATAATTGTATCAAATGGTGCAAAACAAAGTGTATTTAATGCAATACTTGCAACTGTAAATCCGGGCGATGAGGTCATAATTCCTGCACCATACTGGGTTTCATATCCTGCAATGGTTCATCTGGCTGATGGTGTTTCAGTTATTATTGATACTGACGAAAAGAATGGATTTAAAGTAACAGGCGAGCAATTAAAAAAAGCTATTACACCAAAAACAAAGATGTTTATTCTTTGTAATCCATCGAATCCAACCGGATCTGCATATACAAAAAATGAATTACAGGAAATTGCTGAGGTTGCGCTTGAAAATAATTTTTATATTCTCTCCGATGAAATTTATGAGAAGATGGTTTATGATGATTTTGAATTTGTCAGTTTCCCTTCTTTGCACAGTGATTTGAAGAAAAAAACTATTCTCGTAAACGGAGTTTCAAAAACTTATGCGATGACAGGCTGGCGAATTGGTTATGCTGCAGGTCCGGAAGCAGTGATCAATGGTATAAATAAAATTCAAAGCCACACAACTTCACACGCATCTTCAATATCTCAATCGGCTGCAATTGAAGCTGTTGCAGGACCACAATACATTATTGATGAGATGTTAATTGAGTTCAGAAAAAGACGAGAGTATATTTATAATGAACTAACCTCAATTAACGGAGTAACCTGCTACAAACCCGAAGGAGCTTTTTATCTTTTTCCGAATATCTCAACTTTCTTTGGTCATCACACTGAAACTTTACGGATTGAAAGCTCATTTGATTTTGCGATGTTCTTACTTCACGAAGCTCACATTGCTGTAGTGCCGGGTAGCGCATTCGGTAAAGAAGGTTATATAAGACTGTCTTACGCAACATCAATGGATCATCTGAAGGAAGCTGTTTATAGATTGAGAAAGACACTCAATCATCTTATTTGAAGATCAGAAATTCTTTTCAACTTTGACTTAGAGTTCTTTGCAGCCAATTTGTAAAAAATTTTTTACCACTCAGAACAACACTAAAATCTGCTAAGTTCTTTAAAGTCAAATAATTATTTACTGAGTTTAAGAAGAAGTGCCTTCTCGACTTGTTCGACAGGCATCTTTTCGCCGGTCCAGATCTCAAAAGATTTTGCTGCCTGATTAACAAGCATTTTTATTCCGTCGACAGTTTTTGCCCCACTGCTCTGAGCCAATTTAAGAAGTTTTGTTTGTGATGGATTATAAACCAAATCAAAAACAATCTGATCCTTTAAAAATAAATCTTTCTGTGTTAAAACAGCATCATCTTCTTCCGGATACATACCAACAGAAGTAGCATTAACAATCAGAGATGAATTTTTAATGATATCTTTTATATCGGGAGGGATAAGTTCGTTAACAGTAAATGAATCAAATTTCATTTTAGTTTTAAAGAATTGTCTTAAAGTTTCAGCTCTTTGCTCGGTTCTGTTTACCAAATGAATTTTAGAAGGTCTGAAATGCTTGATCAATGTATAGATAACTGCCCGGGCTGAACCTCCTGCCCCAATAACAACACACTCATTGTCTGTAATTTCTCTTCGATATGAATATAAAGATTCCAGCACACCTGCAACATCAGTGTTATATCCGAATAGTTTTCCTTCTTCAATCAGCACAGTGTTAATTGCACCGACAAAAGAAGCTTCTTCAGAAACTTTTGACATAAATTCTTTTACTTTAACTTTATGAGGAATTGTTACATTAAATCCTTTATAACCTAAAGCAACCAAACCTTTAATTGCGCTTTTCAGATTTGCCGGAACAACATTAAAAGGAAGATAAATGTAATCAAGCCCTGTAAGCTCAAAAGCAACATTATGAATAAAAGGAGAATAAGTATGTTTAATCGGATGGCCAATTAATCCAACAAGCTGAGTTTTAAGATGCATTGAGTCTTTCATAAAAAATCAATAGTTAATTATACTTCGCCTAAAAGTTTCTTGAACAGTTTGGAAGATTTTATATCCGGATACTCATTCTCGAATTCACTTCTGATATCGGGATTAATTTCAAATGCTTTCTTCAGACAATCAATTGCTTCCTGAGTACGGTGAAGTATAAAATTTATTTTAGCTTTTGAATAGAGTGAATTAGAATCTTTCGGGTTAATTCTCAAACATTGATCATAAGCATCAAGAGCATTCAGCCATTTATTGGCTTCATAATAGGTTTCTGCAAGATTGTACCAGATTTCATAACCATCAGGTTGAAGTTTTGCTGCTTCGAGATAACTTTTTATTGATTCATCAAGATGACCAAGCGAATATTCAAGATCAGCTTTTGCACGCCATGCATCTGCGTCATCACTCGAAATTGAGATTGCTTTGTTAAAATCTCTAAGTGCAAGCTGATATTTTCCAAGTGAATCATAGCAATAACCTCTTGCGAGATATGCTTCAAAGTATTCGTCATCACTTTCAATCGCTTTTGAATAATACTTGACTGCTGAATTTAAATCACCTGATTCTTCATAAACGCTGGCGAGATTGTAAAAAGCAGTTTCATCGTAAGGATCAATTTCAATTACTTTCTGAAAGCATTCAATTGCCTGTTGATGTTTACCTAAATCAGCTAAAGTATTTCCTTTATTATACCACGCACTTGCAAAGTCATCACGAATTGAAGTAGAAAGGTCGAAGCAATTTACAGCTTCTTCAAGCTTTCCCATTTTAACAAGGATAATTCCTTTATTATACCAGCCGCTTGCATTATATGGATCGAAGTCAAGAAATTTCTCATAAGCTTCAAGTGCTTTTTCAAATTCGTTTAATGCTTCATAACAAAATCCGAGTTCATAATAAACTTCTATATAATCAGGATCAATTTTAATTGTGCGTTCGAAGAAAGGAATTGCTTCAGCATATTTGAATTGTCGTTGATACAGAAGTCCGAGACTAAAGAATGCATCTTCATTATCAGGATCAATTTCAAGAACTCTTCTTAATGATTCTTCCGCCTGCTGATAAAGGCCCATATTTTCCTCGGCTGCGGATTTATCAACAAGTGTTTCTGTATCATTTGGATTTAAAGAAAGTGCTTTCTCAAAGGAATCAATTGCCTCCTCAAACTTCATCAAGCCATTTAAAAGAATTCCTCTTTTCAGCCAAAGCTCAGAATTGTATGGAAAGATTTCGAGAAGTTTGTTAGTGAAATAAAGACCGTCTTCAAATTTTATAAAATCAATACAGTCCTGAATTAAATCTTCTATTCGTTCTATTGAATCATATATGTAACCTTTTTCAAGTATTTTTTTACATTCCTTTATTTCTTCTTCAAGATTTTCAGAAGATTCAAAATTATCTTCCTGCGAATATTCAGAATCGAATAATGACATTAACACTCCTAACTATTAAATATTTCATAAAAAAATCTAATTGGAATTAAAACTAAAATCAAGGCGAGTAAAATTTTGATTTTAAATAAAAAGTATTACGAGACCGCCTTACACAAATTTTTGAAACTTTCGATGTTTGATTAAAAAGGTAATTAAAATATTATGAAAATTCTTGATTATCTAAGGAAACCTCGAAGGTTTTTATCAACTGTGCTTAACATAAATAAATAAATGAAGCGGCTTGAAAAATTCGCCCTGATTTCAAACCGCTTTCGAAAAAATTAATTCCTTAAAACAGAAGTTACTTTTTCAGCAGCTTCTTTTAAGCTTTGAGCAACTTCAAAATGCAAATCAGATGCTGCGAGCAAATCTGCAGCTTCTTTAGCATTTGTTCCTTCCAGCCTTACAACAATCGGAACTTTAACAGCCATTTCTTTTGCTGCATCAATTACACCCTGAGCTACTCTGTCACATCGAACTATTCCGCCAAAAATATTTATTAAGATGGCTTTTACATTCTTATCTGAGAGAATAATTTTAAATCCATTAGCAACCGTTTCTTTGTTCGCACCCCCGCCAACATCAAGAAAGTTAGCCGGCTCACCTCCGGCGAGTTTGATGATGTCCATTGTTGCCATTGCGAGCCCTGCACCGTTAACCATACAACCGACATTTCCATCAAGTTTGATGTAGTTGAGATTGTATTTGGATGCTTCAATTTCCAGAGGATCTTCTTCATCCAAATCACGGTAAGCATAAATTTCCGGATGACGGTATAAAGCATTATCATCGAAATTCATTTTAGCATCCAGAGCAACAACGCGATCATCGTTTGTAATGATTAAAGGATTTATCTCAAGCAATGATGCATCTGTTTCTTCATAAGCACGATAAAGATTTTTAATAAATGGAATAAAGTTTTTGAAAGCTTCGCCTTGCAATCCAAGCGCAAAAGCTAATTTACGTGCCTGATAATTCTGCAATCCAACTGCAGGATCAATCCATTCCTTAATAATTTTCTCTGGAGTTTCTTCTGCTACTTTTTCAATTTCAACTCCGCCTTCAGTCGATACCATAATTACATTTTTAGATACTGATCTGTCGAGAAGTATTCCAAGATAAAGTTCTTTTTTATAATCTAATCCTTCAGCAAGAAAAATTGTTTTGACAACTTTCCCTTCCGGACCAGTTTGATGAGTAACCAAAACATTCCCTAAAATTTTTTCAGCGTATTCAGTTGCTTTTTCCGGAAGTGTTGTAAATTTAACTCCGCCTTCGAGCAAAAGATTTTCACGGTTTCTTACATCATATATTTTTCCTTTGCCTCTTCCACCGGCATGAATCTGTGATTTAACAACAAACTGATTGATTCCTCTTGCCTGAAGTTCGGCTAATGCTTTATCAAATTCAGCCATAGTTTTAACAGGAATTCCATCCTGAACAGGCACAGAATATTTTTTCAGAATTTCTTTCGCCTGGAATTCGTGTATTTTCATTTAATTACCTCAAATTATTTTGTAAAAACTTTTTATTAGACAAACAAAGATGCTATAGTTCTAAAATTATTTATCTTCACCCATAAACGGATAACGCCAGTCTTTCGGAGGATCAAAAGTTTCTTTGATTGTTCTGGCAGTCATCCATCTTAAAATGTTCATAGCACTTCCGGCTTTATCATTTGTACCTGAAGCTCTTCCACCGCCGAATGGTTGCTGACCAACTACTGCACCAGTTGGTTTATCATTTATATAAAAGTTACCTGCAGCATTTCTTAATGTATCTGACATTTTAACGATTGCTTTTCTATCCTGTGCGAAGATAGCTCCTGTTAATCCATAAGGGGAAGTCTCATCACAAAGTTTCAAAGTTTCATCAAGCTTATTATCATCGTAAACATAAATGGTAAGAACAGGACCAAAAATTTCTTCTTCCATTGTTTTGAATTTTGGATTTGTTGTTACGATTGTAGTTGGCTCTATAAAATAACCTTTTGAATCATCGAAATTTCCACCAGTTATAATTTCAGCTTCTTTAGATTCTTTTGCATATTTAATATAACCTGTAATTGTCTCGAATGCACCTTTATCAATCACAGCTCCCATAAAGTTTGTAAAATCTTCAACATCACCCATTTTAATTTTGTTTACTTCGCTAACATATTTTTCTTTGAATTCTTTCCAGATTGATTTCGGAACATACATTCTTGATGCAGCGGAACATTTTTGCCCCTGATATTCGAAAGCGCCGCGCAATGCAGCAACCACAAGTGCATCAATATCTGCCGAGTTGTGTGCAAAGATGAAATCTTTTCCACCGGTTTCACCAACTATTCGAGGATAGTATTTCATATTCTTCAGGTTATCAGAAATTAATTTCCACATATTCTGAAATACTTCTGTTGAACCGGTAAAATGAATGCCGGCAAGATTCGGATTTGTCATAGCCGGAGTTCCGACTTGTCCACCTGAGCCAGGCACAAAATTAATTACACCTTTTGGTAAACCTGCTTCTTCAAATAATTTCATCAGCCAATAAGCAGAGTAAACAGCGCTTGAAGCTGGTTTCCATAAACTTACATTACCAACAATAGCTGGTGCTGTTGGAAGATTTCCTGCTATTGATGTAAAGTTAAACGGAGTTACAGCAAATATGTAACCTTCAAGCGGACGATATTCAATTCTGTTCCACATTCCTGTTGGAGAAATAGGTTGATCCTTCATCAACTCAGCCATATAGTAGCTGTTGAAACGGTAGAAATCTATAAGCTCTGCAGCGGAATCAATTTCTGCCTGATGAACGGTCTTCGACTGACCGAGCATAGTTGCAGCATTCAGGGTTGACCTCCAGGGACCGGCTAAAAGTTCTGCAATTTTAAGAAATACAGAAACTCTGTGTTCCCACGGCATTGAAGCCCACTCTTTTCTTGCTTCAAGAGCTGCCTCAATTGCCATATCAACTTCTTTCTTTCCTGCTTTATGATATACTCCAAGTATATGACTGTGATTATGCGGGATTCTGATTTCTTCGGTGTTTCCGGTTCTTATTTCTTCACCACCGATAATCAGAGGTATTTCAATTTGTTTTGATTTAAGTTCTGCGAGTTTTTTCTTTAGTTCTTCTCTCTCAGGACTGCCTGGTTTGTAAGATTTAATTGGTTCGTTTATCGGCTGTGGTACTTTGAAATATGCGTTTGACATTTTTTTTCCTCTAATTAAAAAATTACTTTTCAAAATTATGGGTTTAAGGCGGGATTATCAATTTGAATATGTACAGAATCTCTTCGGAATGAGTTAAATCATCAGTTGATTTACGAGTGTAACTCAATTATTTACTTGAATATTTGCAGGCTAATTTAACCTAATGAAATTTCATAATTTCCTTTTGCAATTATTTAATTCAGTATTATTTTTTGAATGAACTTAAAATCATTAGCTGATCACGGCTGATATTTTCAGGGCGAAAATTAATCCAATATTTCAAAGGAGTAAAAATGGCTGAATTAAATAAATCTGTTACAACCATTCCGCGCCTTTATCGTTATCTTACCGAAGAATTCAGTAAAACAACTAACAAAGATCTACTAAGGTACAAAGTTGATGGTAAATTTGTGGGAGTATCCTACGATCAATTTAAGGAGGAAACTGACAGCTTTGCGTTTGGTCTTGCAAATCTTGGTGTCAAAAGAGATGATAAAATAGCAATTATCTCTGAAAATCGTCCTGAATGGGTTTACAGCGATATGGCAATTCTTGCTCTTGGTGCAATTGATGTCCCTCTATATCCTTCGCTTACTGCTGAATCTGTTGAGTTTATCATAAACAATTCAGAATCAAAAGGAATTATTGTTTCCAACAAGTTTCAGCTGAATAAGTTTCTGAAAATCAGAAATAATTGTAAAACAATTGAATTTATTATCATTTA
>CALHAB010000145.1 GCA_937934185.1 uncultured Ignavibacterium sp. | reverse complement strand
CAAACCAAAATCCAATTAAAAGATAAGATGATAATCCAACCAATTCCCAGAAAATGTACATCATTAATATGTTATGAGTGAGAACTATTCCATTCATTGAGAATGTAAAGATTCCGAGATAGGCGAAGTATCTGTTGTACCTTTCATCTCCTTTCATATAGGCAATTGAGTAAAGATGAACAAGCATACTAATCAGAGCGACAACAAATAACATCATTGCAGTGATATTATCTATCATTATTCCCAACTTGACTGAGATATCACCAAACAGTGGAGTATTAGCAAATCCGAACCATTCAACTTCAGATACGATTTTGCTGTCAGGAAAGTTTACGAGTTTATTGTAAAGAATAAGAACAGATGCAATAAAAGTCAGAATGAGAACGAGATTCTCAAACAGGTAAATTGATTTAACTTTCTTTCCAAGTAAAAGTGTTACAACAAATCCAAGCAGCGGAAGAAACAAAACATAAAGAGAAGTATTTATTAAAAACTGACTATCCATATTCTACTATTCTTTTAAGTTATCAACTTCATCCACATTAACTGTGGAAAGATTTTTATAGATGTTGAGTACAATTGCCAATGCTATTGCTGCTTCAGCGGCAGCAAGAACAATTACGAACAAAGCAATTAACTGACCATTATATCCGAAATTTCCGAATCTTGAAAAAGCAATAAAATTTATATTAGCTGAGTTCAGAATTAATTCAACGCCCATTAGCACCATTACAGCATTTTTTCTGGTAATGATTGCATAAATTCCCATTGAAAATAAAAGTGTACTGATTATAAGAAAATGTGTTAATCCAACTGTAACCATTTTATCTTCTCGCAATTGATGCTGCACCTATCAGTGCAATTAAAAGAATGATACCAAGTAATTCAAAAACAAGAACATATTCGTTCATTAAAAGATTACCCAGAATTCCTGTTGTTGAAACAGGTTCCTGAAGAACTGATACCTTCCATGGAGCATATAAAACCGCTGCTAATAAAACACCTGCAAAAAGACCTACTCCAACAGTTGCAGAAAAAATATTTATTGTGCCTGTTTTGATTTCAACATTTGTAATTTTGTTGGTGAGCATAACTCCAAAGAGAAGCAGAATAAGAATTCCACCCACATAAACAATCAGCTGAACAATAGCAACGAAATCAGCTCCGAGTAAAACATAAATTCCTGCTACTCCGAAGAAAGTGAATAATAAATAAAATGCTGAGTGAACAATATTCTTATTGGTTACAACGAAGAATGCCGAAATCAGAGTTAAAGCTGCAAACAAATAAAAAATTAAATCGTAGATATTCATTTTCTTATCTTAAGATTCCTTTTTTGGTTCTTCTTTAGGTGCCTGTTTTGCAGCAGCATCAGCTGCAGCTTTTTCAGCCATGAACTTTTCGTAATTAAGTTTTTTCTGTTCACGCTCTTCAGGAGTTAAAGTAACAAAATCATAAATAAGATTTTCTCGTTCATATTCTGAGAATTCATAAACATCAGTCATATAAATACATTCAGTAGGACAGGGAAATACACACAACTGACAATAACAGCATTTGGCAAAATCAATGTTAAACTTGGTAACCCATAAAACTTTTTTCTTACCGTTGGAAGTTTTACCAAGGTCTTCACCGGGAATTGATTTTACTGTTTCAATTTCAATACAACTTACAGGACAAGCTCTTGAACATTGATCACAGCCGATGCAATCATCCATATTTACATACAAACGATTTCGTTCTCTTTCAGGAAGTTTTAGTTTAACATCCGGATACTGAATAGTAACAGCAGGAATGAATAAATGTCTGAAAGTGATTTTCATTCCTACAAAAATTGTGTACAGAGCAGTGAATATGTTATTAAAATATTCTTTCATCAGATTAAAGTAATTATTCCTACAATCAATAAATTAACGAAAGCAATTGGTATCAGATATTTCCAGCTTGCAGTCATAAGTTGATCAACTCTTAGTCTTGGCAATGTCCATCTCAACCACATCTGAACAAATACAAAGAATACTCCTTTGAATGTAAACCAGAAAAACTGCTCAACTGGAATCAACCACTGAATATCCAGAGTGTTTCCTAAATAACCAAAAGGAGAGTGATAACCTCCAAAGAATAATGCAGAGACAATTGCTGAAACTGCAAACATATTAGCATACTCAGCGAGAAAGAACATAGCGAACTTCATTCCTGAATACTCAGTATGATAACCTGATACTAATTCTGATTCAGCTTCAGGAATATCAAACGGAGTTCTGTTAACTTCTGCAAGTGTGCTGATATAAATAATAAGAAAAGCAATAATCATAAAAGGGATTAACAGAAACTTTGCTAAGGAAAGCTCCGGTCCGCCGAATATATTCCAATTCCAAAATAGTGCAGTCTGATTTTCTGACAGTGTCATAAGATTTGTTGTTCCTGTAAACATCACAAGAGTAAGAACAACAAGAATTGTCGGTATTTCATAACTTACAATCTGCGCTGCAGAACGCATAGCACCAAGCAATGAGTATTTATTATTCGAAGCCCAGCCAGCCATCAGAATTCCAGCTACAACTAATCCAGTTACCGCGATAATGTAGAAGATTCCTAAATCAATATTAGCACCTATATAAGCACTTGTGAAAGGTATTGCCGCAAACGCAGCGTAACTTCCTGCAAAAACTAAAATTGGTGCTATGTTAAATAACAATTTGTCATTATCTCTTGCTATAATATCTTCCTTTTGGAGAAGTTTAATTATATCTGCAACAGTCTGAAGAATTCCATGATAGCCAACTCTCATCGGACCCAGTCTGTCCTGCATATGACCAGCAACTTTTCTTTCGAGAAGAACAGCTATGAGTGCAAAAGGAAGAATGAAAATTAAAAGTGGCAGACTTGCTGCTATAAAACCTGCAATAATCTCACTACCGAATAGGTTATTGAAAAATTCGTATATCATCTGTCAACTTCTCCTAAAACTATATCAACACTTCCGAGAATTGCTACAACATCTGCAACCATATGTCCCCGACATAATTCATCCATTATCTGCAGATTTACGAATGATGGAGCACGAACCTTAACTCTGAATGGGCTTGTTGATCCATCACTTATTAAAAAGTATCCAAGCTCGCCACGAGGATTTTCCACTCTGGCATAAACCTGCCCAACAGGCGGCTTGATTCTTTTAGGTATTGCAGAAGTAACATCTCCTTCAGGAAGTTGATCGAGTGCTTGTTCAATTATCTTTAAACTTTCTTCCATTTCACGAACACGCACAAAGTATCTGTCCCAGCTATCACCAACAGTTCCCATTTTGCCTTCGCCAACAGGAATTTCGAAATCAAATTTATGATAGACTGAATAAGGATCATCTCTTCTTAAATCCCATTTCATTCCGCTGCCGCGCAACATTGGTCCGGTTATACCAAAGTTAACTGCGGTTTCAACCGGAAGTATTCCAACATTGGCAGTACGATCAATAAAAATTCTGTTGTAGGTGAGTAAGTTGTTTAATTCAACAAGGTTAGGTCTGAATTCTTTAATAAATTCTCTGGTAAGTCTTACAAAGTCTGGATGAAGATCGTGAGAAAGACCACCAGGCCAGATATAATTATAAAGTAATCTTGCGCCGCAGGTAATTTCAAATAGATGAAGAATTCGTTCACGATCACGAAAGCAATAGAGGAAAGGAGTAAATGCGCCGATATCAGCACCATAAGTTCCAAGAGCAACGAGGTGAGAAGCAATTCTCTGTAATTCAGCCATTATTACTCTGATATATTCAACCCTTTCAGGTACCTGAATGTTAAGAAGTTTTTCAACTGCAATTGCATATCCTAATTCATTTCCCATTGCTGCAAGGTAATCCATCCGATCTGTGTAAGGAACTACCTGCTGATAAGTCATAGCTTCGCAATGTTTTTCGAAGCAGCGATGAAGATAACCAATATGAGGGACAACTTTAGTTACAATTTCACCTTCAAGAGTAAGTTCGAGTCTCAGCACTCCGTGTGTTGACGGATGCTGCGGACCCATATTCAATACCATTTCTTCAGTTCTTACACTCATATCAATATGGTACTTTCATTCCTTGATAAAATTCAGGATTCTGATAATCCTTTCTTAATGGATAACCAAATTCCCAATCGTAAGGCATAAGTATTCGTCTTAAATCGGGATGATTGATAAATTTAATTCCGAACATATCATAAGCTTCGCGCTCGTGCCAGTTTGCTGCCTGCCAGATCTCTGATACAGAAACTACTTCCGGATTATCACGGGATGTTGAAGTTTTAAGTACGAGTTTGTGTCTTAATGAAGTTGATTCTAAATGATAATAAACGCTCAGTGTTCCACCTTGCATAACTTCGTTACCGGCTTCATCTTTTATTTTCTGACCATTAAAATCATCAACACCAGATAAACACATTAGAGAATCAAATTGAAGTTCAGTATTGTCTCTAAGAAAAAGAGAAATCTTATCAACATCAAAAGGAGAAACAATGATAAATTGTTCTGTTGGAATGTCTGTTTTCAGAGTTAATTCCGAATCAGAAAAATTATTTTTTAATATCTGAAAAATTTCTTCAGTAGTTTTCATGCGCTTTTCTTTACCATTGACTCATTACGGATTTTTTCCTGAAGCTTTAATAAACCTTCTAGCAATGCTTCAGGTCTTGGTGGACAGCCGGGAACATAAACATCAACAGGAATAACACGATCAACACCTTTAAGAACATGATAGCCGTGTTCCCAATAAGGTCCACCGCAATTTGAACAGCTTCCCATAGAGATAACATATTTGGGGTCGGGCATTTGTTCATAAAGTCTTTTAACACGCAAAGCCATTTTAAGAGTGACCGTTCCGGAGACAATAATTACATCAGATTGTCTTGGTGATGGACGGGGAATTACTCCAAATCTGTCAAAATCATAATGTGAAGCAGAAGTTGCCATCATCTCAATTGCGCAGCAAGCTAATCCAAATCCGACCTGCCAGAGTGATGACAATCTTGCCCAGTTAAATAAATCTTCAGTAGTAGTGATGATTATATTACCGTCAGAAAATTCTTTATCTAATAAACCCATACTTATACTTCTGCCACTTCTTCTTTTATTAGTGTCTGAGGTAACTTAGTTTTTTTGATTACAGGTGGTTGTGGTTTTGGTCTGTCCCACTCGAGATCACCTTTCCTCCATTCGTAAGCCATTCCGATTGCAAGTAGCACCAGGAAAAATCCTCCGACAAAAAATCCGGCCCAACCAAATTCTTTATACACAAGAGCCCACGGAATTAACAAAACAACTTCCACATCAAAGATCAAAAAGATAAGTGCTACAACATAAAATCTGATATTAAATTTAATCCAGGGAGAACCCTCGGGATTTTCACCACACTCATAAGTTGTAAGCTTTTCGTAGGTAGGGCGGGATGGTCTGATTAATCTTGAAACGGCAATTGCAACAACTACAAAGAGAATTGCAATCAGGAGAAAGATGAAAACTTTGCCGAATTCTGTTATCATTATTCTTTAAAAATTGTTTGACAAAATTAGCTTCACTCGTTAGTAATGTCAAGAATTTCTTACTAACATATTCCAAAATAGTTTGAAAGCATATTTCTAACTAATTTTGCGCCAGTATTTTTTTTGTTTATTTATAGAAAAATTTTGTAAAAATTAAGTATGCGCTCATCACAAGCAATAATAAATTTATCAAATCTAAAAAAGAACTTCTCAAACATTAGAAAAAAAGTTTATCCTGCTAAGGTAATGGCCGTCGTTAAAGCAGATGCTTACGGACATGGTGTTATTGAAGTTGTTAAAGCTTTAAATTCTCTTGAAGATAAACCAGAGTATTATGCTGTTGCTTTAGTTGATGAAGGCATTGAATTAAGAAATGCTGGAATAAAAGAACCAATTCTTGTCTTTGATGCTTTGGTTAATAATAATGTTGAGGATTATCTGATTTATAATCTGATTCCAACAGTTTTTACATTAAAAGATTTGGATTCCCTTCGTGCTGCTAAGGATAAGATTAATTACAAAGAGAATATCAGAGTTCATATAAAAATTGACACAGGTATGAACAGACTTGGCATTAATTATAAGGAAGCATTTGATTTTATAAAGTATTTATCTTCACAAACAGCTTTTATTATTGACGGAATTTATACTCATTTTGCCACTTCTGATGTTTATAATAATTCTTTTGCAAAACTTCAGCTAAAACGATTCAAAGAATTAATTGAGCAACTTCGTCAAAACAATATTTCAACCGGGCTTGTTCATGCGGCAAACAGTGGTGCTATAATTAATATGTCTGACTCATATTTTGATATGGTAAGACCCGGAATTTCTTTATATGGTTATTATCCTTCTCAGTTGACGGATCAATCAATAAGATTATTTCCTGTGATGTCAATTATTTCTAAAGTTGCTTCGGTAAAAAGAATTAGCAAAGGGGAAACTGTGAGTTATAGTCGAAAGTTTAAGGCTTCAAAACCTACAAATATTGTTTCTGTAAGTTTTGGTTATGCAGACGGATATTCGAGAAGAATGACGAATAAATCATTTGCAATAATTAAAGATAAAATTTATAAACAGGTTGGTGTTGTTACTATGGATAGAATTATGTTTGATGTTGGAAATGATAAAATAAATGTAGGAGATGAAGTGATACTTTTAGGTAAATCAAAAAAACACGAAATTTCGGGTTGGGATTGGTGCAATATTTTAAAGACCATTCCTTATGAAATTACCTGCAACATAAGTAAACGGGTTCCAAGAATTTATATTGACTGATGGATTTTATTAAACAATACATTACTCAAAGCATAAGTGCGGCAGCAAACAGTCTGCGGCTCAGCACACACCAGATTGAAATTGTTGCTTTACTCAAAGATGCGATTATCAAATCAGATAATTTGAGTAATGATTTGTTAAAGATGAAAAAAATTACTGAGCTTTCAACTTTAGCAATAAAGCTGAATGAGATTTATAATTTTCTTAATCAAAACACGGTTGATTTTTTCAAAATATCAGATCAGTTCAAAGATCACAGCAGAAATCTGATCAAAGACCTAAATCATTTACTCGATACTACAACTCCTTTATCATTCAAGAATGCTCTTGAAAAGCTTAATCCTAAGGAAGATGAGACAAAATCAGAGATTAAAGAAGAGATTAAGATTGATCTGTCAAAAAGAAAAGTCGATGATGAAATATTTTTGAAACCTGAGACAGAATCCATCAAAGAGAAAATTATTCTTGATGATGAAATTGATAACGAAGAACTTTTTATTCAGAATTTTGAAACGAATATTTTAAAGCCAGTTAAACCGCTTGATCAGATGCTGAAAAATTTATCAAGAGATGATTTTGATTATGAGGAGATAACTTCTTTCATTAAAATAATGTCAGACAATGGAAGGTTATCTAAAAAAATCGGATTTGAAATAATTTCCAATATGCACGAAACAATTGCAGAAACTTTAACACTCATTAAAAACCGTAAGCTAATGCCTGGTAAAGAAATAATTGAAGGACTTCGGGCTTGTTTGATTGTTATAGTTGCAGTTGTCAAAGGTAAAGAAGTGGATATAACAAATTATTTGAATCGGGCAGATGAACTTCAACAAAAAATTTCTAAAATCAAATAGAGGGTAAATTCCGATGAACATTTACGCAGTAATTATGGCGGGAGGCGTTGGTTCCCGTTTCTGGCCAAGAAGTAAAAAAGCACTACCAAAGCAGCTACTTAAAATTTTTGGCGATACTACAATGATTCAGGCAACGGTTGAAAGAATAGATGATCTGATTGACAGGAACAGAATTTTCGTCATTACAAATGAAATACAAGCTGATGAAGTGAAAAAACAACTGCACGATATTCCTGAAGAAAACATCATCATTGAACCATTCGGAAGAAATACTGCCGCCGCTATAGGACTTGCATCAATTATAATCAAAGCAAAAGATCCTGAAGCTGTTACTATTGTTCTTCCTGCAGATCATATTATTAAAGAAGAAGAAATTTTCAGAAATACTCTTCATAATGCAGCTAAATTTGCCTATGAAAAAAAATCTTTGGTTACAATCGGAATTCATCCGACAAGACCGGAAACAGGTTATGGATATATTCAGATTGATGATAAAAAAGTTCAGGATAATATTTATAAAGTATTAACCTTCGCCGAAAAACCCAATTATGCAACGGCTGTCAGATTTCTTGAAAGCGGCGATTTTCTCTGGAACAGCGGAATGTTCATCTGGCGTGTTGATACTATACTTGATGAAATAAGAACTTACATGCCTGATCTTTTTGAAGGTCTCACTGAAATTGAAAAACATCTTAATCAAAAAGACTATCACGATGTGCTCGTAAAAACTTATGGTCAGATGAAAAAGATTTCCATTGATTACGGTATTATGGAAAAATCGACTAAAGTTTATCTTACCAAAGGATTCTTTACCTGGAGTGATGTCGGCAGTTGGGAGGAAGTTTATCAGTTATCAGAAAAAGACTCGAGTGGTAATGCTCTGGTTGGAAAAGTTTATACGGATAAAGTGATTGATTCATACATTTATTCACCTGATAAGTTTACGGCAGTAATCGGCGTTGATAATCTGATCATCATAAATTATGATGATACTCTTCTCGTTTGCAGAAGAGACAGAGCACAGGATGTAAAAAATGTTGTTGAATATCTGAAGATGAATAAATTAGACGAGTATTGTTAATTTTTTTTCAATATTTATTTCTTTTCTAAATTTGTAAGGCAGTTCAAAAATTTTTTTTACTTGCCTTTAAATTACACTCAATATTTCAATAGAGGATAAGTTGCTGATTGTTAATTCTCCGGTCAAAGAGATAAAAGAAATTCAAAAAGATATCTTTCTTCAAAAAATTTATTCACCTGAAATTGCTGGACAAATAAAACCAGGACAGTTCCTGAATATTCGTGTCAGTGAAACAGTTTTCCCTTTATTACGAAGACCTTTCAGTATATGCGATGTTGAAGGCGACTTTATATATCTGATGTTTAATATTTTTGGTGAAGGTACAAGAATTCTTGCTCATAAACATATTGATGATACCATTGATATTCTCGGTCCGCTTGGCAAGGGATTTAATATAACTGATGATTTTGATTTAGCTGTGATAGTAGCAGGCGGACTTGGTTCAGCACCGTTTCCATTTCTTACAAGATTACTCAAAGATAAATATGAAGTTCACAGTTTTGTCGGTGGAAGAACTAAAAATGATGTTATCACTTATAACCTACTGAATGTCCAGACCGCGACTGATGATGGTTCACTCGGATTTAACGGAAATGTTGTTCAGTTATTTGAAAAAAATCTTCCCTCTTTCAAAGATAAAAGAATTAAAGTATTTGGCTGCGGACCAAATGCAATGCTAAGAGCGCTAAAAGAAGTTTGTATTACTCATAACATTAACTGTGAAGTTTCAACTGAATGTGCGATGGCTTGCGGATTTGGAATTTGCCAGGGTTGCCCGATTGAATCAACAGAGCAGTCTGATAAATATTTGCTGGTTTGCAAAGACGGTCCGGTTTTTAATGTGAAGGATGTAATTATATGAGCAAAGTTGATTTATCGGTTAACATATCATCGCTTAAATTAAGAAATCCAATTATGCTTGCTTCAGGCACTGTCGGATATGGAAATGAAATAGCAGAGTTTGTTGACTTAAATAAAATCGGTGCAATAGTAACAAAATCATTAAGTTTGAAACCAAGAAAAGGAAATCCTCCGCAAAGAATTACTGAAACTCCGGCCGGAATGCTGAACGCTATCGGACTTGCAAATGTAGGAGTTGAAGTTTTTCTTAAAGAGAAAATTCCTTTTCTAAAAAAATATGATGTGCCGCTAATTTGTAATATTGCCGCAAGCTCTGTTGAAGAATATGTTGAGTGTACAAGAATACTGAATGATGAAGATACAATTAAAGCTTTTGAGATAAATGTTTCCTGTCCCAATGTTAAAGAAGGCGGATTACAATTCGGAAATAATCTTTCAGCTGTTGGAAGAGTTACTGAAAAAGTCAGAGCAGTTACTGATAAACCTTTGATCATAAAACTTTCACCAAATGTTTCTTACATACACGAATTCGCAAAAGTTGTTAAAGATTCTGGAGGCGATGCTGTTAGTGCAATTAACACGCTGGTTGGAACAGCATTTAATATCTTTACACGAAAACCTAAAGTACAGAATGTGTTTGCAGGATTATCAGGTCCGGCAATTAAACCGATTGCTCTTGCAAAAGTTCTTGAGATTCATCAGAAGGTTGATATCCCGATTATCGGTGTTGGCGGAATAATGAATTGGAAAGATATTGTGGAGTTTATGATTGTTGGTGCATCTGCGGTTCAAATCGGAACTTTGAATTTTATTGATCCAACTGCACCAATTAAAATTATTGAAGATTTGGAAAAATATTGTCTGCAAATGAATATTAAATCAATTTCAGAATTAACAGGTTCATACATTATTTAATATGGACATTAAACAATCACTCGAAAAACTTTTTTCACTTCACACATTCGGAATTAAATTAGGTCTCGATAATATTCGTGCTTTTCTTGAACATATCGGTAATCCACAGAATTCATTAAAAGCATTTCACATTGCCGGGTCAAACGGAAAGGGAAGTACTTCAGCTTTTATTGCAAGCATTCTGATGGAAGCTGGTTACAAAACAGGATTATATACATCTCCGCATTTTGTTCGTTTCAATGAAAGAATAATTATCAATGGAAAATACATTGAAGATGAATTCATAGCAGATTTCGTAAACAGACATAACGAGTATATTGACAAACACGGCTTAACTTTTTTTGAAGTTACAACTGCAATGGCTTTTGAATACTTCAAAGAAAAGAAAGTTGATTACGCTGTTATTGAAACTGGTTTAGGCGGAAGGCTTGATGCAACTAATGTTTTAAATCCTCTGGCTTGTATCATTACATCAATCTCACTTGAACATACTAATATTCTCGGTGATAAGATTTCTCAAATAGCTTATGAGAAAGGTGAAATTATAAAACCGAAGTGTAAAGTATTTATTGGGAAACTTGCTGATGAAGCAGAGATTATTATTGAAAAGAAGTGTCAGGAAGTTAAAGCAAAACTTTTTCGGCTTGAAGATTATCTGATAGAAAAAAACGGTATAGTTGAACTCTACACAGAAGAAATTGAACTACAGGATTGGGAAATACCGCTGAAAGGCAAATATCAACGATATAATGCAGCACTCGCTGTTCTTACTGTTACAAAAACACTTGATATAGATGAGCCAAGAGTGGTTTATGATGGAATTAAAAATGTTGTAAAGAACACTTTGATTCAGGGCAGATATGAATATATTCGCAGGCAACCTTATATTTTACTTGATTCTGCTCATAATCCGGATGGCCTGAAAGTATTTCTGGATGAATTCAGCAGCGAAAGAAAAAATTATAAGAAAACTTTAATACTCTTCAGCGCCCTTAAAGATAAAGATATTGATTCGATGATTGAAATCTTGAAAAATAAATTCGATGAATATTACATTACAGAAATTAATTACGAGCGGGCTGAAAAACTTGCAGAATTAAAGAAGCGCTTTGATGCTCATAATCTCAATGCTGTGGAAATAACTGATAAAAGAAAATTTCTCTCGGATTTTCTCAAAGGGGATAATAATAATTGTCTTGTCATAACCGGCAGTATGTATCTGATCGGTGAAATTAAATCATTATCAGAGGAACTTTGAATCTTGACAAATTAAACTTCTTACTTTATGTTTGAAGTAGTCCTCAGGTTCCTTTCAACATATGTGAAAAATCCCCGAGAACTTATCAGGATAAATCAATTTGAAATCAGTCAAATTCAAAAAAATTAATTCAAAAACAAATTACAGGACAAACTAAAATGCCAATGGACATTTCTGAATTAAAGTCAAAGAAAATCGTTGAATTAAATCAGATTGCAAAAGACCTTGGAATATCCGGTTACAGTGACCTGCGTAAACAGGAACTTATATTCAAAATTCTCGAAGCACAGACAGCTAAAGACGGTCTTACATTCTCGAAGGGTGTGCTCGAAGTTTTACCGGATGGATATGGATTTTTAAGATCATCAGACTATAATTATTTGCCTTCACCGGATGATATCTATGTTTCGCCCTCACAAATTAAAAAATTTCTTTTAAGAACGGGCGACTTTGTAAGCGGACAAGTCAGACCGCCGAAAGAAGGAGAAAGATTTTTTGCACTGCTCAGAGTTGAAGCTGTAAATGGTCAGTCTCCTGAAGCTATCCGCGAAAGAACTTTATTTGATAACTTGACTCCTGTTTATCCCACAAAAAAAATACAACTTGAATCTGCACCTGGCGAATACTCAATGAGAATAATGGATTTACTTGCGCCAATTGGTAAAGGTCAGAGAGGTTTGATTGTTTCTCCTCCGAAGAGCGGAAAAACTATTCTGCTTCAAAAGATTGCTAACTCAATTACACGAAATCATCCTGAAATTAAATTGATTATTCTTCTCATTGACGAAAGACCTGAAGAAGTTACAGATATGGAACGCTCAGTAAAAGCAGAAGTAATCAGTTCTACTTTTGATGAACCTGCTGAGCGGCATGTTCAGGTTGCAGATATGGTAATTGAAAAAGCTAAAAGAATGGTTGAAGCAAAAGAAGATGTTGTGATTCTGCTTGACTCAATAACAAGATTAGCGAGAGCTCATAACCTTGTTGTGCCCCACAGCGGAAAAATTCTCTCAGGTGGTGTTGATTCCAATGCACTTCATAAACCAAAAAGATTTTTTGGCGCTGCAAGAAATACTGAAGACGGCGGCAGCTTAACAATTATTGCAACAGCTTTGATTGATACAGGCAGCAGAATGGATGATGTGATTTTTGAAGAGTTCAAAGGTACTGGCAATATGGAACTTGTTCTGAATCGTGATTTAAGTGACAGAAGAATTTTCCCTGCAATTGATGTAAATCGCTCCGGAACCCGAAGAGAAGAACTATTATTGAAAGAAGAAGACCTGCAAAAGATCTGGATATTGAGAAAGATTCTAAGCGAATACTCTCCGGTTGAAGCTATGGAATGGCTGCTTGATAAAATGCGCGGTACTAAAAATAACAAAGAGTTCTTAGCTAATATGAACAGCTAAAAAAATCCTGCTTATCTGATGAAAAAAATAATTCTGATACTTTTTATTTCATTCTGCCCGATAATATTCGGGCAGAATAGTTTTTCTAATAAAAAGGAAATACCTGTTTTCAGACCTAATATTCATACCCAATTTCTTAATTACAAATTAGATGATGATTATCAAATTACTTATTTGTACAAAATTCCTTTCTCACGACTCGTATTTGAAAAAGTAAACGACCACTTCGAATCTCAATTCGAATTAACTATTGAAGTGATGGATCAAAACAACAAAGTACTTAAAAGGGAATTTGTAAAGGATAAGTTAATCTCTTACAATTTCGATGAGACAATTTCTCACACAAAGTTCCTCGAAAATTTTAATACTTTGATTTTACCAAAAGGTAAATACACATTCAGGATAATTTTTGAAGATAAACTTACAAACAGACAGCGACCACAAACTCCGATTGTAATTTCGCTTGAAGATTCGGTGAAAAAATATTCACCAATTCTTGTTGAAAAGAAAATTCAGGATGGAAATTTTATTGTTGCAAATTTTTCAGGAGTCATTCCATTCAGCAAAGAGAATTTTGATCTTATATTTTTCACAGACAAAGTTTTGCCTAACGATAAAATCAAAATAAAAATAGTTCAGAAAGATTTAGTTTACTCCGAACAGTATTTATCTGTCTCTGCTCTTGGTAAACCTGATTTCTATAAATTGAATGATAAAATTGCTTTTTCATTCGATACATCTTACGCATTAAATGGAATTCTGATTAAGGATGTTAATAAAAAATTATCCGAAGGTGATTATCAGCTGAAACTGTTCTCTGAAGCTGGAAAAGAAATCGAATCGTATATTCTGAAAGTAACCTGGTTCAACAAACCATTTTCACTGAATGATATTGATTTTGCCCTTGAAATGATTTCGAGCATTGAATCCGATAATATCTTAGATAGTTTTATGAAACAAAATTTAAGTTCTGAAGAGTTGTTAAAACAATACTGGAAATCAAAAGATCCGACGCCTGAAACTGCTTTTAATGAACTGATGGAAGTTTTTTACGACAGAGTTGATTATGCTGAATCAAATTTCCGGAATCTTTCCGGAACATCTGGTGCTAAGTCTGACCGGGGTAAAGTTTATATTCGGAATGGTGCTCCGGATAAAATTGAGCGTGGAGTAAACTCAGATGGGAAGATTACTGAAACCTGGTATTATGATAATCCCAAAAGAATTTTTGTTTTTGTTGATCTAAGAGGTGATGGAAGTTTCAGACTTGAATCAAAATGAAAAACAAATTTTTATTTACCTGCGGCGATATTAACGGAATCGGACCGGAAATATCAATAAAACTTTTCAACCAGCTTCTTAAAAGAAATTTTTCTGAACACTATATTTTTATCTGCCCTGCAAATGTTTTTAGTTACTATCAAAAGCTTGTTAAATTCAGTCATCCTTATAAAGTTATTTCAAATCCTGATGAATCAAGTCCTCAGCAACTGAATTTACTGTCAATGCCGGAAGCTAAAATAAGAATTGGTACTCCAACGAAAGTCTCCGGCTGTACTGCTTATGAATCTTTACTAACTGCAATCAGAATTTTGAAATCAAAAAAAGCCAATGCCGTTATTACTGCTCCCATTTCAAAGCACGCTTTTGAACTTGCAGGCATTAAATATCCCGGTCAAACAGAAATATTGGCTGAAGAATGCAAATCAAAAAATTATCTTATGCTTTTTCTTTCAAGGGAAATGATTGCTTCGCTTGCAACGATTCATATTCCAGTTAAAGATGTAAGTAAATCATTAACTGTCAAACTTCTACAAAATAAAATTCAAACATTAATCGAATCATTGAATTCTGATTTAGGAATCAATAATCCTAAAATTGCAGTGCTCGGATTGAATCCTCACGCTGGTGAACAGGGAAGAATAGGTAATGAAGAAAATGAGAAAATCATTCCCGCACTCAAATCGTTCAGCAAAAATGCACAAGGACCTTTTGTACCTGATGCTTTTTTTGCAAATCATCTTTATAAAAAATTTGATGCCGTTTTGGGAATGTATCACGATCAGGTTCTGATACCTTTTAAGATGATGAATTTTAATAATGGAGTCAATTTTACTGCGGGTTTACCAATTATCAGAACTTCACCAGACCACGGAACTGCTTTTGATATTGCAGGAAAAGGCATTGCAGATTTTACTAGCATACTTTCTGCATACCGCTATGCAAAAATTATCTCAGCAAACCGGTTACATCTTGGCAGATAATTATAAATATGTAGCTGATATTTATAATCAACTGATGGAAAAGGTTGATTATAAATTCTGGGCAAAGTACTTGTATAAATTAGCTTCTCTTTATAATGATAAAAATTCAATCGTACTTGAAGTTGCAGCAGGAAATTGCAGATTAGCAGATCATTTGTCAGATACATTTAAGAATTACATTGCAAGTGATATTTCAATTTCTATGTTGAAGAAAAATGAATCACTATCTTTTCAGAAAGTCTGTTGCGATATGACAATTCTTCCATTCAAGTCTGGATTTGATTTGGTGATCTGTGCATTCGACAGTATAAATTATCTGACAAATAAAAAATCAATTCAAAATTTTTTTACTCAGGTAAAAAATATTCTTAACGAAGATGGAATATTTTTATTCGATGCTGCACTTGAAAAAAACAGCTTTAAGCATCAAAAGTATGCCTCAAAAAAAGGTTCGTCAAATGGTGTAACTTTTAATCGTCAAAGCATATATTTGCAACCAAGCAGAATACATAAAAATATTTTTGAAATTAGTTATCCTGACGGAAGAAAGTTCATTGAAGTTCATAAACAAAAAATTTATCCATTGGAGTTTTACTTTGAAGCACTTGAAAAATCCGGCCTTTATGCCATTGAGTGTTTTAATGCTTTCACTTTTCGTGATTGCAAACCAAGTGATCTTCGTGCCCAGTTTGTTGTAAAAAGGAAAAACTGATGTTATCTATTAGCAATCTGACATTTCATTACAAAAATCAACCATTGTTTGATAATATTTCGCTTGAACTTGCCGCAGGTGAATTTGCATTTTTAATTGGTAAAAGTGGCAGCGGTAAAACAACTTTACTGCAACTGATTTATATGAATATTTTGCCTGAGTCAGGTACAATTACTGTAGGACAATTCAATTCGTCTTTGATAAAGAAAAATCAGTTGTCCTTGCTGCGAAGAAAAATCGGAATTGTATTTCAGGATTTTAAATTACTCAGCGACAGAAATGTTTATGATAATCTTGCGTTTGTTCTGGAAGTTACAAATACACCGAAACGTGACATCAAAAGAAAAGTGAATGATGCTTTAACTGAAGTCGGATTATCTCATAAGAGATTAAATATGCCCAATCAACTTTCCGGTGGTGAAAAGCAGAGAGTAGCAATTGCCAGAGCTATATTGAACGATCCTTTGATTATACTTGCAGATGAACCAACAGGAAATCTTGATCCTGAAACCTCAGCAGAAATACTTGATTTACTTATGAAGATAAATAAACGCGGGACTGCAGTGCTTTTTGCAACACACAATTATGAACTCGTACGGAAAAATTCCAGCGCACGAATCTTTAAAATTGAAAATGGAAAAATTACAAAAGGATATTTGAAGCAATCAGTTTAATTGCGAACTTTTTTTATTTTCAGTATCTCAGTCAGCTCTTTATTCACTTCTTCAATAGTTCCCAGTCCATTAACTGTGATTACTTTTCCTTTAGCTTCGTAATAACCAAGAACAGGTTTTGTATTAGTTTCATAAACTTTTAATCTGCGTCTGATTACATCTTCTTTATCATCATCACGAAGATAGAAACTGTTTTCTGATCCGCATTTTGGACATTTATTTAATCCTTCGATTTCACTCAGTGTAAAAATACTTCCACAAACTTTACAGGCTCGCCTGCCATTTAATCTTTTTATTATCTCTTCCTCATCAGCAGTAATATGAACTAACAAAACATCATTAAGATGCAACTCAGAAAACAGATTGTCCAATGCTTCTGCCTGAACTGTGGTTCTTGGAAAACCATCCAGTATAAATCCATTTTTGCATCTATCAGATTTCAGAACATCTTTAATAATTCCAATCATAATATCATCAGGAACGAGTTCGCCTCGGTTCATTATTTCTGCGGCTTTAAGTCCAAGATCAGTTTTGTCCTGTACTGCTTTTCTTAAAATGTCGCCTGTTGAGATATGAGGAATGTTGAATTGTTCCGAAAGAAGTTTTGCCTGAGTTCCTTTACCCACACCGGGAGAACCGAATAAGATAATTTGCATTAATTTCCTAAATCTTTTCTGGAAAATTAGAAGTATTCATTTTCTTAAGCAAGATTATGATTATTGTTTGGATTGATTTTATTTCTTTTTTTTGAAAAGAATGCTTTAAGCAATTGTTCACTCTCTGAAGCCATTAATCCTGAATATACTTTTATTTTGTGATTTGCTTTTGATTCTTCAGCAAGATTGTAAATGCTCCCACAGGCACCAAACTTTGTATCGAATGTTCCGAAATAAATCTCATTTATTCTTGAATTCAGTAATGCACCAGTGCACATAATGCAGGGTTCTACAGTCACATAAATGCTGCATTCATTCAATCGCCAGTTACCAAGATAATTTGCAGCCGATGTAATTGCTATCATTTCAGCATGGGCAGTAGCATCTTTCAATCTTTCAACCTGATTATAACCACGACCAATAATTTTATCCTGATAAACTACCACGGCTCCGATTGGCACTTCATCATCTTCAAAAGCTTTTTCAGCTTCCTGAAGCGCTGCATACATAAAACGATATTTATCTTCTGAGAATAACATTACTTACCAGTTAATGGAATATGGATCATAATTTACACAGAACACAATTTTTAATAATTTGGATTGATGTTGTTAAATAAAAAGCAGACTAATGTCTGCTCTAAAAATTTTTTTGCCAACTGCAGATTGCATCTTGCCGAATGATTTTAGTACGCCCGTAGGGACTCGAACCCCAAACCGCCTGATCCGAAGTCAGGTGCTCTATCCAATTGAGCTACGGGCGCAATTACATTACGACAAAGAATTTTCGAGAAATTTTCATTGCAAATATAGTTTTATTGTTCCAGATATTAAATGATGTTAAGTCTTTATTTGAAAAAGTAGGGAACAGTCTCCTGACTGTTCAGCACAAGGTCAGACAATTTTGTAGCTACAAAGCTTGCTTTGTTGATGTTAAGAAATGATTTGCGGAAAGGACAGGATATTTATTAAAAAATTAAAAATCCCAAAGAGATGATATATTTATATGAAACTTCTGAAAAATTAGAATATTTAATAGAGAATTCAATTAATAGATTTTTTCTAGAAAAATAAGTGTGAATTTTCACTTTAACTTTGTTTGTTTTTTTAGTTCTTTGACATATTAAAAACCAAATCAAACTTCTTTAGATTGTTACTTTAGCATTTTAACCTGCCTGACTGCAAGGCAGGGTTACTGCAGTAATAAACTTTCTTATGTTATAAACAAATGCAGCCATTACAAACCCGAACCTGTTCCGCTTCAAGTCGTAGTAACTGGACCTTTGATAGTTAAGAATTCTTTCTATATATGCAAAAGTTCTTTCAACCCTGCCTTACTAAGTGTATTACTTCTGTAATTCATAAACCTAACATTTGGCAAAAAAATAATAAATAAAAACTCTTCGCTTTACTCAGATTAACTGATGAAATATTTTCTTTACATAAACTTGAACTTTAACTTAAACTCTGAAATGTTTCAGGAAGTGCAGCTTTTAAAACTTTTCTTTAGGTAATTTACTTAATTCCTTTAATGGCTTGCTTTTATGAAAAGCCGAAGTTTATATTTCGAAAGTCAAAAATAAGGAAAATTGTTTGATCAAACCTTTTGATTTGTCAGACAACTAAATATTCAAAAATTCGGAAAGATATGAAATTATTACTGTCATTTTTACTTACAATTCAAATATCAGTCTTCTCCCAATCTGTTTCTGAAAAATATTCTTCAGCGATGAGTGCTTTTCACTCAGGACAATATGCAGAAGCTTCA
>CALHAB010000144.1 GCA_937934185.1 uncultured Ignavibacterium sp. | reverse complement strand
TTTCTCCATCAAAATAATTCTCCTTGCCGGACTATTTATCTGGAACATTGGAATATTCAGCCCTTGTCTGCTGGGAAAAGAAAATCTGTTCACATATCATCTGATAAAATTTTTTTACTCGCCTGTTTGTCATCAGAAAATTGAAAAAAGTTTTACCTGCAATCATCTTCAACTGATGGTTTGTGCAAGATGTACAGGTATTTATTTCGGCGCAATGATTACGGCAATATTTAATCTGCTTCCTGTAACTGTAACAATTAGTAAGCGTTTGTTGATTTATGCTGCAATACCATTGTTACTAGATGTACTATTCGTCAACCTAGATGTTTATGATTACAACAAAGTTATTTCATTCATCACAGGCAACATATTCGGTGCATCAGTATTTATTTTTATCTTTGAAATAATAAAAGATTATTTTCTTGAATTAACAAAGGAAAAAGATTTTTGAAAAAATATCTTCCAACTTTCATTGCAGGATTTGCTGCTGCAGTACTTTCTATTGTACCGGGAATAAAAAGTTTCAGTTGTTGTTTAATCGTTCCTGGTGCAACCATTCTGGCTTTGATTTTGGATCAGAAGGTTAATAAAAATTCTGAAAGAATTGCTATTGGTAAAGCTGTGATGTTTGGATTATTGACAGGTTTATTCGCAACTCTTTTCATCACAGCTCTTGATGGGCTTATTACCTTCATCTCTAAGACCAATGATTTTATCGAAGCTCTGCCACAATCAGAATCTTTGATCCGTGAACTTAATTTCGGACCAATGGCAGAAGAATCATTAAAACTAATGAAGCAAATGGCAAAACAAATTCAAACGACAGGTTTCTCTCCTCTTTACATATTTATTTTATTTACAAGCAACATCATTACCAACACAATTTTTGGTGTTATCGGAGGACTCGTTGGAATGGGTTTGTTAAACAAAAGAAAAACTGAACAATAAAAATGTTAACGGGATTAATTTTCGCAATTCATATTTTATTTATACTGATCATCTTCACAAAAAAATGGCAGGATGAAAACTTATCAACTGCATTTCTCAATGTCGGATTGATTATCATTTTATTCTCTGTCGGATGGACAATAACAGGAATGATTGCCAAAGCGATTATGCAACCCGAAGGATTAGGGAGAGAATTTAACCGCGATACATTCTCTCTAGTTTTATTGACAGTTGCAGAATTTTTCTTCTACAGATTTTATTATGCTGAAGACTTTATCTCAAACGATAAGGAAAAACAATAACAGCAGTCTGATTAGTTTGTTTTGCATTTGGTGGTAATGGTTCGAATCTCCACTGCCATAGAGAATTAATTGCTGCCTGTTCCAATCTTGTATCTGCTTTTGTAAGCAATGTAACTGAACCAACCGTTCCATCAGGTTTAATTGTAAATCGTATTCTGATATCTATTTCTTTCTGAACTCCTTCCGGATATTCGGGAAGAGTGTAATAATAAATTCTCCGAGTTCCGCTTCCTCCCCATTCAATATCAAATCCAAAGCTGCCTTCACCCTGAGCTAAGTTGCCTTGCCCCTGATTTGAAACATTAGAAGTTTCTTTCTTTGTATTCTCTTTTTTTGTTTCTTTCTGAACTTCTTTCTGTTTGTCAGCCGGATTTATAATATTGTTATCATCAGTTGTTTTGGCTTTGGGAAGTTCCACTTCTTTAACTTCCTGATTCTTTTCTTTCGTCGTGGTCTTTTCTTCAGGTTTGGCATTCTCTTCAGTTTTGTTTAATTGATCACCAATTGCACCTGCAGAACCCGATTGTCCTGAAATACCGAATGATACTTCAACATATTCTTTGGGTGAGTAATCAAACGAAAGATTGATTATCCACAACAGCAATATTAAAATCAGATGAAACAGAAATGATGCTGAGTAAGAAATTTGTTTTATTTTTTTATAGCTAAAATTCATTTTACAATTGCTCTTTTTCAGTTTCAATGGTAAACTTTTCTATTCCTGATATTTTTGCTGCGTCAATAACTTTAATCACCAATTCAATTGCAACAGTCTTATCTGCTCTGATTATCAGATTATCCTGATTAATCTGAGCTCTCATTTCAGTCAGTTTAGCCGGAAGCAGATCAATGCTTACTTCTTCTGAACCTGCGTAAACTGCTCCGCCTTCGGTAAGAGTAACAATCATTCTTGCCGGTTCTGATTTCTCATTTGTTTTTGAACCTGGCAATTTAACTTTCACTCCCGTTTGAATAACAAATTGTGATGTAAGCAAAAAGAATATAAGCAAAAGCATCACAATATCTGTGAGTGATGAATAAGCAAATATACTCAGTGGTTCTTTTGATGTTTTAAATTTCATTTTTATACCTGATTATAATTCAATTTCATCATCAATTTCAGTTTCTTCAGCTTCGCCTTCCTGAATTACATCAACTACATCATTAGCAACTGTTTCCATTTCACCGACTAATCTTTTAACAGCACTTAGAAAATAATTGTAGAAAGCTAATGCAGGAATGCCAACAATTAGTCCAAATGCTGTTGTAATCAATGCTTCCCAAATTCCACCAGCAAGGTCGCTTGGGTTTGCAGCACCTGCTAAGTCCTGAATTGTCATAAATGCCTGAATCATTCCTGTGACAGTTCCTAAAAATCCGAGCAATGGAGCAATGCCCGAAACTGTTGCAAGAATTGTAAGACCTTTTTCAAGCTTCGATATTTCCTGACTGCCGGCATTTTCAATTGCCTCTTTAACTCTGTCGTGACCGTATTTATATTTTTTCAAACCTTTGCGAACAATATTGGCAACAGGAGATTTTTCTTCCATACAGTAACTGATTGCACCAGATATATCTTTTTTCTTTATGAATCCGCGGATGCGAACCATAAATGCAGGTACATTTATTCTGGCTTTTCGTAAGACTAAAAATCTGTCAATTACAACTGCTAATCCGACTATTGAAGTAGCCAGAATAAGCCACATAATAAATCCACCTTTAAGAAAAATTTCGAATAGATTCATATTCTTCCTTGATTAGTTTATAATTTTACTCTTGATTGAAATTCCTGCGCTTCTCTTAATGTCGGGAAATTTCCAACACGAACTCTGAACCAAACTCCCATTCCCTGAATTTCAGCTTTTTCTACGAAAGCATTATATCCTTTGTTCCTGAATTTTGCAGCTTCATTTTCTGCAATGGAATTTGATCTGAACGCTGCAACCTGAACAACATAGTAATCTTTGTATTTAAAAATATTGGGAGCAACTCTTTCAAAGTTTTCAACAGCTTTCGTAACGAATGTTTCTTTTTGCTGTTGAAGAGTTTTATTATCAACAATATTTTTTTGTTGTACCGGTTCTTTTAACTCTTGTTTAATTACTACTTGTTTTTCAGACGGAACTTGATCTGCTTTTGTTTCAGCAATTACAGAGTCCTGTTTAACAGTTTCAATTGTCTGTTCAATTTCTTTTTTGGGATACGGATAACTTACCGGCACGGAAAAATCTCTTTCAACTAATGTTGCTTTATCAGTTTTCAGCACTGCTATTGGTTCAGCTTTTTTTGTTGAGATATTTTTTATCTGAGTAATGTAGAAATATAACATTCCGATAATCACTATGCTTCCGAAAAGAACAATAAGTAGTGGCACTCTGGATTTTTTCGGCTGATAGCTGTAAAGTTCCTCACGAACTTTTTTTAGTTCTTTATCTTCATCAAACTCATTTGATTTATCATCTTCTCTCTGAAAAATCTTTGATTGTAAATCTTCATCTGTTTTATTTTCTGTTAATTCATTCACTACTTCGAATTTTTCACTGATTGTATCTTTTGTTTTGTGTTTTTCAAAATCTATCGAAGGCAAAGGTGATTCAACTTCTTCAAATTCCTGTTCATCAGATTCTTTACTGATATCTTCTGGTTTCACTTGCTCAAAAAAAGCAGAGGTTTTAGTCTCAAACTCTGACTCAGTTTCTTCGTATTCAAATTCAACTTTCTCAGGTTCGATATTCTCTATGGTTAATTCATATGTTCCCTGCTCTTCTTCAGATGGAGTTAGAATTTCTTCCTGTTCAGATTTTATCTCAAGCTCAAATATTTCATCTTCCTTAATCTCATTTGGAAACTCAGAAATAGATTCTTCTTCATCCACAGCTAATGTTGATTCATCTGTACTGATTTTCTCAGTGATATCCAATAAATCATCGTTAATAATTTCTTCAACTGTTTGTTCAATCTCATCAGCTACAATTGTTTCAGGTTCATTTTGAGATTCAATTACATCATTCGCTAAATCTGCTCCACTCTCAGTTGTTGTACTTTCCTGAAAATCAATATGGGATTTCTGTTCAAGTTCTGCTGACAAATCAACACCAAAATCCCAGGCAACATGCTCTATTCTTAATGTTTCTTCTTTCTTCACTTCACCGCTTTCAAGAAAGCTGTCCGGAATTTCTTCATCAAGTTTTAATTCCGGTTCGGTCATCTCTAATGAAATTCTGTTGCTGTTAAATGCCTGCGATGTTAAAATAATCTGCGGTGGATTGGATTCATAAGCACTCAGAATTTCAACTTCTGAAATAATCTTTTCAACTTTTGATTCGATTAATCTTCGCAGCTCATATCCACCGGTTGGGACATAAAATTCATCAGAAGATGTTCCGCGTATCGGAATCAAAGGTTTGCCAATACTCAAACTGAAATAAGTGTCAACAATCTGAAAGTCATCATCATCAACGGTCGGAACATTAAAAATTAGTCCTTCTTCTATACTCGATTTCAAATCTTTGCTGAGTGAGAACAGAATAAAATCAATAAAAGAGTCAGGAACATTATCATCAATAAAATTTAATCTTGATTGATTGATCTTTCCTTTGAGCAAAAAGAAATAACCGAAATCTTTCAGATAAGCTGCCTGACCTATCTTCAGCGATGAAGATAATCTCTTCAATAAAATCTCAAAGAAAAGTTTTACATCGGAATCCGGAATTCCGGCTTTTCTTGAGATCTTTTTGATTAGTTCGGTTCTCGTCATAAAAAATTTTGAAATAGTTCAGGCAAAATTTATGAAATTACAATTTATATTTCACACCAATCAGAAAATTAAGTGGTACTTCCTGATAGTTGTACCATAGATAATTCTTTGTGTTTAGAAGATTTCTGAACGATGCAAAGAAATCAAACTGCTCATTAAAAATATAATTTAAGTCAACACCAAGATTAAAATAATCATCCAGTTTAATTTTGTTCTGAATGTCAGCATATCGTCCTGACAAATAATCTGCTCTCAGCGAACCGATAAAACTTTCACTGAATTTATAACTATAAATTGCATTTAATTTCAGCTTCGGAGAATAAGGAATAAAATCATCCGAATCATTTTGCAGCATATTGATTTCTGCACTGCTGTAAAACTCACCATAAGGACCAAGGTAGAACAAGAAATTAACATAAGGCGAAATGTTTGTTACATCAGTTTTATCAAGAACAAATTTCCCTTTCTGATAAGAGTCTGCGAAGTAAGGATAATCTTTAGCAGAAAAGAATTTTAATCCTCCATCAATCTGATAATAACGACTGAATTCATATTTGAATGAAACTGAATACTGGAAACCTTTCTCAAAATAAATTGATGATAAAGAATCAACATCGAGATAAATATTTTGTTTCAGGTAATAACCAGGTCCGTAAAATTCAGGTGTTGCATTGTATTCACCATATAAAGTCAAAGCTTCAGATAATCTAACTGCAACTGATGCATAAGGATTAAAAAACTTGTCACCTCCGGAATTTGAAATTGTAACTCCGAAAGAACCTTTTGCAACTTTTGTAAATTGAAATCCGGCAGTCGGTCTGAGAATAAAAATATCTTTTCCTGTTTTAACATCCGGATAATTTTTAATTGAATGATTTCTGTAATCAGCTGCGACGCCAATATTAAGAACTGAAACTTTGAAGAGTGACTGAGCTTTCAGATTAAGATTATTTTCATTAAATGGTTCCTGCTGAACTGAAGTAATCTGATCATCCAGAGTAAAACCAAATAAAAAGTTTGGATTGAATTCATTTTTAATATTCAGATTAATTCTACCTGCATTCAAAGATCTTTTCTCTGTCGGATTATCAGATGCAAAAAATTTATAACCATCGGTGCCGTATTCACCGCTTGCGTGAATCTGAGTTCCGGGAAGAAATCTTGAATCAATGTTTGTCCAGTAAAGTAAATCCGCCCCGAATTTCAAACCATATCTGTCACTGTTGTCAATATATTCTCTATTGTTGAATCCAGAAAATTTTAATCTTACTAATCCGTTTTCAATTGGTCTTCCGTAAAGAGCATCAACATAAGGAAAAGAATATCTTCCCAAACCAGCAGAGATGTAACCATTATGAAAAAATGTGCTGTCGAGAAAACTTAAATCTTTTTTTATCGGTAATGAAAATTCACTAATCTCAAGTTCTTCAGGTGAGTAAGAAGGTTTTATGAAATTCTCGGATATTGTTGTTACAAATTCAGGTTTGATTTTATCAGATTTCTTCACAGCAATTACATCTTTGCCGGTAATTACAAAATCTGGTAATTCAATCCCGGGAACTTTAGGTTTATCTTCCTGTGCGAAGACTGTTAATAACGAAATAAGAATTATAAAATTTATTAAAAAGAATTTTCTCATCTTAGTTTCCTTAATTTTTCCTGAGCTTCTTTGCCGAAAGGAGTTCCGGCATATTTTGCAAGTACAGCACGATACATTTCTTCTGCACTTCGTTTATCATTAATCTTTACATAACAATCACCGAGAAGCAAAAATGATCTGGTTACCCATTCTTCATATCTTGAAAAGAAATTTCTTACACGAAGCAAAGCAGTTATAGCATCATTATATTTTTTCTGTTCGAATAATGAAACACCATAATAGTACTGAGCTTTAGCTCCGATATCATCCGTTCTGGCTTTACCAAGGTATGATAAATACATATCGGCATTTTCATAACGGGATGCGGAAAGTTCAATCAGCCCGAGTTCAAGTCTTGCTTTATCAGCAAAAATATTTTCCGGATAAGCAGTTGACAGATTATCAAAAACCTGATAAGCTTCCTGAAGTTGTTTCATTTCGATCAGCGTCAAACCTTTATTGTAAAGCATTTCCGGAACCTTGGGAGATCTTGGTAAATCTTTTATTCCGCTATCATAAATTCTTAGTGCATTAACATAATCTTTCATGTTTCTATAAGTTGCTCCCATCTCAAGAACGGATGAAGCAGCAAACTCACTTGTTCTGAAATCTCTGTAAACTTTTTCGAAGCTGATTAATGCTTCTTCATTCTGATTAAGATTCTGAGCGCTCTTTCCAAGCCAGTAATAAGCATCAGGTACAAGTCTGCTGTTAGAATATCTGACAATGAATTCTTTGAAGGCGATTTTTGATTTTTCATAATCGCCCTGACTGTAGTAAATCTCTCCTTTCTTGAAAAACACCTGATCGGAAAAAGATAGATTAGGATTTCTGTTAACGAAATTATCAATGAACTGAACTGCTTTATCAATCTGATCTTTTGCAAGATAAGTGTATTGAATTCCTGTTACAGCATCAAAAACCTGAGGTGAGTTTGGATACTGAGCAATAACTTTTTCATAATTGACCAAAGCTGAATCATATTTTCCCATATTGAAATATGCATCGCCGATTGAGTAATAAATCATCGGTGTAAGTGAGGAGTTAGGATATTTAACAAACATTTCTTTGTACTTGTTGATAGCTTCGTTAAATGAGCCGCGCTGAAAGTAAATCCATCCAACTGTAAACAAAGAACCTTCAGCATATTCAGAGTTTGGAAATTTTACCTGAATGTTGTTGAACTCCTGAATTGCCTGCTCAGTCTTACCGGATTTATACAATGCCTGAGCATACTGATATCTTGTGTAAGGATTATCAGAATCACCTGCACCGCTTCTGAAAATATCCTCATAAATTCTGCTCGCAGCTTCGAAATTTTTACTTCCAAAGTAACTATCGGCAAGTCTTAACCGCGCATCATTAAATCTTGTGTCATTTTTGTATTTCCGTATAAATTCAGAAAAGACCGAAGCTGCATTTTCATAATCACCGCTGTTAAAGTAACAATAAGCTTTTCCGTATAAAGCCATTGCACTAAATCTTTCATCTTTACCTTCTGCATAATTATAGCGGACAAGAGCTTCTTTGTATTTGCCTTCTGCAAAATGATTCTCAGCAAAGTAAAAATTTACTTTCTGACTTTCGAAAGATGCATCAGAAGATTCTATTTCTGATAACAACCTTAGAGAGTTTTTATAATCTCCGATATGATGTTTTGCGATTGCTAATCCAAGTTTCGCCCGGTTTCTGGTTTCATCAGAAACCGAATTTATATCAAGTGCAGACTCAAAATAGTTTGCAGCAGGTTTGAATTGTTTTTTATTAAGCTCAATTTCACCAAGCATAGTTAAAGATTTTGCTCTGACTTCTTCACTTTGAGAAGAGTTTGCTGCCAGAAGATATCTTGATGCCATATCGGGATTGTTTACAGTGTAATACAAAACACCCATCTGATATTGAACTTCCTGAACGAGCGGACTTCTTGGGAACTTATCTATAAAACTTTTATAGATTGCAAAAGCTTCGTCATTTCTTCCCAGATATCTTTTACACTCACCTTTCCAGTAGAATGATTTCTCAGCAATAGTGTCTGACTCCTGTGAAAGAAAATCAAATACTCTGAATGCATCGTTGTATTTTTTCTGCTGAAATAACGACCACGCTAATCCATAGTTAGCAGTTCTGAAAAATTTTGATGAAGGAAAATTTTCAATAATCTCTGAGTAAGTTTTTTCAGCATTCTGATATTCCTGAACTCTGTAATATGAATTTGCCAGCAGATACAAACTCTCTGAATATAAATCCTCCGGCAATGTTTTAAGAATAGGATTATTTAATTCCAGTATTGATGACTGATAATCTTTCAACTTAAAATATGACATTCCAATTCTGATCTGAGCAACAGGTGCAAGTTTTGAATTGGGATAATAACTCAAAAGCTGGTCGTAATACTTCACTGCATTTTCATAATCACCTTTTTGCTCGTATGTATTTGCAAGAGTGTACAAAGAATAATCAGCAAAACGGTTATTGCGTTTATCATTTACTGCTTCCTCAAGAAATTTAATCGCATCCTCTGTTCGGTTTTCAGCCGAATAAGATTCGCCAATCCAGTATAACGCACTTCCTGTATATTGACTTTCAGGATATTCATTAAGTAGTTGCTTAAAACGGATTCTGCAGTCTTCAAATTTTTTCAGATTGAAATAAATCAAACCAAGATTATACAATGCATCCAGCCGGAAATTTGACCAATGAAAATAATCAGTTAAGTATGCAAAAGTAACAGCCGCTTCATTTTTCCTTCCCAACTTCAAAAGTGATTCGGCACTATAATATTTTGCTGATGCATAAACTTCATCAACAATTTTATACTCATCAAAAAATTCCTCAAAAAGCAGTGAAGCTTCTGCATATTGTCCTGAGTGAAAAGCACTCATCGCTGAAGAATATTTTTCAGAAACAGATTGGGAGAAGACTGATATTTGAATTGTAAGTAAAAATGACAGTAATAATTTCATATCTTTCCGAATTTTTGAATA
>CALHAB010000143.1 GCA_937934185.1 uncultured Ignavibacterium sp. | reverse complement strand
CGAAGCAATTTTCGCTTCATATCTTGGAATGGAAACAGCAGTAATTTCATGCATAACAAATTTTGCTGCCGGGATTTCAGAGAAAAAACTTTCTCACGCAGATGTTACAGAAACAGCAGATAGAGTTAAAGAAAAATTTTCTATGCTACTTAGTGGTGTAATAAAATCTATAATTTCTTGATTGAATATTTACATAATTCAGGATGAAGATTGTTAGAAAAGGAAAAATCAAAGGAAAGGGCTTTACTTGGTTCAGAATTTCAGTCAACTAAGAAAAAAATAAAAATGTAAAACTGATAAAATCCTTCCTTTTCCTTGGCTTTTATGCGTTTCTGATGATTATTCCACCTCATTTTAATTGACTTTTGACGCCTCATGGTTTAAGTTTGACAGCTAATTATTTACAAACTCCTATTCAGAAACAAAAAAACAGGTGTTATGAAAGAGTATAGATTCAGGATAATAATAATTCTTGCTGCAATTGCTCTTAGTATTTATCTGTTATATCCAACATTTTTGGATTATCAGAACAACAAGCACATTCAAAGTGTTGTTGAACAAAAGAAGCAGGAAATCCTCAACCAAAACCCAACTATTTCCAAAAGTGAATTGGAAGAATTACTCACAATAGTTGAAGACAGCATTAAACAATCCGATCCTTCATTTATTGAAAACAGACTGAAAAGATTAAAACTTGGTCTCGATTTGCAAGGTGGAATGCGTGTGGTTCTTGAAGTGAACACAGCAAAACTGCTTGAAAAACTTGCAAACAATCCTGATCAGGTTTTTACTTCTGCACTGGCTGAAGCAAAAAAAGAAGCTGAAACTTCTGATGAATCTGTTGTTGAAATACTCGCAAGGAAATTTCAACAGAAAGGTATAAGATTAAGCAGATACTTTGGAAATATAAGACAAGATGATGCAGAAATAATTGCTCAGTTGAAAAAAGATTCAGAGGATGCAGTTACACGAGCAATGGAAATTATCAGAAACAGAGTTGACCAATACGGCGTTTCCGAACCATCTATTCAAAGACAGGGCTCAAGAAGAATTATTGTTGAATTGCCCGGAGTTGCAAAAGAAGAAGAAGCAAAACAACTTTTGCAGGGAACTGCCTTACTCGAATTTCGTTTGGTCAAGGATCCGGATTTTACTTATCAAATAATGGAAAGAATTGATAAAGCACTTGCAAAGGTTTTAGCTGCTGGAAATGATTCTTTACTCGCAGAATTAACTGATACAACTAAAAAATCAGACACTACTGCATTAGCAGACACAACTCAAAAACAATTAACGGAAGAAGAATTTAAACAACAGCACCCTTTCTTTTCCGTAGCTTTACTTGATCCTCAGGGCAGAAGTGCTGATGCATTTGTGAAAGAAGACGACAGAAACAAAATTCAGAGATGGTTATCCTTACCGGAAGTTAAAAAAGAAATTCCTGATAATGTTGAGTTTGTATTTTCTGCAAAGCCAATTAGCACAACTCAGGATGGTAAAAAAGTTTATTTTATGTATTTAGTAAACAAACAACCTGAACTGACGGGTGGAGTTGTTACAAATGCAGTAGCAACACTTGATCCTAATACTTCTGCACCAATAGTAAATATGGAAATGAATTCTGAAGGTGCTGTTGAATGGGCAAGAATCACAGGAGCTAATATTGGAAAACGAATTGCAATTATGCTCGATGGTAAAGTTTTCTCTGCTCCGGTTGTAAGAGGAAAAATTCCGGGCGGCAGATCTCAGATTGAAGGTATGGAAAACCTTGATGAAGCAAAATTACTTGAGATTGTATTAAAAGCCGGTGCACTTCCTGCACCAGTTGATGTAATTGAAGAAAGAATTGTCGGACCATCACTTGGAGAAGACTCAGTAAGAGGTGGGTTGAGCGCTGCGATTTATGGTTACATTGCAGTGGCGTTATTTATGATCATTTACTACAGACAGTCTGGTTCAATTGCAGCTGCAGTCTTGATTCTTACAATACTTTTTATTCTCAGCATATTAGCAGGATTTAAAGCAACTCTTACTTTGCCCGGTATTGCAGGTATAGTTTTAACCATCGGTATGGCTGTGGATGCTAATGTACTTATATTCGAAAGAATGAGGGAAGAATTAGCTACCGGTAAAACTTTGAAAGCTTCAATTGACAGCGGTTTTTCCAAAGCTATGTCGGCTATTATTGATTCAAACATAACCACATTCTTTACTGGAATTATTCTTTATCAGTTTGGAACCGGACCTGTACAAGGATTTGCACTTACACTTATGATTGGTATCGCATCCACTTTATTCAGTGCTTTGGTTATTTCAAGATTAATTTTTGATTATCTCGCATCAAAAGGTGCAAAAATCTCTATTGGTTAAAAAGATTAAGGAGTTTATTGTTCAATGAGAATATTTCATAACTTAAATGTCAATTGGATGGGAATGAGAAAAACATTCTACATTCTCTCTCTCGCATTATTTTTAATCGGAATGCTTAATGTTGTATTCCGTGGACTGGTATTCGGAATTGATTTCAAAGGCGGCAGTGAAATTGTTCTTCAGTTTGAAAAACCTGTTGATGTTGCTACAATCAGAAATGATTTAGCAAACATCGGACTCGGTGCAGTAGAAGTAAGAACATTCGGTGCAGAAACCGGAATACTTGTTAGAACAGAGTTACAGGAAATACCAAAAGAAATTTATCCTAAAGTAGTAGAAAGAATCAGAGAAAATATTAATAAAATTCTGCCTGGTGTTCCTTACCAGTTAGTTGATTCTACTATTAACTCTGTTACAATTGAGTTTACTAATCCTGATACCACTAATACAATGATTGCTGAACTTTTTGCACTAGGATTTCAAACAGGAAAAGTTTCCGAAGAGCTTGATAACAAGCAAATGCTCGTTCGGGTTGGTATTGCTGATTGGATTAAAGAAGTACTCCGTGAAAAAGTTAAAGACAATCCTTTTCAGGTTGTAAAAGAAGACAGAGTTGGTCCTAAAATCGGTGAGGAATTAAAAAGGGATGCTGTACTGGCAGTTCTGCTTTCACTTCTGGTAATTTTAATTTACCTGGGTTTCAGGTTTAAATTTGTTTTCGCTGTTGGTGCAGTAACAGCTTTGTTCCACGATGTACTTATTACTGTTGGTTTATATGCTGTGCTCTATGGTTTAATTCCAGGATTAAATCTGGAAATCGATTTGCCTGTTGTCGCAGCATTTCTTACTCTTGTTGGTTACTCAATTAACGATACAGTAATTGTATTTGACAGAATAAGAGAGAACATGAAAATTCATAAAACTATGGGATTAGAAGAGCTGATAAATAAAAGCATTAATCAGACAATGAGCAGAACAATCATTACAGGTGTTACAACATTGCTCGCAGTGTTTGTTCTGTTTCTGCTTGGTGGAGATGTTTTAAGAGCATTTTCATTTACACTGTTATTCGGAATTATTATAGGAACTTATTCTTCTATCTTCGTGGCATCTGCTATGGTACTTGATTATGCACAGAAGACTAAAAAGAAAGTACAATTCTCATAAGAAATATAATTGCTTTTCACTTAGCCGATGATTTATTCATCGGCTTTTTTGTTTTCTAACAATTTCTTTTTAGGTTTTCATTAAAACTTAACATAATTAAACTTGTTTAATGCTTGAAATAAGAAATATAATATTGAAGATATTTTTCAATTTACTTTTCATTTCTAGTACTACAATTTACTGTCAAAATACCAACATAGTTCAAAATCAATCAGAAAGCTTTCCTTCGATAAATGATGATCTAAAATCTTTTTTCCACACCGGAGAAAAACTTTTTAATGCACCAGGAAGGTTTGATAAAAAAGATTGGATAACCTTGACTTCAATTATTGCTTTAACCGGCTCTTCAACTTTTTTAGATCAGGACAACAGAGATTTATGGTTAAACACAAGGTGTGAAACTTTAGATGATATCTCAACGGTCGGAAGACTATACGGAGAAATTTCTTATGCCGGAATTTTGTCGGGAACTTTATATCTCGGCGGAAAAATATCCAGAAACAAAGAATTAGCAATTACAGGCAGAATGTTAATTGAAGGTTTATTTTATGCCGGATTAACAACAACTGTAGTAAAATTTGTAACAGGCAGAAGCAGACCTTATACAAATGATGATCACTTAACTTTCAGATTTTTTCAAACTGAAAATGATTATATGGCATTCCCTTCAGGTCACAGTACTGTCGCTTTTACTTTATCATCCATTCTCTCTGACAGAATAGATAATACTTATGCTTCAGTTGGGCTTTACTCTCTGGCATTGTTAACCGTCTGGCAGAGAATGTACAGTGATAATCACTGGTTATCCGATACTATAATGGGAGCAGCGATTGGGTATTTTATAGGTAAAGCTGTTGTTAAATTTGATGATAGCTCCGGATCCAATAACTCAAGTTCAAATAATCCCGAACTGAATAATTCGCAATACTACGAATTATTCGGTATAACTTATTCTTTCTGATATATCTAATTGTCTGTTTTTATCTTCTGCAAAAAATTATTTACGAATGACCATCAGACAATTTCCGACTAATCTTTCTCCTGTAGCATCAGAAGGGCTGTTAACAACTTTATCTTTTATCACCATTGTTGTTGAGCCGCCTCCGTCGAGATTAAGACCATTATAAATTCCTTCGTTAATCATAAGGTCAGCAAACTCAAGAAGTGTCATTCCCCTGCTCATCTGCTGTCTTCCGTCAACTGTAATCAGAAACAATGTGCTTTTATCTGCAGAAAATCCGATACCGCTTCTTGGATGTCTTTGTTCAGAAAAATTTTCAATCACTCCTTCTATCGAAGGATTCCATCTTATCATATTCATTCCATCTTTTATCAACAATGGCCAACCGCCGGTTAAAGATTTTATATTTTTTAATCTCGGTGAATAGTTAAAAACAATTTTTACTGTATCACCTATCTTTATTTCTCTGTCAAGGTAATATGCATATTTATTATTTGCAGAAAGAATTAATCCTTCTTTTGGAATTTCAAAATTTCTTAAAGTTGTCTTTGCTGTAGTAATAAATATTAGTGTATCACCAACAGACTGCAAAGGGAATAACACAAAATCAACAACATACCATTCTTTGGATAAAGGTGGTGTAGTTTTGCCCTGAAAATGATTATACAGAGTTATTGAATTGCTATCAGGTTTTGAATTTACTCTCCTTATTTCTTCAACATTACCGTTTGGAATTATAAGATTACCGCTGAATACAAATTGTTCTATGTAAAGATTATCATCATCATCGGAAGCGATTTGTGAATTAGTGAATGGATTAAATGGTGAGTCAGAAAATTTCACTGCTTTTACTATTTCACCTTTGGAAATCATATTACTGATAACTTCACCGTCAGCTTCAAAAAAATCAGCATTGATGGCAGCGATTACATCATACCCGGAAAGTTTATACCGCGTAACCATCTGACTTGTAGTTTCTTTTGTATTTAAAAGTTCATTTGCTTTTACTGTAAGGATTGTAAGATCAGGTTTTTGAATATCAACTTTCAGGATATTAATGACCAGAGTATCGTTCATATTCAGAATTTTTTTATGAACTACACCATCAGTTACCTGAGTTTCCTGAATATTTACCTGTGGAAATGCAGAAATAAAAGAAAAGATCAGGATTATTATTATTCTCATCGTGAATTCTCCTTTTTTAATGATCAGAATCTGGTTTTCACAATTACCATTGTCATATCATCGTGTTGTTCGGCTTCTCCCATAAAATTCTTAACTTCATTTTCAATAATATCCATTATCATTGTAGAATGGATGTGATGATTTTCGTTAAAAATTTTTAACAATCTCGCTTCGCCAAATAATTCATTATTTTCATTCATAGCTTCAGTAATCCCATCAGAGAAAAATGAAAATATTTGTCCGGGCTTAAGTTCAATTTCAAGTTCTTCCAGATTAATTTCAAAAAGTGCTCCTTCATCCAGACCAAGAGCAATTCCTTTAGTCTTTAATAATTTTGAACTGCCATTTTCATTAATCAGAAGCGGTAAATGCCCTGCCCTACAAAATTTGACTTTCCTGTTTTCTTTATCAAACAAAGCCAAAGATAAGGTTATAAATGAACCGGCATCTAAAGAGTTATACAGAAGTTTGTTTGCCTCAATAAGGATTTCTTTAGGCGTACTTCCGCTCTTACAATAAAGCTGCATTATAGTTTGGAGCTTTGCCATATAAAGCGATGCTGACAAACCTTTACCCGAAACATCTCCGACTGCCACAAAAATTTTATTGTCATCAATTTTTATTAAATCATAATAGTCGCCACCGACATGCATAGCAGGAACCATTACACCGCAGATATCAAATCCATTCACATCAGGAATACAGGATGGCAAAAGACTCTTTTGAATATTTCTGGCGATTTCCAGATCGTGATCAATTTTTTGCTTTTCAACTTCAGTTTGATACAGCCGCGCATTTTCTATTGCAACAGCAAGCTGATTTGCGGCGGCATATAGCAGTTCGATATCCTTTCCTGAAAATTGTGAGCCTGAATACTTTAAGCCAAATAGTAGTGCACCAATTACTTTTGATTTTACTATTAATGGTATAATAGTATAAACTTCTTCATCAATCAGAATTTCAGCTTTATCCCCGAACAATTTTCTAAAAATATCTCTGCCAATTTCAGGGTATTCTTTTATTTGAGCATTATCATCATAATAATTCTGAATAATACTGCGGTCTAATTCACAATTAATTTGTTTAAATCCAAAATGACGAACCAGTTTTAACTGTCCGGGATTGTTATTGCTTAGCAGTATTGCAAATTTTTTAAGCTTAAGTGAATTAACAAAAGTATTTAATGTAAGATTGAGAATATTTTCTTTACCAACGACTGTTGAAATTTCATTACTGAATTTTATTAACACACTCTGAAAAGCAAATTCTTCCGGATAAAATTTTTGTGTTATAAATTTAAGTGCTTTTTCTTTTGTTGATTGAAACCGGATTGCAAAAATCATGAAGAGGACGATTGCAATAAAACCTTCATTGCCAAAACCAATTAAACTGCTTAAGCTGTGTCCTAATCCATAAACCGATAAAAAATAAATTGCAACTACTGCAGCAGTAGCAACACTGTAAAAAATTGTATTCTTTAATACATCACTCACATCTAATAAATGATACTTAAAGATTGCATAGGCAAAAAATACAGGGATTAATATCAGCAGAATAATCGGTGCATAGTATTCCGGTGAATTAAATATTGTATCAGCCAGTGCAGGAGCAATTGTTGCTAAATAAATCTGGACAATAAGAACCAGCAGAAAGGCGAAACTGATAATAAGAATTGGTTTTCTTTTATACTTATCTTTTTCCTTGAAGTAAATAAAAATTAAAGTAATACCTGCCGAAATATTTGCAATAGCATTTAAGACTCCCAGTAGATTTTGAAATTTCCTAAAGTCATAAAAGATTTCCATTGAAGGTAAGAATAGTTTTTCAATCAAAGACATACTATATAAAAACAGAATTAAAGGGATTAAAATGAAAGTTCTCTTAAGCCACTTATTTTGAGCAAACTTTAACGGTCTGAAGAAATTCCAGATGAAGTATAAAAAAGTAAATGGTAATGCAGATGCACCGATTGATGCGAGAGTATAAATAATCAGACTTCCAACTTGATATTGCTGAACAATTTCAAAAAGTTTAGCATTCTGAGGAAAGAAATTGAAAAAAGTAGATAACACATAAAAGACTCCGAGCATAAAGAAAAGTTTCTGCTGCTTTCCATCAGGTCTTGCACTATATACAATAAAACCAATAATTAACCAGATTAACGAACTCAGGTTAAAAGTAAGCGCACCAAAGTTAATAAGCTTTTTAACACGAACTTTCGTTTCAAACAATCTACCATCAGATTTTTTAACTACATAGTCAGCATAATCTCCACTCTTAACAGTATTCAGAACTAACTGTGCCTGCTGGTCATTTTTAACAATCTGATTATTAATTTTTATTAGCTGATCACCGTCTCTAATCCCCGCCTGCCAGGCAACTCCGTCTTCTTTCACATAATCAAAAAAATAAGCAATACTATCCTGATTTATCCTTTTCCCAACCCAAAGACATTCATCATTTGAAGTAACATTAATATTCAAAGAAACATAAATATTCCCTAATGCCAAAAGACCAAGTACAATAGTGAGCGATGAAACAAACCGTGTTTTGTGCTTATAAAAAAATGTTATAAGTCTGTTCATTTTTATTTAACTCTTATAATCATCAATGTTAAATCATCAGATTGTGCTGCACCTTGTACAAACTCTTCAATTTCTTCTCTGACTCTGTTCATTGTATCCTGTGAGTTTAGTTTAGAAGTATCGCGTGCAATTTTTTCGAGCCGATCTTCTGAAAATTCCTGAGAATATGGATTCATTGCTTCACTAACGCCGTCTGTAAACATTATTATCTTATCACCACTTTCAAGTTGAATTGTATTACTGTTATAAGGCATCATAGTTTTCATAACGCCGAGAATAATTCCTCCTTCGGATAATCTTATTATTTCGTTATTGCGAACAAGGATCGGAGGATTGTGTCCGGCATTAACATAAGTCAGTCGCCTTTCATTATCATCAAGCAACCCCCAGAAGAAAGTAATAAATCTTCCGTCGGAAGTATTTTGAGTAATTAAATCGTTAATCAAACCTGTAGCTGTAGCAATATCTATATTTTGTTTGCTGATAACCTGCAGAAATGCCTGTATATTAGCCATCAGCAATGAAGCAGGAATTCCTTTCCCTGACACATCAGCTATAGCAATAATATATTTTCCTTCATCAACTTTAATTATATCGTAATAATCTCCTCCAACCTGCTTTGATGAAAGATTGATTGCCGCAATATCAAAATTATTCGTTACTGGAATTTGAGATGGTAAAAGATTTTGCTGAATCTCTCTTGCAAATTCAAGTTCTTCTTCAAGCTTCTGTTTTTCTAATGCTTCTTTGAATAATCTTCTGTTTTCCAGTGAAATGATCGCCAGACTTCCAACGGAATATATAAACTCAATATCATAATCGGAGTATTCCAGGTTATTAACGCGTTTGCCAAGAAGAATTAATCCTTTAACTCTTCCCTGAATTTGCATCGGAACAATTAAGTTAACTCCTAATTCAAATAATCCAGAGAAATTTTTTTCTAATTTTTCTTTATCGAGCGGCGTATCAATTTTCAGATAATCATAATTTCGTAATCTTGTTAATAGTTCATCAATCTGAAATTTAGATTCAAGAACCTGAATGGCAGAACCTTCAAAATTTAATATTGCATAGTTTGATACAAGAAACTGTCCCATTAAAGAATAAACAAGTAAGCGCGAAACTTTTGTTGATTCTGAAAATAAGCCGAATTCTTTACTAAGTTCAAACAACGAATTTAATTTTTGAATACGTGAATCAAGTTCACGGTTAACTTTTTTTAATTCCTGAACAACTAGTGAATTCTGAATTGCTGTGGCTGCAATGTTGAGAATCGTTTTAAGAAACTCTCTGTCATCTTCTGTAAATTCTTTTCCGTTAAGTTTTTCACCGAGACAAACAAATCCAATACAACCAGTTGATGAATTAATTCTTTCACAAATTTTTAAGTGGGCTGATTTGAAAAAGGAATTTAATTCCTGGTTGAATTCATAATCACCATCAGTAATCATATCAGGAAAAGTAGTTAAGACTTCTTCGGGGATTCCTTTGGAAAGTTTAAGACGAAATCTGTTATCTTCTTTTAATGCAACCAAACCTCTGATTGCTAAAAATTTTCCTAAACAAGTTAGTAATACATTATTAAGAATGAATTCAAGATCGAGACTTGAGTTAATTATTTTACTGAACTCAACAAGCGCAGTTAAATTTCTTTTTACTTTTAAGCTTTCAATTTCTGACATTGCTATGCTGCTGTAATTTTCTTTGTAAGCAAAACACGGTTATACTTTCCCGGCACAGAAATATATTTAACTTCATCCATGAGTGTTTTCATCAGATACATTCCAAGTCCACCGACACGATGTTCACGGTGATATTTTTGCAGATCAGGTGATGGTATAAGGTTGGGATCGAATGAAATCCCTTTATCTTCAATAGTAACAGTAAAAGCAGATTTATTGTATTTAATTTCTATAAGTATTTCTTCATCCGGAGAATATTTGTAGGCATGTTTGATGACATTTGTACAAGCTTCATCAACAGCAAGAATTATATTGTCAATCTCATCTTTGCTGAATCCTGCTTCAGAAGCATTGGAACTTACAAACTCTCTTATCTTCGAAAGATTTTCTGTTCTGCTTTTTACTATTAAATTTTTTGTTTTCAAAACATTACTCGCTGAATTTTTTTACCGCCTCTTCTTCAGTTTTAAATATTTCATACAGAAGCGGAAAACCAAGCAAATCAAAAATGTTATAAACCTTGTCATTCATTGATGCAAGTTTAATATCCCCATTATTCTCGCGAACCTTTTCAATATAAGCCATAAACACTCCCAATCCTGCTGAACTTATGTAAGCAAGATCTTTGAAGTCAACAACAATTTTATATCTGCTGTTGCTGATAAGTTCATTAAATTTATTTTCAAGAACAGGTGCAGTGTGAGCATCAAGAAAACCTTTAAGTTTAATAATGCTTATATCACCTTGTTCTTTGAGTGTTGTGTTAAATTCTGCCATCTGTTATTCCTTTTAATTTTTATTCCACTTTAATATAAGCAAAGTTATATCATCATACTGAGTAGAGCTGTTATAAAATATCCGGGCTTAATTAAAAATTCACTTTTAATCTCCACGACATTCCGGCAATATTATTTTTAATTTTCTCCAGAAATCTTACATCTTAAAATTCTTCTTTGACATAGTTATTTGTCTCAACAATCTACTCTGCGTAACTCAAACTTTTTATAAAGTTTCGGATAATACTTTAAAATACATTGATTGCTATTTCTTGTTGTGCAGAAAATTAAACTAAAGAATAGAAATCACAAAGGGGTGTTTTTCAATAATCTTAATTATATTAAATAAGCGGTGCAATAAGTGGATGGATGGAAAGGATAAAATCGGAATTTTAAATTTCTATCTGGTCTTCCAGCATTTTTATAATTTCCTCATACTGTTCAATCTTTTCCTTGTTCTTCATATTCTGCATATCGTGGCGGAATTTTTCTATTTCTTTTCTCAGTTGTTCAATCTGTCTTCTCAATTCCTCGTTCTGTTTAATGATTAAACTATCAACCATTATTTTAATTTCGTTTGATGAAGAATCATTATGTAAGTTATTGTTTGATTGCCGTCTTTTATTACCGAGTTCATTTCGTCTGTTATTTTCTTCAATAACAGAATCAACATTCACTTCACGATTCTTCGGAAAGTAGTTAGTCTCTCTTTTGATTCGAAAATTATTTGAAACCGGCACTTCAGGTAATTGAGGCGGACCAACATTTACAACCGAGAAATTTCTGGTAGCTTCACTAATGATTGAAGCAATTGAATCAAAATCAGGAAGTTCTAAATCAGGAATTTCAAACTTTTCCAGATGAACCTGAACACCATTATTATGTACAAATATCCTGAAGCTTTTATCGGATTTTATGTTTTCTTTCAAATCAGCTAAAGAACTGTCCTTAGGAAATTTGAAAAGAATTTTGTGCCTGCTGTTTTCTTTTTCAATTTTCTTTAATTCTTCAGTAGCTTTTATCATATCTCTGTTTAATTCAGCAAAATCAATATTAATTTCAGCTGAAAAAACAGTGTCCGGGGTAACAAAAATAAAATCTTTTGGTGATTGTGTTTTAACTTTTTCTAACCAGACAATATTTTTATCTGGAAGAGGCACTTTATCAATAGGAGCAATTTTTCGGAAATTTTCATTACCGTGTTTCTTTGCAAATGTGATAATATCCGCAAGAATGGCTTTGCGGAGATTCCAGATATTCGGATTGATTGCAATGGCGTTTTTATCACTAACCAAAACCTGAGCTGATATTTTTTCAGAGTAAACTTTAAGTATAGAATCCATTTGAGTCTTTTCAAATTCACTCAGCTCAAGAGCACTTACAAAATTGTTAAGATTATTTTTTGAACTAGCTTCGGAGTTCTGTTTTATTTCAAAATATTCTTTACCTGTTTGGTCATAACTTAATTTCAAAATCTGAGAATTAGAAGGATCGAGCGGAAGTTCTTCATTCAAAGCAAAGTTAAAGATGTCTTCACTTGATAGGTTTGCTGCATAAAGCAAAGGCTTCAGATTTGATTTGTAAAAATCAGCAAGGTTTCCCTTCTGTTGTTCAATGATATTTCTGATGAATTGAGGATTAATACTTAAAACAAAAATCAGAGCAGCAGCTAAACCGGAAAATGTAAATACAGGAAGCCACTTTCTGATTTTTTCAGATTTACTCCTTGAAAAATTCAACGAAGCCATCAACCGCTGTTCGAAGTAAAATGATTCCTCCAGAACGGGCTTCGACTCATTAGTAACTGATTTTAATTTTTTCAGCTCATTTAACTTTCTCTGAAGTTCGAGCGATGATTTTATTTTTTCTTCAATATAAATTTTTTCTTTTTGTGAAAGCTCGCCATCGAGATAAGCTGATAACATTTCAATATCGTATCTGCTATGTGTCATACAAACAGCTCCTTTTCAAGTGGTTCAAGAATTTTCCTGAGCGCTTCACGTGCCCTGAATATCCTTGATTTGACAGTTCCTATTTCACAATTAAGCGTCTCGGCAATTTCCTGATAACTGAAACCTTCCATATCCCTTAACACTAAAGGAATTCTAAGTTTATCAGGCAGTTTGGCTATAGCATTTCTGACAATTTCTTTAATATCAGGATCTTCATTAATTCTGAATGAAGCAATGTCTTCTTCTTCATCTTTAATTGGTGAAAATATTTTTCTTACAGCTTTCTTTCTCAGATAATCTTTGCATTTGTTTACTGTAATTCGGTAAAGCCATGTTGTAAATTGAGATTCAAATCTGAAATGTTTCAGATTCTTAAATACAGTAATAAAAACATCCTGAGCAATATCATCAATAACATCGGGCTCCATTAAAGTAAGGTAGATTATATTCCGCACTTTTTCTTTGTGCCTGTTTACCAGAACTTTAAATGAATCATGATCACCGTCAATAAATTGTTTGATTAACGAAAAATCATCATCAAGAGTTAATATTTTGGGCTGTTCCATATCTTCTTTTTTATTGTCAGAATTCATAGGGTTTAGACGATGTATTATTTTACTTGTTCCTAAAATACACTGTAAATATAAAAACAGCCATATAAAATGATGATAGGCAAATAAATATGATAAAACCAACTTGCATGAGTAATACTGCTTCTTTAATTTCACACAAACATTTTTAGGAGATTATCTATGAAGATTAAAACTTATGAAAAGTATAATGCAGTTGTTGTTGAACTTAAAGGCGATGTTATGGGAGGAGATGACACGAAGGATTTTAATCAGCTCTTACACAAACTAATTGACGAAGGCAAAAAGAATGTAATAGTTGATTTATCAGGAGTAAAATTTATGAACAGCTCCGGCTTGGGAATGTTAATCAGTGGTTTAACTACTATGAAGAAGGAAAATGGAAATCTCAAACTTGCCAATGTTGGCGATAAGATCGAAAGTCTTCTCATCATTACAAAACTTATTACAATTTTTGAAACCTACGAATCTGTAGATGAAGCTGTTAAAAGCTTAAGCGAATAATTTTATATAAATGCTCCGGCAAATAAACCGGAGCTTTATTTTGTTCAATTAAATCCCATCTTAATAGGAAATCAAATGAGTGCAACCGTTTTAGTCGGCTCTCAATGGGGCGATGAAGGCAAAGGGAAGATTGTTGATATTCTCAGCGAAAATTTTGATATCGTTGCGCGCTATCAGGGCGGCGCTAATGCCGGCCATACGGTGATGATTGGCGACAAACAATACATTCTTCATCTTATTCCTTCAGGTATTCTGAGAGAGAATGTTATTTGCGTAATCGGTAATGGTGTGGTTATAGACCCTCAGGCATTACTTGAAGAAATAGCTCTTCTAGAATCACACGGTATCAGCGTTGATGGCAGATTATATATCAGCCAGAATGCTCATCTGATTATGCCCTATCATAAACTTCTTGATTCAATAAGCGAACTTGGTGAACAAAAAATCGGAACTACAGGAAGAGGAATCGGCCCTTGTTACATTGATAAATATGCCCGCAAAGGAATCAGAATTGTAGACTTGCTTAACAGAACTGAGTTAGAGAAAAAAATCCGGGTGAATCTTAAGGAGAAAAATGATTTGTTGCAGAAAATTTACTCCCACGAAGGTTTGGATGTTGAGGCAATTGTAAAACAATATCTTGAATTCGACAAAGCAATTGATAAATATATTAAAGATGTTCCTGCATATCTTAATCAGGCGCTTGACGAAGGTAAATCAGTTTTACTCGAAGGTGCACAAGGAACATTTCTCGATGTTGATCACGGTACTTATCCTTTTGTTACTTCAAGTAATCCAACTTCAGGCGGAGCTTGTACAGGAACCGGAATTCCACCAACAAGGATTGATTCTGTAATTGGAATTGTTAAAGCATATACCACCCGTGTTGGAAACGGTCCATTCCCAACAGAGCTGACTGATGAAGAAGGTGAAAAACTCAGACAGATTGGTGCTGAATTCGGTGCAACAACAGGCCGTCCTCGTCGTTGCGGCTGGTTTGATGCCTTTCTTGTTTCATATTCCAAGATGATAAACGGAATAACTTCTGCTGCTGTTACAAAGCTTGATGTATTAAGCAGCTATGAAAAAATAAAAGTATGTGTTGGCTATGAATTGAATGGTAAAAGATTAAAAACATTTCCCACGAATGTTGAACATCTAAACAATGTAAAACCAATTTATGAAGAAGTTGATGGCTGGCTGGAAGATATAAGCAACTGTACAGATTATGATTCATTGCCGGAAAAAACCAAAGATTATCTGAATTTTATTGCAAAACATTCCGGTATTAATATCAGAATCATCTCAGTCGGTCCCAAAAGAAAACAAACATTTTGGGTAAACAAATAAATATTTTAAGTCAGATTTTATCGTCTGGATTTTAGTTTATTCTGATACGATCTTGTGAAAAAAATTTTTAACTATTATGAAAATGTCAGGCGGACCTGCCTCAGTAAACTTTAAACTCATTTTGATTTTAATCGCATTGGCAATTGCCTTCGGCACTCTTTATTATACTAATCAACTTGTCTCAAAACTTCAGGAAAAAGAACGACAGATCGTTGAACTTTATGCAAAAGGAATTGAGTACATAGCCAATACAAATAATCCTGATGCAGATATTACTTTTCTCTTTGAAAACATAATAAAGCCGATAGACTTTCCTCTCATCTTAACGGACAAAGATGACAATATAAATCTCGACAGCAAAACTGATTTAAGAAATATCAAACTTGACTCAACCCTCTCAAAGCAGCAGCAGGAAAAAATTTTATATAAAATGATGAAAGAAATGGATGAGATTCATCCGCCGATAAATATTACCTATGCTGATACTTTAATCCTGACAAGAATCCACTACGGTGATTCTGAACTTATTAAACAACTTCAGTTTTATCCTTATCTTCAGATTGCAATTGCTGCATTATTTATTCTGCTCGGATACATTGGATTCAGCTATATAAAGAAATCCGAGCAAAGCAATATTTGGGTTGGAATGGCTAAAGAAACAGCTCACCAGTTTGGGACACCTATTTCAAGTCTTATGGGCTGGCTTGAAATGTTAAAACTTAACTACAATGATCCCAATAAAGTTTTAGACATCGCCGAAGAAATTTCAAACGATGTTGAAAAGCTTAATAAGATTACAATTCGTTTTTCAAAAATAGGGAGTAAACCCGATTTAAAACCTCAGAATCTTTTTGAAGAAGTAAGCAAAGTGACTGATTATTTCAACAGAAGATTGCCGCAAACAGGAAAAACAATTGAGTTAAAAATCGGAGGAGATAAAAATCTTTGTGCAATGATAAACTCAGATTTATTCGAATGGGTCATCGAAAATCTGATCAAAAATTCTCTTGATGCTATTGAAGATAAAAATGGTTTAATTACCATTAATATATCTGAAGGTAGGAAATATTCTGAAATTGAGGTGGCTGATAACGGAAAAGGCATTGATCTGAAAAGACGAAAGGATGTATTCAGACCTGGTTACAGCACAAAGAAACGTGGTTGGGGATTGGGATTAAGTCTTTCAAAAAGAATTATTGAAGGTTACCACGGAGGAAAAATATTTGTCAAATCGTCAATCCCAAACGAAGGCACTGTTTTTAAGATTCAATTAAAAAAGTGTAAATGATCAGCTCATTTCGAGCATTCGTTCAATAGGTTTTAGCGCTTTGAGCCGAAGCTCCTCATCCAACCTTATTTCCGGAAATTTATTTTTCATACACAGATAAACTTTCTCCATTGTATTTAATTTCATATACGGACATTCATTACACGAACAGGATTCATCCTGGGGTGGTGCCGGAATAAAAATTTTATCTGGGCTTACCTTTTTCATCTGATGGATAATTCCTGTTTCTGTTGCTACGATATAACTAACCGCAGAATCTTCCTGAACAAATTTTAACAGCTTACTGGTTGAACCAATAAAATCAGCGTGCATTAAAACCGGTTCTTCGCATTCCGGATGAGCAATAAGTTTTGCCTCAGGATATCTTACTTTCAAATCAAGAATTTTTCTCTCACTGAATGTTTCGTGCACTATGCAGCTTCCATCCCATAACAACATATCTCTTCCTGTTTTCTTTATCAGATATTTCCCCAAATTTCTGTCCGGTGAAAACAGAATTGGTTTATCAGCAGGTATCTGACTGATAATTTTTTCTGCATTACTTGATGTGCAAATTATATCGCTTAATGCTTTTACTTCAGCTGTGCAATTGATATATGTAATTGCAATATGATCGGGATGTGCTTCCCTGAATTTTCTGAATTCATCAGCTGGACAACCTTCAGCCAAAGAGCAGCTTGCTTCAAGGTCTGGAATCAATACTAATTTATTCGGATTTAAAATCTTTGCGGTTTCAGCCATAAAATGCACACCGGCAAACACTATTACATCATCATCGGTTGACTTAGCTCTCCTGGCAAGTTCTAAACTGTCTCCAACAAAATCAGCAATATCCTGAATTTCGGATTCCTGATAATAATGAGCTAAAATTACAGCATTCAATTGCTTTTTCAGCTTTAGAATTTCTTCCTTTAAATCCAAATCAGTATTTACTATTAAATCTGTCATTGCAAAAACTCCATTTTATAATATTAAAGCGGTAAAAAGTGAAAAATACCTGTAAAATTTTCCATTTGCCGTGTTTTCTATTTAAAAAAATAATCAAAACGCATAAAAGAAAAAGCGAAATAAATGGCACCAACATTGTCAAGATTAGGATGAAATAGTTTAAGCATAGCATCCCTCCAAAAATGACACACGAAACTGTTGGATGTCGCCCTCACCATCCAACAGTTTTCTTTTTAAACCGTTTTATAGAATTGAAATAATTCCTTTAGAGATTTTTCGATTATTTTCTCATCAACCTGAACATCAATAAAAATATTTCCCGGCTTTGAAGCAAGAACCAGTTTAATTTTATTATCAGAGGTCTTTTTATCAGATTTCATAAAGTTTATTATTTTTTTCAAATCAGCTTTCAGAATTTTTTTATTAAAGGGCAGAAATTCAAAATCAGAAAAATATTTTTTTAAGTATGAATTTGTAATTAAACCAAGCTTCTCTGAAACAACTAACGAAGCGAATATTCCTGCAATTACGGCCTCACCATGTTTAATCTGAAAATTGAATGCAGATTCAAAGGCGTGTGCAAATGTATGACCAAGATTTAAGATTTTTCTTATTCCCGATGTTTCAAACTCATCTTTTTCAACTACCGATGCTTTAATCTGAATACATCTGATAATCAGATTCTCATCAAACTTTTTTTGTAAAATAATTTCTGAAAGTTTGTTTCTTATCATAAAATAATTTTCTTCATCAGCAAGAAATGTATACTTAAATATTTCACCGGCGCCAGAAATTATTTCTCTTAATGGTAGTGTCTCCAGAAAATTCAGATCAGCATAAACTTTCTGAGGTTGATAAAAAGCACCAATAAGATTTTTGTAACCGAGAAAGTTCACGCCGGTTTTACCTCCAACAGAACTATCAACCATTGATAGAAGTGTTGTAGGAATTTGGTAAAAAGGAATTCCCCTCATATAAGTTGCAGCTGCAAAACCTGATACATCGCCTGTTATTCCACCACCTAAAGCAACAACGATATCCTTCCTTGAGAAATTGCTCTGCCGAAGATGTTTATAAATCAATTCGACACTTTTTAGATTTTTATTTTTTTCCGAGGGATTAAAAAGATAAAAATAAAATTTTTTATTTGAATGGATTATTTTATTTATTTTACTTTGATGATATCTATAAACATTCCGGTCACAAATGAGTAAAGCTTTACTGTTGTACTTAGTTAAATCTGTCCCGATTTTATCGAGAACATTCCTTCCAACAAGAACATCATAAGATTTATGTTGTGTTTTAACTTCAATTCTCTTCAATATGAAAATCCTTTCTTAGAATTTTAACAAGCTTGTCAACTGTAATTCCAATAGGTTTATTATCGGTATTCATTTTCAAATCTGCCTGATTATAATATTTTAATCTTCTGTTCAAAATTGTGTTAATGCGATTAAGGAATTCTTCTTTGGTTGGTTCATTTTCATTAAAAAGTAATGCTGGTCTATCGCGCTTGAATCTTAACCTTTTGTAAGCAGCTTCGGGAGAGGTTTCCAGATAAATTAAAATACCATTCTGTTTAATCTGGCTTAAATTTTCTTCACTTTCAATTGTACCTCCGCCAAGAGAAATTACATATCCGGAAAGTTTAGTTAATTCTTTCAAAGTTTCTGATTCAAGTTTTCTGAAATACTCTTCACCTTCATCCTTAAATATGTCAACTATTTTTTTATTTACTTTCTGCTCAATTACTTTATCAAGATCAAGAAATTCCCAGCCGATTGTGTTGGCCAATATTGGTCCGATAGTACTTTTACCTGAAGCCATAAATCCGGTTAAAAAAATTAGATCTTTTTTCATAATAATTTTTTGTTAAAGGAATAATCAAACACTCATAACTATTTTACTCTTACAGTCATTTCAATTTCCACCGCAGCATTTAAAGGAAGTTCATTTACACCAACGGCACTTCTCACATGTAATCCGTAATCGCCAAATATTTTACCTAAAAGTTCCGATGCTCCATTTGCAACCTTAGGTTGTGATGTAAAACCTTTTGCACTGTTTACAAAGACTGTGAGCTTTACAATTTCCTCGATGTTATCGAGTGAGCCTATAACACCTTTAATTGCTGCCAGACAGTTTAATGCACAGATTTGAGCAGCTTTTTGTCCGTCTTCTTCGGAAATATCTTTTCCAACTTTTCCTGCATATTTCATTTCACCTTTAACAACAGGAACCTGACCTGAAGTCATAACAAGATTTCCAATTTTCTTTGCGGGAATATAAGCAGCCAATGGTTTGGCAACTTCAGGTAATTCAAAACCAAGCTGATTAATTTTTTCTTCGAACATTTTTAGCTCCAAAATTTTACTGAATATTTTTAACTATTTTTGGTCACAAAAAAAGGAGAATAAATGACGCAAAACAAATTTAATGAATTAGTTCAGATAGTTAAACGACTGAGAGTTGAGTGTCCCTGGGACAGAGAGCAAACTAATGATTCAATTAAATCTGCAACTATTGAAGAAGCTTACGAAGTTGTTGAAGCAATTGATAAAAAAGATTTTGATGAATTGAAAAAGGAATTAGGTGATTTGTTATTACATGTTATATTTCACACAGTTATAGCTGAAGAGCAGAATCACTTTACAATTGATGATGTAATTGAAACAATAAAAGAAAAGCTTATTCGAAGACATCCGCATGTTTTTGGTGATACACAGGTAAATGGCTCTGAAGAAGTTAAAAAGAACTGGGAGAAAATTAAACTTGAGGAAGGCAGAGAATCTATTCTTGACGGCGTTCCACCTTATTTACCAGCTCTTCAAAGAGCCCATCGTTTGCAGGAGAAAGCGGCAAAAGTTGGCTTTGACTGGACTGACAAAGCTGATGTATGGAAAAAAGTGATTGAAGAGATTCAGGAAATGCACGAGATTGAAGAAAAGAAAAAATTAATCTCTTCAAAAGAAGAATCCGAAGAACTTTCAAAAAAATTAGAAGAAGAGGTTGGTGATGTCTTTTTCGCTCTGGTTAATTACGCAAGATTTTTAGGAGTTAATCCGGAAGAGGCTTTAAGATTTACAAATAATAAATTCATTAAAAGATTTCAGTTCATTGAAGATAAATTGAAAGCTGAAGGCAAATCAGTTGCCGATTCAAATCTGGAGGAAATGGATAAGTATTGGAACGAGAGCAAGAATTCAAAATAAGTTTAATCTCCGTTTCCGTTAGAATATTTTTCATAAGCATTTATGATGTCCTTAACTAATTTGTGGCGAACAACATCTTCTTTATCAAAATAAACAAACCCAACGCCGCTGATTCCCTGCAAAATTTCTTTTGCCTGAATTAACCCACTTTTTGTTTTCGGTGGTAAATCTATTTGTGTAATATCACCGGTTATTATTGCTTTTGAATTTGCACCTAATCTTGTTAAAAACATTTTCATCTGAAGAGCAGTAGCATTCTGAGCTTCGTCAAGAATTACATAAGCATTATTCAAAGTTCTTCCGCGCATATAAGCAAGCGGAACGATTTCAACAATTCCTTTTTCAATGTAAGTTCTGAGTTTTTCAGTCGGAAGCATTTCATCCAGAGCATCATACAAAGGACGAAGATAAGGATCAATTTTTTCCTGAAAATCACCGGGTAAAAATCCGAGACTCTCACCTGCCTCAACTGCCGGGCGAGCAAGAATTATTTTTTTTACTAATCCTTTTTTCAGGGCGGAAACTGCAAGAGCAACAGCCAGATAAGTCTTTCCGGTTCCTGCAGGACCTATTGCAAAACAAATGTCATTCTTTTGTGCAATCTGAACATATTTTTTTTGTCCGGGTGTTTTGGCTTTAACAACATCGCTTTTGGTATAAAGTATTATTGAATCAAATTCATTTTCAGAAACTACTTCTTTACCTTCAACTGTAAGATTGAGAATTGTTTCAACATCATTCGCATTTAATTTACCACTGGTATTAAGCACATAAATCATTTCCTTTAAAATCTTCTCTATTGATTCAACTTCTTCAAGCACACCTTTAATGCTTACGACATCGCCGCGAACTGTGATAGATGCATTAAATTTATCTTCAAGCAGATTAAGATTAGCATCATTAACTCCAAGCAACGATGCTAAATCAACATTAGATAAAGTTATTTTCTTTTCAACAACTGTCATAATAATTTAAATACAAAAAGCCCTTATCAATAAAGACAAGGGCTTATGGAATATTTATAAAAAACACTCAAATTTTTTACTGAACAGGAGCTGGTTTCCAGTTCTTTCTGATTTTTTCGTATTTAGCTTTTTCTTCTTCAGTAAGATTTGGAATCTTAAATACCTGTTTAGGATAAATTAAATCCGGATTTTTTATCTTATCTCTATTAGCTCTGTAAATTACAGGCCAAGCGAATGGATTGCCGTAATGTTCTTTCTTTTTGGCAATTCCCCATAAGTGATCGCCTTTGACAACTGTGTACATAATTTCCTTAGGTTCTTCAACCCAGTTGTCTAATGCTTTTTGCATATCAACATGAACTTTGCTGAAGAATTCAGGTAATGCACTAATTCTGTTTTTCTTTAATGCATCAAGATCTTTTTGTCTGTCAGCTTTCGGACCTTCTTTTCTTTTAATTTTTCCGTCAAGTTCATTGACTGCTTGTCTGAAGTTAGCAACATCATTTCTGTTAGCACCAACCATTTGATAAAGTTCGTCTATGCACTCTTCAGGATCCTGAAGATTTTTAGCTTTAAGATTATCAATATCTGATCTTAAAGCACTAATTTCCTGAGTTAGAGCATCCTTTTTAGCTTTTAGTCTGCTCATTTCAGCTTCCCACTGTTCTTTGGTCATCTCCTGAGCAAAACTTACTGCAGAGAAGATGAACAACAGGGAAAGAATGCCGATTAAATTTAATTTCTTCATTACTATTCCTCCGATACTATTTAAAAAATCTTAGTTAATTAATTATTTAGGAAGCTTTTCAAGATTAGCTCTTGTTTCATCCTTTTGCTTCTGGCATTCAGCAAGTTTTCTTTCTTGTTCAGCAATCTGCTTTTCAAGTCTTGCTCTTTCTTCTTTGAGTGAATTTGCTTCATTCTCTAAAGACTGAACTTCACTTTTTAAAGCATTGAGTTCAGCGATCTGAGCTTCACTAAGACCGCCGCAAGCACTAAGAAAAACAGTCATTGCAGCTATTCCGCCGATCACAACGACTGATTTCATTTTACTTACCATTTTCATTACTACCTCCGGTATTTGTTTGTTTATTGATTAAAGTACCTACGCAAATTTATTATTTTAATTGAAATTACAAAAAGAAATTCGTCATTCGAAGTGCAATTTAATAATTTTTTATCAATTAAATAAGCCTTCTTTCAACAAAACTTGTGTAATTATTGCCAGCAATTATTATATGATCAAAAATGGGAATATCCATTATTTTACCCGCTTCAACCAGTTTTTTAGTTATGACGATATCTTCGTTGCTTGGTTCCGTATTTCCGCTTGGATGATTATGCATTAAAATTATACTTGCCGCATTATTATCAATTGCAACTTTAAAGACTTCCCTTTGGTGAACTACACTTGAGTTAAGATTACCAATTGAAATAGCTTCTTGTCTGATGATTTTATTTGAATTGTTCAAACATAGAACCCAAAACTGCTCTTTGATCTCATTTTTCAAAAGAGGAATATAAATTTCTGCCACATCTGATGGTGAAGTAATTTTTTTATCGAACAGCCACTTTTGCTGATGAAGAATTCTTTTTGCTAGTTCAAAAGCAGCTACCAGAGTAGCAGCTTTATCTCTTCCAATACCATTGGTTTTTAATAATGCCGAATGAGATTTAGATGATAATACAGCAAGGTTTCCTTCTTTATTTATCATCTCCTGAGCAATGGTAAGCACAGACTTTCCTTTCGTTCCTGTGCGAAGTAAAATTGCAATTAACTCTGCATCGGATAGACTTTGCGGTCCTCTTAGAATAAGCTTTTCACGAGGACGGTCATCTAACGGTAGATCTTTTACCTTCTGAGAAATTGCTGCCTCCTTTATTCTGTTCCGCGATATTTTTCAATTAGCTGAAATTTACCATCTGAATAATTGAGAATATTCAGATACAAATTTCTTTTCTTTTTGCTGAAAGAAATATTATTGTGATAACCGTTGCTTTTTAATCCCGAATCTATCTTCAGCTTAATTGTCTTTCTTGTTGGCTGAATTGATCTCATAACAGTAGTTAGAAATTTAGCAGCGTCATAACCGTATAAAACATTTCTGGTAACTTCTTTTCCCGTAGTGTTAAGAAAATTCCCGTTGAATTCAACAAATGATTTATCGGTGAAATCAATAAAATAATCAGAGGTAATTTTTAAGGTATTACTAATCGTACTTGATGTTTCAAGCCCTTTTGCATTTAACCAATCCTGATTACCATAAACAGGGACAAGAACATTTTGCTTTAGCATTTCTGACAGAATAACTTCTGCATCAGTTCTGTCGGATAGAGGGATATATATTCCATCCAAATGCTCAAGGTGTGGAATCAGATTAGAAATTTGCCTTGACAAATCAACTGATTTGGAGCGATAAGTTTCTTTAACCAGAATGTTTCCACCCAATTTTTGAAATTCATCTGAAAATGATTTAGCCAGAATTGGTGAATAGCCATCCAGAGAATTCAGAACAGCAAAATTTCTTTTACCTTCTTTAAGATAAATGTACTGAGCAAAAACTTTTCCTCTTACAGTAAAAGGCGGATTTGCCTGATAAAATTGATCATTGTTTTCTGTCAGGTCTTCGTCAGTAGCTGTTGGCGAAATAAAAACGAGATCAGTTTTATTTATTGAGGAAACGACTACTTCGGATTCATCACTGTAAATCGGACCAATAACAGCTTTAATCCGTTTATCTGAATTAAATTCTTCAACAATATTTTGAATATCTCTTTCATTCCTTTTAGAGTCTCTGATAAGCAAACCTATTTTATTTTCACGCTGATAATTGAGTTCATGAAAAGCATACTTTATTCCTTCAAGCATTTCTTCGGCAGCAATATTTCTTTTGCCATCTTTATCAGTTATTGGAAGTATGACTCCAACAACAACTTCATCTTTTTGTTCCTGTTTTTCATCTTTGCTTAAATCATTTTTTGCGAGAAAATATTCATCCGATTGATAGTGATCTTCGATAATCTGATTCAAAGTATTTTTTGCCTTATCTGACTGACCTTCCAGATAATACAGTTCAGCAAGTGTATAAAGTAAAAAAGCTTTTACTTTATCTTCATTTTCTTTCTCCAAAAAATCTTTTATGTCATAACCTGACAAATAATTTTTTGCAATTCCTCGAGCAATTGACTTCGCTTCAACCCTGTACGAGATCGAATTTGTTGATTTAATCAATTTGACTGCCTGATTAAAAGCGGAATTATATTTATTCTGCTCCAACAAACTTTTAATAAGTAAAACTGATACTTCATCAGCGTATTTACTTGCAGAAAATTTTTCAAGAAAATCTTTTGCTTCTTTTTCTGCTTCAGAATATTTTTTTAATTCGATAAAGGTTTTTACAACAAAAAATTTAGCGGCAGTTTGATTCGGATTTTCTTTGGATGAGAAATTCTGAAATGATACTAAAGCTGTCTGATATTTTTTATCTTTAAATAGTTTAACGGCTTCTCTGAAATTCTGTTCATCCAGATTCTGAGCAACCAACTGAATAGTAAGTGATAAAAAAATCAGAGAAAGAAATTTGAATTTTTGAATATTCATTTCAGACTTTGTTGAATTCTTGATTTAATTGCAATCACTTCAGGATTATCTGATTCATCTTCATCAATCAATGAAATAACCATTTCAGCTTCTTCAATATGTTTGAGTCCAAGATAAGTTTCAGCCAGAGTAAGAAGATAATCAGTTGGAACACGCTTCGATACTTCACTATACATATCAAGATATTTGTTTGCTTTCTTAAACTGTTCTAATTTATTATAAATTTTTGCAGCTTCTAAAAGAATATCCGGTTTTTTTTTGTTAAGTCTTAAAGCTTTGGTGATATAAAGTGAAGCATGCGTAAACATTCCAAGCATACGATAGGAAGAAGCCAAATAAAAATAAAAGTCCGCATTGTTATTATGATGAAATTCTGATTCCTTAAATCTTTTTATTGCCTCTTCAAAATTATTTTCGAAATAATTAACAACACCAAGATAGTAACCTGCTTCTACTTTTAACTCGGGATTATTATCAGACTTTATAAATTTTTCAAGATAATGTTTAGAGAGTTTATAGTCTTTAGTTTTCAGGTAAGCAAAACCTAAAATGAAATCAGCTTCTGATTTTTTGTCTGAATCAACCAACGATAAAACCTCAATCAACTTTTCCCAATTTCTGCTTTGAATAAGCAGCGATGATATTTCCATCCGCATTTCATCATTGTCAGGGAAATCCTCTAAAACCGATACATAATATTTATCAGAAGCTTCAGTGAAACCAATATGAAGATAAATTTCAGCAAGACGAAATTTAAAGTCCATACTGTTGGTTTCATCAAGCAAACGATGATAAATCTGAGCCGCGTGCAGATACTTTTTCGCCAGAATATACTCTTCAGCTGTTTGCTTCAATCTGTTTATCTCTTCTGCATCCATATTCTATTCCCATTCAATTGTAGCTGGTGGTTTAGAGCTGATATCATAAACTACTCTGTTTATACCTCTAACTTTATTAATGATAGTATTTGAAACTTCAGCAAGAAAATTATGTTCAAACGGGAACCAATCTGCAGTCATTCCATCAACAGAAGTAACTGCACGCAAAGCAAGTACATTTTCGTAAGTTCTGGAATCACCCATAACACCAACACTTTGAACCGGCAGAAGTACTGCGAATGCCTGCCAGATTTTATTGTAAAGATTATTTTTCTTAATTGCTTTAATGAAAATATCGTCAGCTTCTCTTAAAATATCAAGTTTTTCTTTGTCAACAGCACCAAGAATTCTTACTGCCAGGCCTGGTCCGGGAAACGGATGCCTTTCAATAAACTCTTCGGGAATGTTCAACGCCCGACCTACACTCCTAACTTCATCTTTGAATAATTCTCTGAACGGTTCAATAAGTTTGAGATTCATTTTTTCCGGAAGTCCGCCAACATTATGATGAGTTTTAATAGTTGCAGAAGCTCCTTTCACTGATACAGATTCAATAACATCAGGATAAAGGGTTCCCTGAACAAGAAATTTTACATTTTCAAAACTGCCGGCTTCCCTTTCAAAAACTTCGATAAAAGTATTACCAATAATTTTTCTTTTCAGTTCAGGATCAATAATATCCTTTAGTTTTTCTAAAAATATTTCTGAGGCATCAATATGAATGTGATTAAGATTTAGTTTTGAATTGAAGAGTTCACTGATTTCTTTGCTTTCATTCTTTCTCATCAAACCAGTATCAATATGAATACAAATTAATTGATCACCGATTGCCTGTTTAACCAAAACTGCAGCAACAGTTGAATCTACTCCACCGCTTAATGCACAAATAACATTAGCCGAGCCGACTTTTTCTTTGATTTCCTTAATGCTATTACTGATAAAATTTTCAGGCGTCCAATCACCTTTACATTTACAAATTCCGAAAAGAAAATTTCTGATAATTTTCACACCTTCTTCGGTATGATGAACTTCAGGATGAAACTGAACCCCATAAATTTTTCTGGAAGAATTTTCTATTGCACAAACAGGTGAGTGTTTTGAAACAGCAGTAACTTCAAATCCCGAAGGTGGCTGAGTAACATTATCTCCGTGGCTCATCCAAACAACAGATTTTTTCCTAACATCCTTAAATAAAACTGAGTCCTTCAAAACTTCACATTCTGTTCTTCCATACTCTCTGTCAGATGCTTTTTCAACTTTGCCATTTAACTTTTTCGAGATGAGTTGTAAACCATAGCAAATACCTAAAATTGGTATTCCTAAATCAAAAATTCTATCATCAACATCAGGCGCTTCATCATCGTAAACGCTCATTGGCCCGCCGGAGAAAATTATTCCTTTTGGATTAAGCTCTTTAATCTTTTCTAATGAAATTGTGTGAGGATAGATTTCAGAATAAACATTTGCCTCTCTGATTCTTCTCGTAATAAGCTGAGTGAATTGAGAGCCAAAATCAAGGATCAGTATCAGTTCAGAATGTTGCATTGTTCTTAAAATTTAGTTTAAAATGAAAAAACAAAACTCCGCACAGTGGCAGAATTTTGTTTTTCCCAATTTATCAAAAAACTATTGACCAATAAGACTCTTGTAAGCTGCTGCATCAAGGAGATCATCAAGATCAGAATTGTTGCTGATTTCAGCTTTGATCATCCAACCTTCGCCGTACGGATCTGAATTTAATAATTCAGGATTATCCTTAAGCTTTGGATTAACTTCAACAACTTTTCCTGAGAAAGGAGCGTAAACATCACTTACTGTTTTAACAGCTTCAATGGTTCCGCAGGAAGCTCCTTTGGAAATCTCAGTAAGTGATTCATCAATATCAACAAAGACAACATCTCCGAGTTCGCTTTGTGCATAATCGGTAATTCCGATTACACCGATATTACCTTCAACACGAACCCATTCATGATCTTTCGTGTATTTTAAATTTTCCGGAATATTCATAATAACCTCTGAATTTAATCTTGTTTTTTAAATGTGAATTTTTCTAAAAAGCCGGTATCAAAATTTCCACTGATAAACCTTTCGTCCTGCAAAACCTGTAGATGAAAAGGTATAGTGGTTTTTATTCCCTCGATAATAAATTCTTCAAGTGCTCTTTTGGCCCGGGCAAGCGCCTGCGGACGATCTTTTGCCCATACAATTAGTTTTGCTATAAGTGAATCATAGTAAGGTGGAATTGTATAAGACTGATAAATATGTGAATCTATTCGTACTCCTAAACCACCGGGGAAATGTAAGGAAGTAATTTTTCCCGGACTTGGTCTGAAATCTTTTTCAGGATCTTCAGCATTTATTCTGAATTCGATAGCATGTCCCATATGTTTATGAGGCGGCGGAGAAGCTTTTTCTCCGGCAGCAACAAGAATCTGTTCTCGAATCAAATCAACATCGTGAACCATTTCTGTAACAGGATGCTCTACCTGAATGCGCGTGTTCATTTCCATGAAATAGAAGTTATGATATTTATCAAGCAGGAATTCAATTGTTCCGGCACCAAGATAATTAACCGAATGAGCGCCAAGCACAGCGGCTTCACCCATTTTTTCGCGAAGAGTTTCGTCCAATACGGGCGATGGAGCTTCTTCAATTAATTTCTGATGACGGCGCTGAACTGAACAATCTCTTTCACCATAATGATAAACATTGCCGTGTTTGTCTCCAACCACCTGAACTTCAATATGCCGTGGATTCTCAAGAAATTTCTCTATGTAAACATCAGGATTACCAAATGCAGATTCAGCTTCAGTTTGAGCAGTAATGAATGCTTTCTCAAAATCTTTTTCTTCCCACACTATTCTCATTCCTTTTCCGCCACCACCAGCTGATGCTTTAATTATAACAGGGAATCCTATCTCGTGAGATATTCTTATAGCATCTTTTAAGTCTTTAACAACTCCATCGCTTCCTGGAATTACGGGAACACCATTCTTTTTCATAGTGTCTTTAGCAAAGGATTTATCTCCCATAGCATTTATCATTTCAGGAGTAGGACCGATGAAAGTTATATCTGATTCATTACAGATTTCAGAGAAGTTTGCATTCTCAGCAAGGAAACCGTATCCGGGATGAATTGCATCAGCTCCGGTAACCTGTGCTGCAGAAATTATTGCCGGAATTTTTAGGTAACTATCTTTTCCGACAGGAGGACCTATACAGACAGCTTCATCAGCAAATGTAACATGCAATGATTCTCTATCTGCTTCAGAATAGACAGCAACTGTTTTGATTCCAAGTTCTTTGCAAGCTCTTATTATGCGAAGTGCTATTTCGCCTCTATTAGCAATTAATATTTTGTTAAACACAATAATCCGTATTCTTTGAATTACATTGGTTGAATTAAAAACAGAGGTTGATTGTATTCAACCGGTTTTCCGTTTTCTACAAGAATTTTTACAATCTTACCATTAACATCCGATTCAATCTCGTTCATAAGTTTCATTGCTTCAACAATACAGAGAACCGTTCCCACAGAAACAACATCACCAACCTGAACATAAGGATCGGCATCTGGTGCCGGTGCACGATAAAAAGTACCAACAATCGGTGAGCGAACAGTATGAAGATTTGTTTCAGCAGTTTCTTCAGTCGATTTCTTTTCAACGGGTTTTAATTCTTCCTGCTGCTGAACAGAAACAGAGGCTGGCTGAGAAGGAACAGCATTGATTGTTTGCATTGCCGGAGCAATACGAACTTTTTTTGCAACTTTTATTTTTGTTCCATTCTCTTCAATCTCGATATCAGTAACATCACTGGTCTCGAGAATTTTAACAAGCTTTTTAATTAAATTCAGATCCATAAACTTCTCCTGTTTAATTTGACTTTACACGTTCAACATATTCACCGGTACGAGTATCAACTTTTAATACATCCCCTATTTCGATAAAGAGCGGAACATTGATTGTTGCCCCGGTTTCAAGGGTTGCAGGTTTAACTGCGCCTGTTGCGGTATTGCCTCTGAAACCTGGTTCTGTTTGAGTAACCGTAAGATTGACAAAAATTGGCGGTTCGACAGTGATGATTTCATTGTCACTGAAAAGTATTTCAACTTCAGAACTTTCTTTAAGAAATTCTACTGAATCACCAAAAAGTTCGACAGGAACATTTATCTGTTCAAAAGTTTCATTGTCCATACAAACAAGGAAATCACCGTCACGATAGAGATATTGAAATTTTCTTCTCTCTACTCTGATTATTTCAATGCTTTCGCCTGCTCTGAAAGTATTTTCCAACACTCTGCCTGTCTTAAGGTTTTTCAATGTTGTACGAACAAACGCACCACCCTTACCGGGTTTGACATGAAGGAACTCTGTAATAACATATGGCTCATTTCTGAATTTAATAATAAGCCCATTTCTGAAATCTGATGTATCTGCCATAATCTCCAAGAATTAATTGTTAAAAAATGGTTAAAAAAAATAGATATACAACCCGCTAAAGTCAAGAAAATGAAATTTTAAAAAATCAACAAAAAACCGTGAGAAAAGTCACGGTTTTTGCAAAAAATAGATTAAAAATGGTCAAAATCAGTTTAGTTCAATTCTGTAAAATAACGGTCAACCTGAGCAAAAGCAGTAGAAGTTTTGTAATCATCTCTGATGATTTGAAATAAAGCTTTTGCCTCATCCTTTTGACCAGCTTTCATATAATTGATTCCCGCCCTTAGAAGGTAATCTGGGCGACTAGGATTTATTTGAGAAACACTTGCAGCTTTCTTGAAAAGATTAGCCGCTTTTTCATACTCGCCTTTTCCTGCATAGTATCCGGCTTGACCAGCTAACGCAGCTGCTTTATATATATCATTTGAGCCGCTGTAATCTTTGTAAAGTTCGAATGCTTTTTCATATTGACCTAAAAATGAATAAGCATTTGCAAGATAAATTTTTGCGGTTTCACCGTTTTCGGTACTTCCATAATCTTCAACTATTTTCTTTAGTCCTACTAAATTTGTCCCCTGCTTGCCTTCAATAGCTTCAAGATAAGCTCCCTGATCATATAAGTCAATTACTCTAGCCAGTAATGTTCCTGCTTCTTCATTTTTTGAACTGCGATAATTTGAATAAAGGATTATTGCAACGATTACCAGTGCAAGAGCTCCAACATACATTAAAACTTTGTTTTTATTTTCTTCGATGTAGCTTTGAGCTTTATAATAAAACTCAACAAGTTTGTCTTCTTTAATTTCCTTCTTAGTAAGTTTTTTTCTTTTAGTTATCATCTTGATCCTTTTAAGTTTAGTAAAAATGACCCGTCAAATTTAATACAGCATTGGTGATTGTTCAAAAATAATTTTGTGCGCCCGGCAGGACTCGAACCTGCAACCTTTGGAACCGGAATCCAACATTCTATCCAATTGAACTACGGGCGCAAAATATATTCATTTCTGTTTTCCAATTAAATTCCAACTCTTATATGATTCGCATAAATCCACGCTCTGCCATCCTTATGAATTTCCACTCTGTAAGCACCTTTCTTATTTATTTCAAATTCAACTGAAATACCTTTAACCATTTCAACAAGGTGACCATTTCTGATTAAGCGAATTTCAGATTCTGTTCCCGGAAGTAAAACATGAAAAAGAATATTTTTAGAATCCGGAACAGTCTCACCCATATGAAAAATCTTTCCCTTTTGTTCTGCATAAAATCTGAATCCTTTTGAATCTGCTACATAATCATTTGCAACAAAACATCTTCCATCTCTGAGTGCATTATATATTTGCCATTTAGCAGTTTCAATATCCTTTTGAGTTTTTCCTTTTTTAATTTCTTTATCAAGCAGAACATGAGTCCTGATTGATTTGAAAAGAACTTTATACGGAAATATTTCAACTTCAAGAAATCCGACAAGGTTATATTTGTGAGCGTGAGCATCAACTCCGCCAATACCAACAACTCTTCTTTTTTGACTAAGCTCATCCCAAAGTTTCAAAGTTTCTTTTGGCGGTGCAGTAATGGTTCTTAACGGATGAAGGAATGAACGATATTTATTTTCTTCTGTAAGATTTTCAACCCATTCAGACATATGATTCCAGATCTCAATCCCGGTAAAATCATCAATCTCCCAATCTACCCAGGGATAAGCAGGATGTTCTTTATGAGTTCTCTTTTCGTGCGGATGTGCAATGAAACCAATTCCACCTAACTCTTTTACTTTTGCCACATATTTTTTTGCTGGAGTTCTGGTAGAGAATGCTTCATTAATTCCGAATGCAAGGTAATGGTTTTTATTTTCTTTGTCATTGATTTCGCAACCAACCAATAACAGAGTGTTTCCATACCATTTTTCATAACCTTCGTGAAGAGCTCTGACAGTATTATGATCGGTCAGCATGATAAAATCCAGACCTACTTCATCAGCAAACTTTGCAATATCAGGAACTTCTCCTGTTCCATCTGAAAAAACAGAATGTATGTGAACTGCTCCAATATATTCGTGCATAGAAAAAATTTTATGAATGAATAATTACTTGAACAAAGATAGAGATAAAGGTTTTTTTTAGAAAGGATATATTATAACTCGGATTCAAAATCTTGATGAAATACCAATCAAAATTCGACTGGCAGTTCTTTTCGATTCAAAAGAGCCTTCATAAGAAATTGAAAGACTAGTTATTTTGACGAGATAGAGATTATAATTAATTAAAACAGTGTTTTCATCGAATGAATTCTGAGATACAGGAAATTTATATTTTGTTTTCCGGTAGCTGAAACTGATATAAGGCTTAAAATAATAAAGACGAAAATCAAAAAAATTAAAGAAAAATAACAAAAGCTAAGCTATCAGATTTTCAATTACTTCTTCCATTTACTTCAGCATTGTTAATGCATTCCTTGCAAGTTCAGCAGTTTCAGATTTAGGATCGTCCTGAATAAGTTTATTCCAGATTTCACGGGCTTTCTCATCGTTTCCTCGTGTAGCTTCAATAGCTCCAAGATTATACTTTGCCATCGAATCATTTTTATCTATTGCTAAAATTTTATTTGTTTCTTCTTCAGCTTTATCCAGATCACCTTTATTGTAATAGATAAATGTTAAAGAAAACCGGATATCTTTTCTTTTCGGATCTTTCTTCAGTATCATTTCATAATATTGAATCGATTCATCTGGTTTGTGTGCCGCCAATAAGAAATCAGCATATTCCCTGATTTTGCTAGTATCATTAGGATTAGCATCAACAGCAGCTTTCAGCTCCTCCATTTTCTTTTTTATTTCTTCGCTTACCTTTACCTGACCGTGAGGCATTTGACCTTCTTTCCCGAGATTTTTATGGACATCGTCTTGGGGCATTTGTTTATTTGCAATTTCATCAATTGCTGAGATTTTTTTATCTCTCTGATTTGTTGCAATTATTATTACTGCAATAACAACAATCAAAAGTGCTCCGTAGATATAAACAGGTTTGAATTTCATTCTTTTCTCCTTAAAAAATCCATTTTTAACCAAAAATAATTGTTACTATCATGTGAACAATCATAATAATAAATATAATTATTGCAAAGGGTAGATGTGCAATGTGCCAATAGCGGAAAAATTTTTGCATCGTTCATCGTGTAAACCTATTATGCTTCAATTGATGTTGAGTAATATGAATAGCCATTAACTGCCAGCAATATATTTAACGATATACCAATAAGAAAAAATAATCCTATGTAAATCCTGTGTAAGGTTTTATTCATATAGCTTTTATTAGATTTTAATAATTGCTCAATCTTAAGGAGTGAGATAATACAAAAAAAGAGCCACCAGGGCTCTTATGATTCTAATTCGGGAAGTTCCACAAGGGTTGTGTATTTAGCTGAGTGGTTAACAGTCATATCTGTTATTTTACTGATGAGAAGATTTACGCGTTCGTCAGTATTGTCGTCATAATTGTCGTAAACTTCCTCATTAGCAAATACATATATTTCCTGAAAATGATTGGGTTTACCTTTTACTTCATAAACATTATAAGATTCAATCCCTTCGGTTTTTACAAGTAATTTCAATTCTTTTATTGCCTTAAAGTAATCTTCTCTCTTTTCAGGATTAAGCTCGTACGAAATTGTGAAAAGAACCTTTGCCATTTTTACTCCAAATTAGTGAAAAAATTACCAGAAATTTTTCCCTCAAAGACAAACTTTGCAGGACCTGTTAGTGTTACATTACTAACTTTCTGATTTTCTACATCGAAATTTACAATTAATGTTTCGCCTCCCCAAGTGATTAATGATATTGGAGGAGAAATTTTTTTATTTATAAAAACTGATATTGCTGTTGCAACTGCGCCTGTTCCACAAGCCAAAGTCTCATCTTCCACACCTCGCTCGTATGTTCGTATGTAGATTTTTTCATCTTCAATCAAATAAAAATTCACATTCGTACCATCGGGAGCGAAATCTTTGTGATATCTGATTTCTTTTCCAAGTTGATAAACAGGGAATTCAGATATGTTTTTATAATTTGAAAAGGGAATATCAGAGTTTTTCAAAACATCAGATATCTCAATTACAACATGAGGAGAACCAGTATCAATGTAATCCGCTTTTATTAGTTGATTGGCTGCCTTGATTCTAAAATTTAATTTTACTTTTGAAGGTGGATTCAGGTTAAATTTTATTAATTCATTTCTTATAACTTCACCAGAATATTCTACTCCGTTGGAAATAAATTTTGTTCTTCCATTTTTCAGGCGATTGGTTTTCTCTGCAAACCAGATTGCACATCTTGCACCGTTCGCACACAAACTGCCTGTCGAACCATCTGCATTATAGTAAAGCATTTCGAAATCGTAATCTTTAATATCCCTGATGATGATAACCCCATCAGCACCAATACCAAATCTTCTGTCACAAATTTTTTTTATCTGTAAGGGTGTTAAAGTGAGTTCGGGATTTTGTTTCATATCAATAAAAACAAAATCATTTCCCGCGCCTGTTAATTTATAAAAATAAATTTCATTCATAACGGGTGTAATTTATCCTTTGGAAGTCTGTATTTCAAATTTTTCCGGATAAAGAAAAATTTAATTTGGGTTGTCTTTTAAATAAACAACCCTCAAAACTATGAATATTGTTTTATCAACATTGATACTTGCTGAGCAGTTTTGATGTTAAATTCCAAAGCAAGTTTTTTATGATTGACCAGATCTACAATAGTTCCTATCAAACATAAGCCGCCTGTAAGAAGGTAAAGCACACCCATTCCAACCTGACCTAAAACGAATCTGTGTACTCCTGCAATTCCAACAAAACCAATCAAAGCAAATATTAAAATGTTGGTCGGGTCTTTTCTTCGCGACATATAAGTTAGTGCAAACTGCTGTGCCTGCTGATCAGTAAAGTCTTTTATAAGCTCCTGTATATATGCCATTTCTTCTGCTTCAAGACTTGGCATAAGTTGAAATACATTAGGCATGGTTCTCTCCTTTTTTTATTGGTTTGAAATAGAGTTTAGAGTTATTTCTTATCAGTTGAAAAATTCTGAATAATATTATTATCAATGCCGGAATACCTAACCAATGAAAATCAAAAGATTCAATAAAATGTCCGTGAAGAATCAATGAAACTGATTTTCCCAGACCGCAGCCTGGACAATGTTCAAATCCTAAGTTAGAAAGCGGACAAAATGTGAAATGCTGTTCAATGTTGTTTGATAATGTAGCTAAATAAATGAGTGATACAAACCAAACAATTCCTTCAAAACTGAAAAGTTTGTAAAATAAAATTATCTTGTTTTTCTGCTGCAGAATAAATGATTTAATATTTAGCAAATAACTGTTCATATAGTTGATAATTACAGGTGAAACATAGATAATTACATCCGAATGTTCAATTGTTTTGATGAAGAATGGTTAGAAATTTATTTGAATGAAATCTGTGATGAGAGAAACGGTTTAGCTTCTTAAAGAATTTAATTTATCACTTTACACTTGCAGTCTTCGTTTTTCGCAAACTCAAAAGTGTTTCTTTGCGAACGCTCTTCCTGAATGACTCTTTAAATATTTTTCAAACTTTAGTGCTTTTGTTTTATCTGTAAATGCTATTGCCGCTTTTATTTTCCAGGGAATATATTTTGAGGTATGCGTTACTTCACCATTGTTGTGCTTTATAATTCGTTTCTTTAAGTCGGTGGTATATCCGATATAGTGTTTGGTGCTATCTGTTTCACTTTCTAATATGTAAACATAATAATATGTCATAATAGTTTAATTTTTACTGGTTTACCAAGGCGAAGTTTTGAGTTTTGTTGTGTTGTTTTTAGCACGGCTTCATCCTGATAAATCAGGATTTCGCCGTTGCAGTCTTCGTTTTTCGTAAACTCAAAACGAAGACTGGTGGAGGTGGCGGGAGTCGAACCCGCGTCCGGAATTAAGATCCAAAGAACATCTACGTACATAGTCTGTCTATTTTTTTAGCTTAATACTGCCCGACAGACAGGGATCGTATTAAGCTTGTCTGTTAAAGATTTCGCCTTG
>CALHAB010000142.1 GCA_937934185.1 uncultured Ignavibacterium sp. | reverse complement strand
GCGTTTTAGTGGTCTCATTATTCAGTGTATATTTGTTTGAAAATTTAATTCACCAATCAGGTGAAATTTGTTTTTCAAAATTACACTGTTTTTAGCTCTTTAAACAGACCTTGTGTTGTTTCTATTTCGGAATTAAGAATATAACCATAGTAGAACTCTTAATGTAAATTAATTCTTCTTTTATTAAAATTTAAGTACAAATATAAGGATTTTGGAGGAGTAAGAATTAAACTAAATGGCACTCAGATGACAAAGATTTAACAGATATTTACAGTTTAACTAAATCAATCTTATCTGTCCACTAATAATTCACTTTATTTCATACAAGTAACCCGAGCTTACCAATTTAATCTTTATATACACAGGTCCTGACTAAAAAGTAATTTAAAATTTCATACTGAGTTTACACGCCTTGACTTGAATATTAGTCCCGTGGCAGGTCGAAGAGTGATCTTTTTAATTTTTTGTATGTCAGTCTTTGACAGGGCTGACTGCCTCCGTAATGTTACTGAATTAATAAACATCAGGCAGGCACAGCCTGACAATTTTATACTTTTTAGACAGCCCCTCGAAATGGCAAAAAATATTTTGCAGTTGTCTCTGCTGCAATTATTTATTTTATCTAAATCAACTGTGCCTTACAGAAATAATATCCCCATCTTTAACGATGTATTCTTTTCCTTCAAGTCGCCATTTTCCCAGTTCTTTTGCTTTTGCAAATGAACCATTGCATTCAATAAAATCATCGTAATGAACAACTTCAGCACGAATAAATTTTTTGAAGAAGTCGGTGTGAATTTCTCCGGCGGCTTCCTGTGCGTTCATTCCTTTTTTTATTGTCCATGCACGACATTCATCTTCACCAACGGTAAAGAAGGACTGCAATCCGAGTAAATCATAAGCTTCGCGTATAAGTTTGTCGAGAGCCGATTCACTAATTCCGTAATCCTGCATAAAAACTTTTGCATCTTCCTCGGACAAGTCCGACATTTCCATTTCAATCTTTCCGAAAAAGAAAAGCACTTTTGTATTATGTCCGGATTTATGTTTTACTACTTCTGACAGATATTTTTCTGTGTCATTGGTTTGTGTTTCATCGAAGTTAAGAGCAATCAGCATAGGTTTAATTGACAACAGCTGATATGTTTTAAGCATCTGAAGTTCTTCTTTGGTAAAATGATGGTCGCGCAAAGGTTTTTCTTCCTGAAGAAGCCCCAGACATTTTTCAAGTACCGGCAATTCTCTTTTAAGTTTTTCATCCTGAGTTTTAAGAATTTGCTTTTTAATACTTTCAATTCGCTTTTCGATCAAAGCCATATCAGAAAGAATAAATTCCGTTTCGAATGCATTTATATCCCGCATCATATCAATTGAACCATCTGGATGAGGCACTGCGGGATTATCAAATAGTCTTACAACCTGAACAAGCGCGTCGTTGGTTTTTACCTTTGAAAGGAAATTTCCGGTAAACTGAGTCGAACCCGAATCACCTTTCTGTAAGCCAACCACATCTACAACTTCTATTGTTGCATTAACCTTTTTCTTCGGATTAAAAATTTCAGTCAGCTTATCCAATCTTTTATCTGGTACTTTAATAACTGCCTGATGCGTTTCGGATTTAGTCAGTTCAGTCGGGTCTAAAAGTGTTTTTGTTATTGTTTGAAATAAAGTTGTTTTGCCTGAGTAGGGAAGTCCTACGATTCCAATTTGCATTTTTTCCTCTTAATTCATTTTTACATATGCAAATATACCTCAATCAAAAATCAGATTTTGCGGCTGAGGATAAAGTGGAGAATTAATTTTATAAATTTATAAAGTTGTTATATTTCAAAGAGAAAATAAAAATCACTAGGAAGCTAAAATGAAAAGAATAAAAATCTATCTATCATTATTTCTCCTTGCATTGCTGGTTTATTATTGCAGCACTGTTCCGATTACAGGAAGAAAACAGATTAGTCTGATTCCTGCTTCGGAGATAAATGCATTAAGTTTTCAGCAATATGGAGAATTTCTCAAACAGAATAAATTGAGTGAAGATAAAGAAGCAGTTGCAATGGTTAAAAGAGTTGGCGTCAATATTCAAAAGGCAGTTGAAACTTATTTCACGCAGAATAATATGATGAATCAGCTTCAAGGATATGAATGGGAGTTTAATCTTGTAGAAAGCAACGAAGTAAACGCCTGGTGTATGCCCGGTGGGAAGGTTGTTGTTTATACAGGAATTCTTCCATTAACAAAAGATGAAACAGGACTTGCTGTTGTGATGGGTCACGAGATTGCCCACGCAATTGCTCAGCACGGTGCAGAAAGAATGAGTTACGGTTTATTACAGCAGCTTGGTGGAATGGCACTCTCAGTTGCACTTCAGAATGAACCGGAAGCAACCAGAAATATTTTTCTTACTGCCTATGGTGTTGGAAGTACTGTTGGTGTAATACTCCCATTCAGCAGGACGCACGAAAGCGAAGCAGACCGGCTTGGTTTAATTTTTATGGCAATGGCAGGATACAATCCGGAAGCAGCTGTGGATTTCTGGACAAGAATGTCACAAGCAGGCGGACAAAAACCACCGGAATGGTTAAGCACTCACCCTTCTGATGAAACAAGAATCGCTGATATTAAAAAACACTTGCCAGAAGCGCTGGGCTATTATAAGAAACAATAATTTGAAAAGAGATGACATCCAAAGAAAAGATGTCATCTCTGGAAATTAAAGATACTATTTCAACAGAATCATCTTCTTGGTTTCAACAAAAGCACCAGCCTGCAACCTGTAGAAATAAATTCCTGATGATAAATGTGAGGCATCAAAATTTACTTCGTAGGTGCCGGCGGGTTTATATTCATCCACTAATGCTGCAACTTCATTACCAAGAATATCGTATAC